>NZ_JACHFK010000005.1:50000-338599 GCF_014201805.1 Deinococcus metalli | reverse complement strand
AGGGCTTTTCGCAGGTAATCGCGTCCTTCATCGGCTCCAGTGCCAGGGCATCCACCGTGGATCCTTGTTCTCTTGACCTCTTGCGTCATTCAGTCACGCGCTTCTTGTGAAGCGCGCGTACACTTCGCAGTTCTCGCTCTTCTCGTCCGGGTTGTCATGCGCCTCGCCTCCGAAGAGGCTCAGAAACAATACAGGCCTTGACGTGTTCTGTCAACTCCCCTTGGCCGATCTCGCACAGAATCACATGGAGGCCGTGCCAGAGCGGTCGAGCAGCACCGTCTCCTGCACCTTCAAGCCCTGCGCCAGGGCCTCGCGGGCGTGACGACGCGCGGCGTCGAGGTCATGGTCGCGGTAGTTGCCGCACTCGAGTTCGCTGACCCCGGGAATGGGGCGGTCGTGGCCGGCCGTGTCGCGCAGGGCCGCCTCGAAGGCGCCGAGCACGCCCTGTTCATCCGGCTCTCCGATCACCGCCATATAGAGGCCGGTCCGGCAGCCCATGGGCGAGACATCCACCACGTTCTCGAGGTGGTCGCGCAGGTAGCCGGCAAGGAGATGCTCCAGGGTATGGATGGCCGCCGGATCGATGGCCCCCTGGTTGGGCTGCAGCAGCCGCAGGTCGTACTTGCTGATGTGGTCGCCCCGCGGCGTGGCCTTCACGCCGGCCAGCCGGACGTAGGGTGCGCGGACTTTGGTGTGATCCAGATCGAAGGATTCGACGTTCGCCATGCGGTCATTGTGCGCCGACAAGGGGAAGGGCACGGTGAGGCGTCTGACTCCACTTCTCCTCCCTCGGCTTCGACGCACCGACCTGACAGGGCGCACTCCATATACTGCGCGGCGTGTCCCTCCTGACTGGCCCTGCCCGCCGTTCCCCGCTCTGGCTGCCCGTGGCGGTGTTCGTGCTCCTGCTCGCTGCGGACCAGGCCCTGAAAACCTGGGCACTGACGCACCTGACGCCGGGCCAGCCGCCGGTCGTGGCGGTGCCGGGCCTTCTGGAGTGGGTGCTGACCTTCAACACCGGGGCCGCGTGGAGCATGTTCAGCGGCAGCGCCACGCCGCTGGCCCTGGGCCGGCTGGTGGTGGGGCTGGCGATCCTGGGATACCTGCTGTGGCGACCACAGCCGGCCTTTCTGGCGGTGGTGCTGGGCATGATCTCGGCCGGCGCAGTGGGCAACGCCATCGACGGCCTGCGGCTGGGCCGGGTGACCGACATGATCCACGCGCCGCCCCTGAGCGCCGTGACGAACGCCATCGGGCAGGGCGGCTTCCCGATCTTCAACATCGCGGACAGCTGCGTGGTGGTGGGTACGGTCCTGCTGGTGATCGGCACGTTCGTGGCCGACCGACCAAAGCGCGCCCTGTAAACCCGGCACTCCCGGGCCAAGAAAAACCCCCACCCGATGCTGGGTGGGGGTGCCATTTGCGCTCTGGACTCAGACCGTGAGGCTCTTGCGGCACTTGCTGCACACGCGCAGGCGCAGACTCACGCCGCCGCGCGTGACCGTCAGGGGCTGCAGGTTGGGCTTCTGCACGCGCCGGGTGATACCCGTGACCTTGCGGCCCACGCCGCCCGCCGCGCGGGCCTTGCCCCGGCGGATGACCGAGTTCACGACAATCGGCCCCTTACCGCACACTTCGCACACTTTCGCCATGGTGATTACTCCTTCTTCAGTCCAGATCCTGTGGTTCTGGCCGGGACCAGCGCGCCGCCCGTTTCGGACGGCCGCTCGCCGGACGGGATCGGACAAGCCTTCCGACTGTAGCACATGGACGCCGGGAGGCGGAAGACGCCGCGGCCCCGCGACAGACCCGACCACAAGAGAAGGCCGGGTGCCCTGAGGACACCCGGCCGGAACCGCGGAAGAACTTAGCGCAGAACGCGCAGGGCCTTGAGGATGGCGATCAGGATCACGCTGCCGACCACGCCCCAGATGATGCTCCAGAAGGAGAAGCCGTTGCCGGCGGCGGTCGCGCCACCGATGCCGAGCAGGTTGGCGAAGATGAACTGCGCCAGCACCGCACCGACGATACCGATCAGGATGTTCGCGACGGCGCCCTGCTGGGCGTCCGTCTTCATGATGAGGCTTGCGAGCCAACCGCAGAGGGCACCAACCAGGATAAGGATGATCCAACTCATGTTTCTTCCTCCTCTAAGACTGTGGGGTCAACGAAGAAGCTCGTTGTGGGGGCAGCATGAGACGGGGCAGAAGAGCCGAATGAACACTGGCGCACTTTCTCAAGAGGGGGCGAAGACGGGATGGATGTCCCGCAAACCCGGGGTAAATTTCTGCCCGATTTCGGGGTCCAGCGTTCTCATTCCTGACGAGCAGGTAAAGCATTTTGCCGGCGTGCCCCCGCGCCGCGGACGCCCCTGGAGTTGTCTTGAGGGCCGTGGCGCGGCGGGGGCCGTGCGTCGCGTAGCATGGCCGGCAGCCGCCCCCCGGGGCCATGGAGGAGTCCGCATGCCCGGCATCACCCCAGCGTTTCCGCACCGCGTGCCCGTCCCCGGGCGCCACGTCCGTGCCGTCCGGCCGGTGGCCGGCGTGCCGTGAGCACCTTCACCGTCCGCGCGCCGGCCAGTTCCGCGAACCTGGGGCCGGGCTTCGACTCGCTGGGTCTGAGCGTGCCGCTGTACACCACCCTGCGCGTCACGCCCCAGGCGGTCACGCAGGTCGTGCCGCTGGGGCCGGATCTGGAGGGCACGCCCGCCGACGAGAGCAACTACGTGTACCGGGCGATGCTGCTGGCTGCCCGGCGCGCCGGACGCGACCTGCCCCCCGCCCGCGTGGAGATCGAGACCGAGGTGCCGCTGGCGCGCGGCCTGGGGAGCAGCGCGGCGGCGCTGGTCGCCGGGATCGTGGCCGGCAACGAGCTGCTGGGCCGCCCGCTGGACGACGCGGCGGTGCTGGACGTGGCCGCGCGCGAGGAAGGCCACCCGGACAACGTCGCGCCGGCGCTGTTCGGGGGCATCGTGGTCGCCACGCTGGACAAGCTGGGCACGCACTACATCCGGCTCAATCCGCCCGCGAACCTGGGCGTGACGGTGCTGGTGCCGGACTTCGAGCTGAGCACCAGCAAGGCCCGCGCGGTGCTGCCGCGCGAGTACAGCCGCGCGGACGCCGTGCACGCCCTGTCGCACGCGGCGCTGCTGGCCGCCGCGCTGAGCGTGGGCCGCCTGGACCTGCTGCGCCACGCCATGCAGGACTACATCCACCAGGTGTGGCGCGCGCCACTGGTGCCGGGCCTGAGCGACATCCTGGACGACGCGCACCGCCACGGCGCGCTGGGCGCGGCCCTGAGCGGCGCCGGCCCGACCGTGCTGTGCTTCCACGACACGCGCGAGCCCACGCAGCGGCTGCACACCTACCTGCACGGCGTCATGGCGCGCAACGGCCTGACCGGCCGCGTGCAGGATCTGCCCATCGACACGGCCGGCACGGTGATCGAGCGGCCCTGAGCGGCGCTCCCGTCAGCGGGCGGTGATGACCGGCTCCGCCTCCTCCGCGTCCGTGACGACGACCGGCGGGGCCACCACAGGCCCCGGCACGGCGTCGGGAGCCACCGCGCGGTATGGGCGGCTGGGGTAGTAGTACGCGTCCAGCAGGGACTTGAGCAGCGCGACCAGCGGCACGGCGATCACCGCGCCCATCAGGCCGAAGGTCTCCACGCCGAACACGATGGCGAGCAGCACCGCCAGCGACGACAGGTTGGTGCTGTGGCTGACCACGCGCGGCGCGATCACGTGGCCCTCGAGCTGGTTCGCGGCGAGGAACAGTGCGGCGACCAGCGCCACCTTCAGACCGCCCAGCGGGATGGCGAGCAGCAGCGCCGGCACGACCGAGAGGATCACGCCCAGGTACGGCACGATGTTCAGCAGCGCCGCCAGGAACCCGATCGCCAGGCCCGACGGCACGCCCAGCAGGGTCAGGCCGGTGGCGATCACCACGCCCAGGATCAGCGCGACCGTGATCTGCCCGCGGAAGTACCCGCCGACGGCGCGGCCCACGTGCCCGCCGACGTCCGCCGCATGTGCCTGAAAGCGCAGCGGCAGCAGGCGCACCAGAAAGGGGCCGATGCTGGGGTAGATCGCCATCATGTAAATCGCGATCACCAGCGTGATGAAGGCCTGTCCCAGCAGACCAAACGCCCCCTTCACACCGCTGAACAGCGCGCCCGACGGCGACAGCAGCGAGCCCAGCGACGTACTCAGGCGGCCCGGCAGGGCCTGCTGGTTGACCTTCACCCACGCCTCGAACTGCTGTTGGGCGCTGGCGAGCAGGGGCGAGCGGGCCGACAGGCGGCGCAGCGTGTCGTTCAGGCGTTCGAGCAGGCTGGGCGCCTGCGCGATCAGGGCCTGCACCTCGCGCACGATGGTGGACACCAGCGGCGAGATCATGGCGAGCACGCCGAAGAAGGCCAGCACCAGCAGCACGATCCCCGCCGGGCGCGGCACACCGCGGCGTTCCAGGCGCGTCAGCAGCGGGTTGGCGAGGTTCGCCAGCAGGTACGCGACCAGGGTGCTGACCAGGATGGTGTGCACCTCGCCCAGCAGCCGCCACGCCGCCAAGGCGACCAGGACATACACGGCGAGCTGAAACAGCGGCCAGCGCCACAGCCGCGCCCACGTGCTGGGCGGCGCGACAGGCGGTTCCGGCTGCTGGGACGTCTGGGACACAAGGGAAGCGCCGGGAACCACGGGCCGGTCAGCGGTCATGGCGACAGTATGCCGACGGCAGGTCAGCATGGAATGGAAGTCCGGCCCTCAGGGCGCGCGGCGCGTGTGCACCTGCCCGGCGTGATCCGTCACCGTGACCATGTAGCCCGCACCCGACACCTGCACCACGCTGGCGCGCACCTCCGGCGGGGCCGCCTGCGCGCCGCTGCCCAGTGCGGCGTCGCTGCATGGCCGCCCGTCCACGGCGGGATCGAGCTGACCGGTCGCGGCCCGCTGCGCCTCCAGGGCCAGGGCACAGCCCCGGGCGTACACGTCGGCCGCCTGCGCCGCCGCACGGTCCTTGACCTGGAGGGCGCCGGCTGCGCCCCCGGTCGCCACGGTGCCCACCTCATTGCCCACCTGCGCGGCCGCGCGGCGGGGCCCGGCGCACCCGGCGAGCAGGACGGCGGTCACGACGCACAGCCACGGCCACGCACGATGGATGGTCATGGATCAGTGTAGGCCCGGCGCGGTTCATGGAGCCGTGAACTGTGGCCGTTAAGCTACGGGCATGCGTTTTCTCGTCGTGGAGGATGAACCCGAGATCCGGCGCCCGCTGGTGGCCAACCTGCGGGAAGCCGGGTACGCCGTGGACGAGGCCGCCAGTGCCGACGAGGCCCGCGCCCTGGCCGACAACTTTCCCTTCGACGCCCTGATGGTGGACGTGGGCCTGCCCGAGGGCGCCCAGGCGGGCTTCGACCTGGTGCGCGAGCTGCGCGCCACCGGCCTGGCCACCCCGGTTCTGTTCCTGACGGCCCGCGACGGTGTGGACGACCGGATTACCGGACTGGACGCGGGCGGCGACGACTACCTGGTCAAGCCCTTCCACCTGGGCGAGGTGCAGGCGCGGCTGCGGGCCCTGGTGCGCCGGGGCCGCGCCGAGGTGCAGAGCGCGCGGGTGTGGCGTGACCTGCGCCTGGACTGGACGGCGCGCACCGTGTCGCGCGCGGGCACGCGGGTCGCGCTGACCGCCAAGGAGTTCTCGCTTCTGGAGGTGCTCGCGTCGCATCCGGGCCGGGTGTACACCCGCGAGGAACTCATCGACCGGGTGTGGGACGGCCGCTTCGACGCGGAGTCGAACGTGGTGGACACCTACGTGCGCAACCTGCGCCGCAAGCTGGGCGACGACGTGGTGCAGACGCTGCGCGGCATCGGCTACGCCTTCCCCGACGGCGAGTAGCGCCGCGCGCCGCACGGCCCGCTGCGGAATACTCGGTTCATGACCCTGCGCACCCGCCTGACGCTGCTGACCTTCGCGGCGGTGCTGCTGGCGCTGCTCGCCTTCGCCGGCGTGGCGGGCACGGTGCTGTGGCGCGTCGAGCTGTCGTCCATCACCCGGCAGGTGGACGCCCAGGCCGAGGCGCTGCTGGCGATCGCCGACACCACCCCAGGGCGCCTGAACGCCACCGCCCGCGACATCCTGGAGGAGAACGGCGTGACTGCCACCGCGCGCGTGTACCGGGGCGGCGTGCGGGCATGGTCCGGCGGCGCGCTTGGCCCGGCACGCCTCGACCCGGACTTCCTGAACGGCGCGGACACGCACGTGGTGCGCCGCGCGGGGCGGTACGTCGTCGCGTCGCAGCGCGAGGGCACGCTGAGCGTGGAGGTCGGCCGCAGCCTGGAGCCGCTGGAGAAGCTGCTGCGCCGCTACGCGCTGATCGCCACGCTGACCCTGCTGGGCCTGAGCACGGTGGTGGGCGCGCTGGTGGCCTCCCAGGTGCGCAGCGCGCTGCGGCCCCTGGAGACGCTGGCCGGGCGCGTGCAGCACCTCGACTCGGCGGCCCCGCTGCCCGGCCTGCACGAGCCGGGCGAGGTGGGCGCCCTGGCCCGCGCGCTCGACCGCAGCCTCCAGGCCCTACGCGCCGAGCGCGAGCACGAGACGCTGTTCCTGGCGAGCGCGTCACACGAACTGCGCACGCCGGTCACGGCGATGCTGGCCGACGTGCAGCACACCCTGTCGCGGGCGCGGCCGGCCGAGGAACTGCGCAGCGCCCTGGAACGCACCGAGCGCACCGCGAGCCGCCTGCGCCAGCTGACCGGCAACCTGATGACCCTGACCCGCGCGCAGCGCCTGCCCACCCCGCCGCAGGCCCCCCTGCCGACGGTGGACCTGCTGCACCTGGCGGGCGAGGCGGTAGACCTGCTGCAACCCCTGGCGACGCGCCGCGACCTCGACCTGTGGCTGGACGGCGCGCCGGTGCGGGTCCAGGGCGACAGCGCCCTGCTGGGCGGGGTGCTGGAGAATCTGGTGGGCAACGCGATCAAGTTCACGCCGCCGGGCGGTCAGGTGCGCGTGACCGTGCAGCCGGACGGCGCGCACGCGCACCTGACCGTCGAGGACACCGGACCGGGCCTGCCGACCGGCGCCCTGACGGAGGCCTTCGTGCGCGGCCACACCGACGTGGAGGGCTTCGGCCTGGGGCTGGCCGTGGTGCGGCAGGTCGTGGACGCCCACGGCGGCACCCTGCGCTTCGGACAGGCGAGTGGGGGCGGGGCGCGCGTCACGGTGGCGCTGCCGCTGGAGGACGCCGCGCCGGTCGCGGCCGAGCAGTGAGGTCGGCGCCCAGCCGTCACCGGGCCGAGCGTTTCATATCGGTCTGACCTCACGCGCCTATCCCTGGAGGAAGCGGGCGTTCTCCAGCCCTGGCCCGCCAGGAGTTTCCATGACCCGAGTCCACCGCGTGTTCCTGCTGACCCTCAGCGCCCTCGCCGCCAGCACTGGCAGCGCCGCCGTGAAGGCTGCCGCCGTGCAGACCGTGAATGTCCAGATGTCCGAGATGAAGTTCACGCCCATGGGCCTGACCCTGAAAGCCGGGCAGAAGGTGGTCATGCACATCTCGAACGCCGGCATGGCGCCCCACGAACTCCAGCTCTACAGCGCCCCGAAGGTCGCGCCCAAGGGCGAGGCCGCGTGGGACGCCTACATGGAGAAGCACACGCTGTGGCTGGGCAGCAAGGATGTCACGCTCACCGTCGGCGGGAAGGCAGTGAAGGCCGGATTCTTCGAGGTCCCGCTGAAGCCCGGTGAGAAAGCGGTGCTGACCTTCACGCCCACCACATCCGGCACCTTCGAGATGGCGTGCCATTACCCCGGCCACTACGAGGCCGGCATGAAGGCCCGCGTGACCGTGAAGTAAGGCCGACAGCGGTCGTCCGTTGCGGCCTGCTTGCGCCGGATGACGGGAAGGAACACCCTCTCCTGATCCGGTGACCGTTTTTCCTCTCCCCCGGGTGCGGTCGGCGGCGGGCACGTCACCTGATACGCTGCCCAGCACGGCCGGCCAGCGCCGCGTCCCACATCCGATGACCCGCGTTCCCCGACCCCGCAAGGAGCACCTGCTGCCCGCCACGCTGCTGCTGGCGGGCGCGGCGCTGGCTGTGTGGATCAACCTGCCGGTCACGGCCCGGATGTTCGGCGGCAGCGCGCGGCGCGTGCAGGCCCTGCCGGCTCTGGGCGCCTTCCACGCCGGGCAGCGGGTGCTGGTCCTGTCGCCCCACCCGGACGACGAGACGCTGTGCTGTGCCGGCATGATCCAGCGGGCGCGGGCGCAGGGCGCGCAGGTATGGATCACGTGGGTGACCGCCGGCGACGGCTTCGAGTTCGACGCGGCCCTCACCCAGGGCGTGCTGCGGCCCGGCGCGACGAACATGCGCGCGCTGGGCGCCACACGCGCCGCAGAGGCCCGGCGCGCGGCACAGGTGCTGGGCGTACCGGCGGACCACACCTTCGTCCTGGGGTACCCGGACCGGGGGCTGGCGCGGCTGGCCACCAGCTATTACGCGCGGCCGTACACCGCGCCGCGCACCGCCGCGTCGGCGGTGTACGTGGCCGGCGCCCTGACGCCCGGCGCGCCCTACACCGGGGAGGCGCTGGAGGCCGACCTGAACCGCGTGCTCGACCGGGTGCAGCCGGACCTGGTGTTCGCGCCCGCCCCACAGGATTTCCACACGGACCACCGCACCGTGGCGGCCCTGGCGATGCGCCTGATGGCCCAGCGCCGCCAGGAGAACCGGCTGCGCTACTGGGTGGTGCACGGCGGCGTGGAGTGGCCGGTGCCCAAGGGTCTGCACGGCGAACTGCCCCTGACCGTGCCGCCGCGCGCCCGCGCCCTGCCGTGGGAACGCGCCGACCTGAGCGACGCCGAGGTGGACCGCAAGTTGCAGGCGGTGAACACCTACCGCACGCAGACGCGCATCATGGGGCGCTTCATGCGGGCCTTCGTGCGCCGCAACGAACTGCTCAGTCCGGGGACGCCGGACCTCGATCCCGTCCCGGAGAGCGCCGTCCCATGAGCACGTGCGTGGCCGGGTGGCCCAGCCACGGCGTCCACAGCGGCGTGACGCGCGACGCAAGCTCCGTGAAGCCCGCGCGCCGGTAGAGCCTCAGCGCGACGTCGTTCTCGGTGGTGGTGGACAGCTGCACGCCGGGTACTCCCAGGCCGCCCAGGGCCGTCAGGTGCGCGTCCAGCAGGCGCCCGCCCACGCCGGTGCCGCGCGCGGCGGGCAGCAGGTTCAGGTGCAGGTGCGCCGGAAACGCCCGCCAGTCCGCGTGGGGCGACGGATACCGGGCGGCGCGCAGCAGGTAGGGCACGCTGCGCACGGTCGCACGCGTGGGCACGGTGGTGCTCAGGTGGCGGGCCACCACGGCGGTCAGCGCCCGCTGGTACCGCGCGTGGTCCGGCGCGCCCAGGATGTACCCGACCACCTCGCCGTCCCGTTCGGCCACGAAGCAGCCGGCGCCGGCCCCGTGCAGGTATGGCCCCACCCACAGCGCTCCGAACAGCGCCGAGTCCGGAAAGTAGACGGCGGCGCTGCGGCCGAAGAACCCGGTCGAGCACGCGACGCGCGCCACCGCAGGCCCGTCCTCAAAGCAGAGCGGGCGGAGCGTGGCGGGACCGGTCACGCGGGCAGTGTAGCGGCGGAGCGAGTGGCCGGACCAGGGGCATGAAAAATCCGCCCTCTCGGGCGGTTGTGGCTAGAAGATAGCGCGGTATGCATGCCCTGTCAAGATATGCACGCGACTTCTCAGAGGACTGCGGGTCCGCTCACAGCGCCACGCTCAGGGCCGACGTCTCCAGACGTGGCGTGGCACCGCTCAGGGGTGCAGCGGTTGCCCGGTCAGGGCGGGCAGCAGCGTGACCACGCCCGCGATGGTCAGCACGGACAGTAGCGTGCTCAGCGTGGCAACGCCGGCGACCGTCTCGACGTCCGCGTCGTACTCGCGGGCGATCAGCAGGGCGTTCACGGCGGTGGGCATGCTGGCCGACAGCACCAGCACCGCGAGGTTCTGCGCGTCCAGACCCAGCACCCGGCCCACGCCCAGCGCCACGAGCGGCCCGCCGATCAGCCGCGCGCCGCTCGCCAGCCACAGCCGGGCGTCCAGCCGGGGGCGCCCGGCGGCCCCCAGGTGCAGGCCCAGGGCGAGCAGCACCATCGGCAGGGTCGCCTGCGACAGCAGCGCCACGCCGCGCGTGAGGCCCTCGGGCAGCGGAACGTGCAGCAGCCGCAGGGCGACGCCCAGCACGGTCGCCCAGATGGCCGGCAGCCGCAGGACGTCCCTCAGCGCCTCCAGGGGATGCACGCCGCTGCGGCCCACGCTGTAGACCGCCGGCCCCACCGCGTACATGCCCACGAAGGACGCCAGGAACAGCACCGTGGCCCGCTCGAACCCCGCCTGCCCGAAGGCGAACAGTGCGATGGGCAGGCCCATGTTGCCGCTGTTCCAGATGCCCACGCTGGCGCTGTAGCTGCGCTGCGACAGCCCCGCCGTCCCCACGCCGCACAGCCACCCCAGCCCCAGGCACAGCAGCATGGTGATCACGTACGCGGCGCCCAGGTGCAGCGCCTCGCCCACCTGCACCGGCGTCCTGAGCAGCACGTCCAGCACCAGCGCGGGCGACAGCAGGTACAGCGTCACGCGCGACACCGTGGCCTGGTCGATGGGAAAACGCGACGACAGCAGCGCCCCCAGCCCCGCCACGAGGATGACGGGCAACAACACGCTGCTGAGGGCCTGGAGCATTCGCCCGGCATGAAAGCACGCCGGGTCGCCGGGCCGGCCCGCCTGTCCGGATCACCCGGCCGGCTGGCTCACGCCGTCAGGAGTTTCAGCCGGGTGGGGCAGCCGTGGCCGGTCAGGGTGGCCCAGTCGCGGCGCACCGCGGGAGCGTCGGCGCGGCGTTCGAGCAGGTATTCCTGCACACGCGCCATGCTCAGCAGGCCGTCCGCGACCGGGCCGAGCAGCGGGCCGATGTCCGCGTCGGTCCACGCGGGCCAGAAGCGCCGCAGCATCCCGGCGACCTGCGCGCGGGTGGCGTTGCCGATCAGGACGTGGCGGTCCGCGCGGCCGGGGCGGATCAGGGCAGCGTCCAGCCCGGCCAGGTCGTTGGTGGTCATGAAGGTCACGCGGCCCTCGCCGGCTGCCACGCCGTCCAGCGCATTCAGCAGGCCGTTGAAGGACAGCTTCACGGTCGGCGCGCGCGGTTCGCGGCCCAGGAACACCGCGTCGATGTCCTCCAGCAGCAGCAGCGCGCGGCGCGGCAGGTTCGTGAGCAGGGAGGTCAGCCGGTCGTCCGTAAGGTCCGGCGTGGCGAGGTTCAGCACGCACACGTTCAGGCCGAACGCGCCGGCCAGCGCGGCCACCAAGCTGCTCTTGCCGTTGCCGGGCGGGCCGTGCAGCAAGTACCCGCGGCGGTACGGAATGCCCATGCCCGCGTACCACTCGCGGTCCGCGAAGAACGCCGTCAGATCGGCGTGCAGGCCGCCCAGCACGTCGCCGTCGTAGATCAGGGTCTCCAGCGGGCGGGCGACGCGGCGCTCGGCCAGGGTCCAGCCCTGGTACTCGGGCACGTGGATCTCGACGCGGCCGTCGGCCTTGCCGGCGGTGAACTCGTACGCGCCACGCAGCAGGTCCGGGATCACGCTCCGCGAGGAGCTGAGCATCTGGATGGTCAGGCTGTGCTCGAAGCCGCTCAGCGGGCGTCCGTTCTGTCCCTGCCGCTGGGTGCGCAGCGGACGGGCCAGCAGCCAGTGGCCGTGCACCCGCACCAGCACCTGCCCGCTGAGCGGCACCAGCCGGACGTTCACCTCGTCGCCGTCGCGGTCGATGCCCAGGGTGAGGTTCTGACCGCCCATCTGCTCGTTGAAGCGCGTCACGACGCCCAGGTGCCGCAGGCGCCGGCCCACCGGCTGCGCGGCGAGCCACGCGGCCAGCCACGGAAACGCGGCGTCGTCGCCCTGTACGTCCAGCGTGACGGTGTAGCGCCCGACCAGCCACTGCCAGATCCGGCCGGGCAACGAGCGCGCGAACACCGCCGCCGCGCTGAGGGCCGCGATCAGCACGCCGCCCTGCGCGAACTGGTTGGTCACCAGGGTATGCGCGACCGCCGCGTGCAGGTCACGCCACACGGTCGCCAGGGTCAGGGGGGTCGGGGTGTCCATGATCGGTCGTCCGGTGGGTCGTGGGGCGGCGGCCTCCCCGGACGTGGGCGGGAGGCACGGGCGGGGCCGCGCAGGAGGAAGTGGCGCCGGTCCGGCAGACAGGCGGGAACATCCTCAGCGTAGGGAGAAACGGAATGGCCCGCCTCGGCCATCCGGCTCAGGCGGGCCTACGCGCGCTGGCGGGGCCTACGCGGTCACGCCGCCCATGTGCAGCGGCAGGGTCGGGGCCAGCCACACCCGGCCCGTGCCGCGGAAGGCCTGCACGAAGCCCTCGCCGGTCTTGCCGCTGCCCAGCAGGCCGCGCGCGCTGCGCTCCACCGAGAAGGTCAGGCCGTCGGTGTACGCCACCACCAGGTTGCCGTCGACCTTCAGCACGTCGCCACTCAGCTCCAGGATCTGGAACTCCTCGGGCGGCACCGGGCTCTGCAGGGCGAACACGCCGCTGCCGGTCAGCTTGGGCTGCACGCGGCCCTCGCCGCTGCCCACCATCTGCGCGAAGCCGTGGTTCACGTGCCGGCTGACCGCGATGTCGCCCGCGCACGCCACGAAGGCGCCGTCATCCACGATCAGCGACTCGCCGCGCAGCTCGCCCAGCAGCAGGTGCAGGCGGGTGGGCTCGGTGTAGATCACACCCGAGCCCTTGAAGGCCGTCTTGTACATGCCCTCGCCCGTCGCGGCGGCCGTGACCGCGCCCCGCAAGAACCCGCCCAGCCCGCCGCCCCCGCCGGCCGCCGACACCGCCTGCATCTCCAGGTCGCCGCGCAGGTACTGGAGCGCCCCGGACTCCAGCGTGGCCGCGGCGCCCGAGACGTGCACCGCCAGTTGCCGCCAGCGGGCCGGGCGGGCCAGCATCTGCGGAAAGCCCTGCAGTGGCCCCTCCATGGGGGTGGCGCTGTACTCCAGCACCTCCAGCTTCGTGGAGCCGGCGCTCAGGGTGCGTTCGGTGCTGCCCGTCCAGGTGAATTCCATGCCCCGCTCTACGGGAGCAGTGGCCCGGCGGTTCCCGCACTTGACCGCGCCCCGCCCGGCGTCTATAGTCCTGTGGCTGGTTGTCGAGGCGTAGCGCAGCCTGGTAGCGCACTACCTTGGGGTGGTAGGGGTCGTGAGTTCAAATCTCGCCGCCTCGACCAGCACTGGGAGCAGAGCAATCTGCTCCCCTTTCTTTTTGGTTCGGCGGTCTGCCAGCCACCCACAGATACCTGCGCGTCAGACTGTGCGCTATGATGCAGTCACCGGGCTGTCTGCTGGCTCTCCTCCATTCCACTGTGCAGTCACGCTCCTCTTCGTGACCTGAGTGACGCCCATGACCGACGATTCCCCCTCCACGCGCGACCTTCCCGTCCTGCATGATGAGGCGCGGGACCGGGGCCTGTTCGACCGCGCGCCGGTGGGGTATGTCCTGCTCGACCAGTCCGGCGTGATCCTGGACGCCAACCAGCGCGCCGAGGCGGATCTGGGATTGCCGCGCGCACGCCTGCAGGGCCGCCGCTTCTGCACCTTCACCCGGCCGCCGCACGACAGTACCTTCCTGCTGTTCCTGCGTCAGGCCTTCAGCCAGCCGGGGCCGCAGCGGGTCGAGCTGCTGCTGGTGCGGCCGGACGGCGCGTCCTTTCACGCGCAGGTGGAGGCCTGGACGGAGGGACCGCTGTGCCGCATGACGCTCACGGACGTGAGCGCGTCGCGGGCCGCCCAGGAGGAACTCCTGCGCGTGAATGCCATGCTGGAGCGGCGGGCGGAGGGCCAGGCGGCGCAGGTGCAGGTGGTCACGCAGGAACTGGAGGCCTTTGTGGCGGCCGTGATGCAGCAGACGACCGGTCCGCTGCGGCACATCCGGGCGTTCACACAGGTGGCGCACGCCGAAGCGGACGGTGACCCCGCGGAGCGGCAGCGGGCGTCGCAGCGGGTGGTGGAGGCCGCCGACGGGCTGGAGGCCAGCCTGCGCGCCCTGGCGGCGTTCTCCAGCGTCAGCCGGCAGCGGCTGAAGTTCATGCCGGTGGACCTGAACGTGGTGCTCGCTCAGGTCATCCGGAAGCTGTCCCCGGAGTGGGCGGGGCGGGGGGTGCAGCTGACCCGCGATCCCCTGCCCGTGATCCGCGGCGACACCGCGACGGTGCAGGTCATCCTGACGCAGCTCCTGAGTAACGCGTTCAAGGCGACCCGGGCGCGCGAGGGCGGACGCATCCACGTGGGCATGCGGGAACTGGAGCGGGAGGTCGCCGTGTACGTGGAGGACAACGGCATCGGCTTCAACTCGCGCTACCGCGACCGGCTGTTCACCATCTTCGGGCACCTGCACCGGCCGGAGGACTTCGCGGGGCCGGGCCTGGGGCTGGCGCTGGTGCAGCGGCTGGCGCTGCGCCACGGCGGGCGGGTGTGGGCCGAGGGTCGGCCCGGTCAGGGCGCGACCTTCTGGGTGGCGTTTCCCCGCGACCCGGCCGGCACCTGAGGCGCCCTATTGCTGGAGCAGATTTTCGATGACGCTCACGGTCTCGTCGCGCGGGAACGCCAGGACGATCCGGCCCCCGTCGAGCCGGGCCTCGGCCCACGCCCACCCGCCGTGCCGGGCCATGACGCGGCGCACGCGCACCAGGCCGCCGCCATCGAGCAGCGGCACGCTCTGCTCGGTGCGTACCGCGAGATCGAACAGCGTCGCGGCCTCCTCGGGTTCCAGGCCGATACCGTCGTCCTGCACCGTCACCCAGACCTCAGCGCCCACCTCCTGACTGCTCACTTCCACCACGCGCGCGCCCCGCGTCTCGCTGAGGGTGAAGGTGAGCAGCACCTCCAGCGCCTGCATCAGCAGTGCCCGGTCGGCCCGCACGATGGGCAGGGCCAGCGTGAGCCACGCCACCCGGCCCGCCGCCGCGCTCTGCGCGCGCACCTGCGCAACGAGTTCCCCCAGCGGCAGCAGTTCGCGGCTGAGCGTCTGGTTTTCCAGCTGCGCGAGCTGCCTGAGGTCCTGGGCCACGCCCCGCAGCCGGGACAGCTCGTCGTGCAGCGCCGAGGGCACGCTCAGCGGAAGTGCGGCGGGCAGGTCGTTCAGACGGCTGGGCGAGAGGAACTGGTTCAGGTATCCGACCGGCAGTTCGAGGTTCCGGGCGGTGCGGGTGATCAGGGTGCCGAGTTCGGCGTTCAGGTCGGCCAGGCGTTCGCGGTGCCGTTCGACCTGCTGCAACTGGGCGGTGCGTTCCACCGCGAGGCGGAAACTGTCGCCCACCGCGCGGAACACCGCCTTTTCCCGCTCGGTCCACGCGGCGCGGTCCGTGACCGCCATGCTCAGCATGCCCGCGGGGTGGTGCGGCGGAAACAGGGGATACGCCGCCACGGCCTGGAAGGTCACCGGTGGCGGTGGGTCCTCAGTGGTTACGTGCTCGAAGAACACGGGTTCGCGGCGCTCGGCGGGAACGGCGAAACCGGGCAGGCCGGCGGGCACGCCGCGCCGCAGGGCGGTGTCCAGCTCCGGTTCCAGCGTGGTGGACGCGTGCCGCAGCCGCCACAGCTCGCCGTCCTGCTCGAAGTACACAGCGCTGTGGACGTCCAGCACCTGGCCGAGCACCGCCGTCGCCTGCCGGGCGAGTGCCTCCACGTCGCGCGTGCCGGCACTCAGTTCGGTGAAGTGCGCGAAGGTCGCCAGCGCCTCGCGTTCCTCCGCCAGCGCCCGCACGGCCTGCGCGCGTTCCAGCGCCAGGCTGAGGCTGTGCACGACCGTCTCCAGTACGGCGCGGTCGCTGCCGGTCCACTGCCGGCCGCTGAAGAGCGCCACCGCGAAGACGCCCTGCCGACGCCCGCCCACCACGAGCGGGAGCGTGGCCAGCGCCGTGACCTCGTGGCCCAGCGCGCCGAGCCCGTCGGCGTCGCGGTCGTAGGACGACTGGAAGACCGGCGCCCCGGTCTCCCACGGCCGGTCCAGGCTGGGGGTGTGCCCGGCCGGCACGCCCGCGTCGGCCGCGGCCTGGAGCGCCGGAGCGCGCATGTCGCCCTCCTGCACACGCAGGCGCCACAGCGTGCCGTGGAGCTCGTAGTACGTCGCGAAGCCCTGCGGCAGCAGCGACAGCGCCACCCGCTGCCCCTGCCGCACCAGGGCGTACGGATCGACCTCCACGCCGAGGTCCTGCGTCAGCTCCGCGAAGGCCTCCAGCGCCCGCGTGCGGACCTGGAGTTCGCTGTTCATCTCGGCCAGGCGGTGGGTGCGTTCCTGCACGCGCGCTTCCAGGGTGGCGTTCAGCGCCCGCACGGCCGCCTCGGCCCGGGCGCGCTCCAGCCGCGTCCAGATGCGCGCCGTCAGCTCGCGCGCCAGTTCCACGTCGTCGTCAGGCCACCCGTGCGCCTCGGAGCGGTACAGGCCCAGCCACGCCAGCCAGCGGCCGTCGCGCACCAGCGGCACGGCGACGAAGGAACCGATGCCCAGCGCCGCGAAACGCCCGCCGTCGGTGAGGGGATCGTTCCACACGTCGCGCACGATCACGGTGGTGCCGGCCCGCATCTTTTCCTTGAATTCGGGCGCCAGGTAGTCGCTCATGCGGTGTGGCCCGGTGATCGTCGGCACGTCGGGGCGCCGCCAGCCGTGGAAGACCACGGCCACCTCGCCCGCCGGGTCCAGCTCCACGAAGCGGCAGTGCGCGAGCCCGAAGTGCGCGCCGATCTTCTCACCGAGCAGTTCCATCGTCTCCTCGACGTTCGTGAGCTGCTCCAGGGCGCTGCCCACGGCGTTCAGGAACGAGAGGTTGGCCTCACGGCGCTTGCGTTCCGTCACGTCACTGAACACCACGGCGACCTGATGCCCGTCGCGCTCACCCACGCGCGACGCGTAGACGGCGTACCAGTGCTGCGTGAAGGCGTCGTAGTCCTCGAAGCGCAGCGCTACGCCACTCTGGATCACGCGGTCGTACGCCTCCAGCCAGGAGCGTTCGGTTCCCGGCGCCACGTGGCTGCCCAGCTGGCCGACGGCGCCGCGAAGCCCCGTCTGCCCCTCGAACGCCGGGTTGGCTTCCACAAAGCGGTAGTCCACCGGCCGCCCGGAGGGATCGTAGAGCAGCTCGATGATGTGAAAGCCCTCGTCGATCGAATTGAACAGCGTGCGGTACTTTTCCTCGCGCGCGCGCAGCGCTTCCTCGGCGCGGGCGCGCTCGACGGCCGACCAGATCCGCTCGCCCACGTCGCGCAGCAACTTGACCTCGCGCGCCGTCCACGCCCGCGGCACCAGGGTGGTGACGCACAGCGCCCCGACCAGCCGGCCATCCTTGATCAGGGGCGCGCCCATGCAGCCGATGATGCCCAGCGCCGCCGACGCTGGGCGGTCCTCCGGCGGCACGACCGGCGAGAACTGCGTATCGGGAATCACGTGGCACTCGCCGCGGCGCAGGATCGCCACGGACCACCCGAAATCCGCCACCCGGTGTTCCCCCGCCAGCGACACCCCGCCTTGCACCCAGTCACGCGCTACCCGCGCGACGCCAGCCGCCTCATCCACCTCGACGTAGTACGTGCGGTCCACCGCCAGATGCTCGCCCAGCATCCGGCACGCCACACCCATCACGGCGACCGGGTCGGCCAGCGGCCGCAGCGCGTCGCTGAGTTGCAGCAGGAAGGCCGGCTGCTGCTCGGCGGTGTCCGCGCGGGACGTGCCCGGCGGTCCCCCTGTCAGCAGGGCGGCGACGGTCCGGCCGAGATCCTGCGGCGCGGTGACCACGTCCGCCGCGTCGGCCTCCACCACCGCGCTCGGCACCCCGTCGCCGCCACCCTCCGGCAGGAGCACCAGCACGGTTCCGCCCGCTCCGCGCAGGGCCTGCGCTCCGGCCACACCGTCCCGACCTGACCCGCCGCACACCACCGCCAGCGTCCGCGCGCCGCAGGTGATCGCCAGCGACGCCAGCAGCCGGTCCAGCGGCCGCTCTGGGGCTCCGTCCGGCGCCGACGTGACGGCGCAGCGACGGTCCGTCCGCACCTCCACGACGGTCCCCGGCGGCGTGACATACAGCCGGCCCGGCTCCAGCGGCAGGCCGTGCTCCGCCCACTGCACCGGCAGCGGAGCAAGCGCTTCCAGCGTCAGGTCATCTCCCGGCGCGATCAGGACCGCAGCGCCCAGCCCGGCGGGCAGGTTCGACAGCACGGCCCCCAGGTCGCCCGGCGGAGAGCCAAGAACCACCAGGACATCGAACGGCCCGGAAATCGGATGGACGTGCACGGCCATGGACAGTCCGCAGTCTAGGCCCCCACCGCCGGGTCACGTGCACCGAACGTCGCCCCAAGGCCGTCCAGTCAGCATGCCGACGTGCCAGACGGTCGTCAACGTCTCGGGCAAAGACCAGAGGCGGTCCGCCGCTGCGGTCCACTCCTGTTCCGGTCAGGGCATCCCGTCCGCAACCACGTGGGGGTGGAGTGCCCCCATTACGCTGGCCGGCTGTGAGAAGCGTGTCAGACGGCCAAACAAATACTCGACGGGTGAACTGAAGCGTTTGCCTGCCCTGACCACACAGCGCGCCCTGACCGTCGCGGACCCCGCGTCCCGATCCCGGCGCGGGTCAGGACCAGTATCAGCCGTCAAATACGGCTGAGAGGAGCCGTCATGTCGAAACACGTCCAGGGTCTTGCCGCCGCCACCATCCTCACCATGCTCCTGGCCGCGTGCCAGCAGACGACTGCCCCGCGCACCCAGGCGGAACTGGTCAAAGTGCAACTCGGCGCCGCCGGCATCATCCACGCCCAGGGCTTCACGGGCGACGTCCCCGACGCCCACTACGACATCACGGTGCGCGACTCAGCCGGCAAGGTCGTGGCCTTCAACGGCACCACCTTCGACCCCAGCGGCGCAGGCAGCACCACCCTGACCCTCTCGCACTCGAATGAATTCGCCCAGACCCTGCTGCTCCCCAAGGGCGCGTACTCCTTTGAGAGCCGCGTCAAGGACGACGCAAGCAGCGCTGTTCTGCTCGGCTACGGCCCGGGCAGCGAGAACACCGCCACCGTGGACGCCAGCAGCAGCGTGGTGCGCCTCAAGACGCACGCCGTGTTCGACCCCGCCTCCAGCCGCCTCGCGCCGGCCATGCCGCTCAGCGAGCTGTACACCGACAGCACCTTCAACCTGGGGCTGTACCCCAAGACCGCGCCCGTGTCCGGCCAGAGCGCCACTGTCCCTACCAGCGACATCGGCCCCGTAACCTACATGCTGGGAAACAGCACCGATGGCGTGCTGAACGGCGCCGGCAGCAAGATTGGCACGAACGTGACCGCGCGCGGCACCGCCGCCGACAGTGAGCTGAACGTCGCGGCGAGCTTCAACGCGTGGGTGTACAACAGCGGCACCGACACCGCCAGCTACCAGCCCGTCACGCTGAACTTCGCCAAGAGCATCCAGACGAACGTCCTGACGGCCGACATGGTCATGCCCAGCCTGACGGTCGCCCCGGTCGCCCCGGTCGCCACGGCATACCAGGATCAGGTCACGACCCTGAGCGGCAGCGTGAGCGACGACGTGCAGGTACAGGCGCTTCGCGTGTACGTGGATAGCAACCTGGTGGCCAGCACCGACGCGGCCGATCAGGCGGGCGGCGCCGCGACCGTCTTGACCGACGGCGCGGGTGGCTGGAGCGCCCCGTGGAAACCCAGTGCGCTCGGCACGGCGGACGTCACGGTGATTGCCGAGGACAGCAGTGGCAACGAAACGCGCAACGAGCAGAGCGTCACGGTCAAGAAGCAGGACGCCATCATCTTCGTTGTACCCCATTACTACTCTGTTGGCGACGTCGTCATTGGCGATAACTGGGCAGCCGGGCAGACCAAAACGTACAAACTCATCTCTGACGGCTCTGGTGAGCTGCACTTCCGACTCAATCAGGGCAGCACTCACCTCACTGCAATTAGTCCGACGGGTAACGTCATTTTTGACGGCGACGCGACTGGATACTGGGATTTTTACGCTTATGATGCAGGCGATTACACCGTCACCATTACTTCGCTGCAAGACCAGTACATTGAACTGGAGCCACACCTTCACTCATACTGAGGTGATGGAGACGGCCGTCTAGCTTAAATCGAGCCTCATCCCCATACATATGGGGATGAGGCTCTGACATCATGTCTTCTCTGCTTGTCGAGGACTCAGCCCTTCCGCACCGCAGCCACAGTGGGCGGCAGCGGAAACAGCGTCGCGTAGCGCGCGGCGAGGACGCGGTCGCCGGTCACGCCGAGCACGCCGTCCGCCTCGGCCACGTCCAGCGGGAGGCCGCCAAACAGGACGGCGCCCAGGCCAGCCACGTCGCCGCTGAGGGTGGCGTCCGGGGTGCCCTGGGCTCCTGGCGTGAGCTGGAAGGTACCGCCCTGCACACGGGCAGTAAAGATGTCGCGGCCGGGGCGCAGGTGGACGTTGGCGTCCACGCCAGCGGCGGCCACGGCGCTGAACATGGTGCGCTGTGCGGTGATCAGCGTGGCGACGCTGATCGGAGCGGGCGCGCGATGCGGCGAGCGGGCGCCCCAGCGGCCGAGCTGCATCAAGACGGGTTCAAGGTCCTGGCCCCACGGAGTCAGGGCGTAGGTCCACGACGCGGCGGGCGGCGGCAGCTGTTCACGGACGACCACCCCCACGTCCTCCAAGTCGCTCAGGCGCTGCGTGAGCACGGTGGCGCTGATGCCCGGGAGGGCAGTTTTCAGGTCGGTGAAGCGGCGGGGGCCCAGCAACAGTTCGCGCACGACCAGCAGCGCCCAGCGTTCCCCGATCAGGTCGAGGGCGTGCGCGGCGGCGCAACCGTCTCCGTAGGAGCGGCGTTCCGGAGCGCGCGCGGACGTCATGTCACTTCAGTGTACTCAGTTCAGTCCGGAAGACTGAGCGGGCAGTTGCAATTCCGTACTATTCTGTTTTAAGCTAAACATGTCGAAGACGTTCCAGTCCCAGCCCATCATCCACCCCGGAGGCCCCATGTGCCCACACCCCACCGGAACCCGCCTGTGAGCCGCGTGTTCCTCGACCTCGCCGTGTCCCTCGACGGCTTCATCGCCGGCCCAAACGGAGAGGACGGCGGCCTGCACGACTGGTACTTCGCGCCCGGTGCGGCCGAGGACCTCAAAGCCGAACTGCTGGGCAGTATCGGCGCGATCATCCTGGGCGCCCGCGCCTTCGGCACCGCTCCGGACGGCTTCGACACGCCGTATCACGTCCCGCACTTCATCCTGACGCACCACGCCCGACCCAGCGTGACCCGCGGCGGCGCGGCCTTCCACTTCGTGACCGGCGGCATCGAGAGCGCGGTGGACCAGGCCCGCGCGGCGGCCGGCGACCGGGACGTGTGCGTGGCCGGCGGCGCAGACGTGGCCCGGCAATTCCTGCACGCGGGTCTGCTCGACGAGATCCAGCTGCACCTCGTTCCCGTGCTGCTGGGCGGGGGCCTGCCCCTGTTCCGGGACGCCGACCCTGGGCGGCTGACGCACGTCCGTACCGTCCAGTCCGCACACGCCACGCACCTCACGTACCGGCTTTCCACCCGCAAGGAGACCTGACATGGCCAAGCTCGTGATTTCCGAATTCCTCTCCCTGGACGGCGTGATGGACGAGCCCTCGTGGACGGCCCCGTACTGGAACGACGACATCGCCGCGTTCAAGGCGGCCGAAATGCAGGCGGCGCGGGCGCTCCTCCAGGGCCGCGTGACCTACGAGGGCATGGCTGCCGCGTGGCCCGCCCGAGCCGGCGATCCCGGCGCGGACCTGATGAACAGCCTGCCCAAGTACGTCGTCTCCACGACACTCACGGACGCGACCTGGAACAACTCGACCATCATTCGGGACAACGTGGTCGAGGAGATCCGGGCGGTGAAGGAGCGCTACGACGGCGACGTGCTGGTGTATGGCAGCGGCGGTCTGGCCCAGACGCTGCTGGACGCCGGACTGGTCGATGGCCTGAACCTGCTGGTGTACCCCCTGACGCTCGGAAGCGGCAAGCGCTTCTTCCGCGACGGCCTGGGCAGCGTAAAGCTGGCGCTGCGCGAGGCCCGGCCCATCGGCCGCGGTGTCGTGCTGCTGCAGTACGGGCCGGCGGACGCCTGACGGCCGTGGGAAAGGTGCTGATCGACATCACCATGTCCGTGGACGGCTTCGTGACCGGCCCGAACGACGGCCCCGGCAACGGCCTGGGCGACGGCGGGAGGGCCCTGCACGAGTGGGTGTTCCACCCCACACCGGACGACCTGACGGTGCTCGTCGACGAGCCGCAGCAGCGCCTGGGCTCATGCGTACTGGGCCGGCGCACCTTCGACATCGCGCAGGAGGCGTGGGGCGAGCAGCCGCCCTTCGGCGCGAGCACCGTGTTCGTCCTGACGCACCGCCCGCACGACACGCGGCGGCCGGCAAGGACGTGGTGCTGATGGGCGCAGACGTCAGCCGGCAGGCGCTGCGGGCCGGCCGGGTGGACGAACTCCAGCTGCACGTCGCGAACCTGCTGCTCGGCGCGGGCCGCCCGCTGTTCACTCACCTCGGCGGGCCGGTCGCGCTGGAACGCCTGCGCGCGTTGCCCACGCCGGCTGCCACGCACCTCCACTACCGCGTTCTCAAAGAAGGGTGATTCCATGTCATTTCAGGCGTACCTCGACACCGTCCACGCGAAAACTGGCAAGACCGTCGCGGACTTCCGCACCGAGAGCGGCGAGAAGGGTCTCACGAAGCACGGCGAGATCGTGGCGTGGCTCAAGCAGGACTACGGCCTGGGCCACGGCCACGCGAACGCCATCGCCGCCGCGCTGCTGAAGGCCGACCACTTCGCGGCGCCCAAAGACGACCGGTCAGACGCCGTGTTCAGCGGGAAGAAGGCCGTGTGGAAACCCGCCTTCGACTCGCTGCGGGCGGCCGTGAGCGCCTTTGGGGACGACGTGGACACCGCGCCCACCGACACCTACGTGAGTTTCACGCGCAGCGGAAAGAAGTTCGCCATCGTGCAGCCGACGACCGGACGCCTGGACATCGGGCTCAAACGCCGCGACGCGGCCGTCACCGAGCGCTTCGAGGCCGCCGGATCGTGGAACACGATGGTCACCCACCGCGTGAGGATCGACGACGCCGCGCACCTCGACGCGGACGTCCTGGCGTGGCTGCGCGCCGCGTACGAGGGAGCGAAATGACCCGCAAGCTGATCTCCTTCACGCACATGACGCTGGACGGCTACGTCAACGGGCCGCAGGGCGAGCTGGGCTGGGCCAACGTCGAGCCGGAGATCGCCGCCGACGTGGACGCGCGCCTTGGCCGCGTGGGCGCCGCCGTGTACGGCCGGGTGGTGTACGGCATGATGGCCGGCTACTGGCCCACCGTGAAGGACGACCCGGACAGCACCGACCACGACCGCGCGCACATGGCATGGGTGGAGGCCATTCCCAAGGTCGTGATCTCGCGCTCGCTGGAACGGGCCGAGTGGAACAACACCACGCTGATCCGGGGGGACGTGGCCGGGCACGTCGCTGCGCTCAAGGCCCAGCCGGGCGGCGACCTGATGGTCTTCGGCAGTCCGCGGCTGGTGCACGTGCTGGCCGCCCTGGATCTGATCGACGAGTACCTGATCTACGTCAATCCCGTCACGCTCGGCGGCGGCACGCCCCTGTTCGAGCCGGGCCGGCCCGCCGCGACCCTCACGCGGCTGGAAACGAAAGCCTTCGATGCGGGCGTGACCGTGCTGCGCTACGCCACGCGCTGAGCATCACTAGGGAGCCCCATGTTGCAGACCTCCCCCGCCTTCAGCGGCTTCTCCGTCCCCGACATTTCCGCAGCCCGCGCCTTCTACGGGGGCGTGCTGGGCCTGGACGTGACCGAGGAGCACGGCATGCTCCGCCTGCACGTCACCGGTGGCCGGCCGGTACTGGTGTATCCCAAAACGGACCACACGCCCGCGGCCTACACGGTGCTGAACTTCCCGGTGCCGGACGTGGACGCCGCCGTGGACGCCCTGCACGCGGCCGGCATCGAGACCCTGCGCTACGAGGGTATGAACCTCGACGGCAGGGGCATCATGCGCGGCCAGGGACCGACCATCGCGTGGTTTGCCGATCCCGCCGGCAACGTCCTGTCCGTCCTTCACAACGATGAACCCGTGATCCCGGAGGTCCGTCCATGAGTGCTGCGCCCAAGACCCTCGCTGCCCGCGACCGCGCGGTGGTCATGATCCTGCTGATCGCGACCTTCGTGGTCATCCTGAACGAGACGATCATGAACGTCGCCATCCCGGTGCTGATGAAGGACCTGCGCGTCGGCGCAGGCAGCGCGCAGTGGCTCTCCACGGCGTTCATGCTGACCATGGCGGTGGTGATCCCAGTCACGGGCTTCCTGCTCCAGCGCCTCGCCACCCGCACGGTGTTCCTGCTGGCGATGGGCCTGTTCAGTGCGGGCACGCTGCTGGCCGCGCTGGCGCCCGGCTTCGTGCCGCTGTTGCTGGCGCGTGTGGTGCAGGCATCGGGCACCGCGATCATGCTGCCGCTGCTGATGACGACCGTGCTGACGGTGGTGCCGGAACGCAGCCGCGGCGCCGTGATGGGCAACATCAGCATCGTGATCTCGGTCGCGCCGGCCATCGGGCCGACCATCTCGGGCGTGATCCTGCAGGTCCTGTCGTGGCGCTTCATGTTCCTGTTCGTCCTGCCCATCGCCCTGGCCGCCCTGGCGTACGGGGCGCGGATGCTGGGCAACGTGGGCGAGCGCAGGAACTCGCCGCTGGACCTCATCTCCATTCCGCTGTCCGCGCTGGGCTTCGGCGGCTTCGTGTACGCGCTGAATCAGGCGAGCGGCCCCGGCGGCTTCGGCAGCTCCGGCGTGCTGTGGCCGCTGGGCGTGGCGGTCGTGGCGCTGGCCGCGTTCGTGTGGCGCCAGCGGGTCCTGATCCGGCGGGACGCGCCGCTGCTCGACCTGCGCGCCTTCGCGTTCCCACAGTTCACCCTCGGCGTGGGCCTGATGGTGATCGCCATGATGGCGCTGTTCGGCGGCGCGATCCTGCTGCCGCTGTACCTGCAGGGCGTGCGCGGCCTGAGCACCCTCCAGACCGGCCTGCTGCTGCTGCCCGGCGGCCTGGTGATGGGCCTGCTCGCGCCCACCGTCGGCCGCTGGTACGACCGCATCGGGCCGCGCCCGCTGACGCTGCCGGGCACGGTGCTGATGGCGGGCGTGCTGTGGGGCCTGGGGCACCTGACCGCCGCCACGCCAGTGTGGGCGCTGATCGCGCTGCACGTGGTCCTGAGCGTGGGCCTGGCCCTGCTGTTCACGCCGGTGTTCACCAGCAGCCTGGGGCCGCTGCCGCCGCAGCTGTACTCGCACGGCAGCGCCATCCTGAGCACCCTGCAGCAGGTGGCGGGCGCGGCGGGCACGGCGCTGCTGGTCACGCTGTACGCCGCGCGCAGCGCCGCGCTGGCGGGTGGCGGAGCGGCGCCGCTGCTGGCGCAGCAGAGCGGCATCCAGCTCGCGTTCACGGTGTCCGCGTGGATCGCCGCGCTGGCCGTGCCGCTCGCGCTGGGCCTGAAGAAAACGCCCCAGGCCGGGCCGGGGCACGCCGGGCCGCCCGCCCCGGAGACCACTGCGCCGCAGCCGGGCGACTGAGCATGCGCCGCGTGATCGCCAACCTCGACTCGACCGTGGACGGCGTGACGGAGCAGCCGGCGGCGTGGATGCGTCCCCGCCAGGCCGACGCGGACGCCCGCGTGCAGGCCATGATGCGCGGCACGGACGCCCTGCTGCTGGGCCGCGTGACCTACGACCACCTCGCCGCGTACTGGCCCGCACAGCCGCGCGGCGCGTCATGGATCGCGGACTTCGTGAACGGCACGCCGCGCGCCGTGGTCTCCCGCACGCTGCGCGACCCGGCATGGCCGGGCACCACGGTCCTGCCGGACCTGGACGGCGTGGCGGACCTCCGGGCGCAGGGGCAGGGCCACCTCGTCGTCCTGGGGAGCATGACGCTGCTGGACGCACTGGCGCGAGCGCACCTGATCGACGAGTACCACCTGTGGCTGCACCCGGTTCTGCTCGGCGGGGCGCGGCCCGTCTTCCCACCCGGCCTGAACCAGTCCCTGACCCTGCTGGAAGCGCAGCCCTTCACCGGCGGCCTGCTGCTGCTCCGGTACGCTCCACACGGAGGAACCGCATGACCACGATCCACCCCACCCCCGGCACCTACGCGGACCTGAACGGCCTGCACATGTACTACGAGCGCTCGGGCACACCCCGCCCGGACGGCGTCCCGCTGATCCTGCTGCACGGCGGCTTCGGCGCGACCGGCATGTTTGGCGGCGGCCTGACCCCGGCGCTCAATGCGGGCCGCGAGGTGATCGCCGTGGACGTGCAGGGCCACGGGCGCACTGCCGACATCGACCGTCCGCTGTCCTACGAGTCGATGGCCGACGACCTTGCAGCCCTGATCCGTCACCTGGGGCTGGAGCGCGCCGACGTGATGGGCTACTCGCTGGGCGGCGGCGTGGCCCTACAGACCGCCATTCGCCACCCGGACGCCGTGCGGGCGATGGTGGCGGTGTCCACGCCCTTGCGACGAGAAGCGTGGTACATCAGCTCGCGTGACAGCATGGAACAGATGGGCGAGCACACCGCCCAGCACATGCTCCGCACGCCCATCTACGAGCTGTACGCCGCCGTCGCCCCCCGCCCGGACGACTGGGCGCGGCTGTGGGGCAAGATGGGCGACCTGATGCGCCGCGACTACGACTGGACACCCCAGGTCGCGGCGCTGACCACGCCGACCCTGCTGGTGGCCGGCAACGCGGACTCCTTCGCGCCCGCGCACGCCACCGAGTTCTTCGCGCTGCTGGGCGGCGGCCAGCGCGACGGCGGCTGGGACGGCAGCGGCATGACGCCGCACCGGCTGGCGATCCTGCCCGGCGTCACGCACTACGACATCTTCACGTCGCCGCTGCTGCCCGCCGTGGTGCAGCCCTTCCTGGACGCCCAGGACGCCCGGTCATGAGCGACACGGCCCTGGTCGACACCGCACCCATCGACACCGCGCTCATCGACACCATGGCCGCGCACCCGCCCATCGTGGACCGCGGGGCGTGGACGGCCGCCCGCGACGCCCTGTTGCCGCTGGAAAAGGCCGAGACGCGCCTGCGGGACGCCATCGCCGCGCAGCGCCGCCGCCTGCCCATGACGCCCGTGGAGGACTACACCTTCACGGGCGAGCACGGCCCGGTCACGCTGTCGGGGCTGTTTGCAGGGCGCTCGCAGCTGATCGTCCACCACTTCATGTTCGAGCCGCACTGGACGCAGGGCTGCGTGTCGTGCTCGGACGACGCCGACAACGCCATTCCGCACCCCTCGCACCTCGCGCCGTACGACATCACGCTGGTGCGCATCTCGCGCGCGCCCATCGGGGCGCTGCTGGCGTACTCGGCGCGCATGGGCTGGAGCGTGCCGTGGGTGTCCGTGCAGGACACCACCTTCAACGAGGACTGGGGCTGGACGAAGCCCGGCGGCGGCGAGGTGCCCGGCTTCAGCGTGTACCTGCGGCACGGGGGCCGGCCCTACCTGACCTACCGCACGGTGGGCCGCGGCGCGGAACTCCTCTCCAGCATCGCGGGTCACCTCGACATCACGCCGTACGGCCGCCAGGAGGCGTGGGAGGACTCGCCGCCCGGCTGGCCGCGGGACGATACCTTCAGCAAGATCCGCCGCCACGACGAGTACCCACCGCTGCCCCAGACCACGCAGCCCTGAAAGGAGAGCCATGCCCACGTTCACCACGACCCTGAAGCAGGAAGGCAAGACCGCGACCGGCATCGAGGTGCCGCCGGAGATCATCGCAGCGCTCGGCGGCGGCAAGAAACCCGCCGTGCACGTCACCGTGAACGGGTACGCGTACCGCAGCACGGTCGGCGTGATGGGCGGGCACGCCATGATCCCCGTGAGCGCCGAGCACCGGAGGGGCGCGGGCCTGAGCGCCGGCGACACCGTGACCGTCACGCTGGAGCCCGACACCGCCCCGCGCGAGGTCGTGGTCCCGGACGACCTCCAGGCCGCGCTGGACGCCAACCCGGCCGCCCTGGCCGCCTTCGGGAAGCTGTCCTACAGCGGCAAGCGCCAGCACACCCTGAGCGTGGAGGGCACCACCAACCCCGACACGCGGGCGCGGCGCGTGGCCAAGGCCATCGAGACGCTGGCCGGCGGCGCGTGAACTGGACGCTCGAGGTGGTCGTGGTGCCCGTGTCGGACATCGACCGGGCGAAGGCCTTCTACGAGGGTGGCCTGGGCTTCCACGTGGACCATGACGTCGTCACGGGCAGCGGGCGGCTGGTGCAGCTCACGCCGCCGGGCTCCGGGTGCTCCATCGTGCTCGGGCCGCGCAGCATGCCGCCCGGCTCGCTCCAGGGCGTGCAACTGGTCGTGAACGACCTGCGCGCCGCCCACGCGGACCTCGTGTCGCGCGGGGTGGACGTCGGGGAGATCCGGGTGCTCGGCGGCCCACCGCGCCCCGCCACGCCGGACGATCCGCTCGACAACGTCGGCTTCGTGTTCTTCCGCGATCCGGACGGCAACGGCTGGGCCGTGCAGCAGATCGGTTCGCGCCCATGAAGGAGACCCACCCATGCCCCAGACCGTGACGCCCTTCCTGATGTTCCAGGGCGCCGCCGCCGACGCCCTGGCCCTGTACACCCGCGTGTTCCCGGATGCGCGCGTGGCGCACCTCGACCCCTACGGCCCGGAGGACGGCGCGGCAGCCGGCCTGATCCGCGGCGCGACCCTGCACCTCGCGGGCGGCCTGACTGTGCGCGTGTCGGACAGCCCGGTTCCGCACGCGTTCACGTTCACGCCGTCCTCGTCGCTGTTTGTGGACTGCACCGACGGAGCCGAGTTCGAGGCGCTGTACGCCGGCCTCTCGGAGGGCGGCGGCGTGCTGATGCCGCCGGCCGACTACGGCTTCTCCGCGCGCTTCGCGTGGGTGAACGACCCGTACGGCGTGTCGTGGCAGCTCAACGTGCCCCACCCGCCGGAGCCGGGTGCATGAGACCCCTGATCGTCAGCAACTTCGTGACCCTGGACGGCTGCTACGAGGACGCCGGCCGGACACTGGTGCCCCTCTTCACGTACCAGCACCCCGACTACCACGGCGACGACCAGTTCGACCACTACAACCTGGCGCTGCTGGAGGCGGCCGGAACGCTGCTGCTCGCCGGACACGTCTCGGCGCTGAACAACCTGCGCTACTGGCAGGGCGTGCGGGACGATCCGGGCGCGACCGACGTGCGCCGGGCCTTTGCGCGCCGCCTCGCGCAGATCGAGACGGTGATCGTGTCGGATCACCTCACGCCCGACGACCTGACGCCCTTCCCGACCGCCCGCGCCGTGCGGATCGCGGACGCCGAGGCCACGGTGCGCGCCCTGAAGGCCGGAGAGGGACCGCCCCTGCTGATCCTGCTCAGCCGCCTGCTGTGGAACGACCTGCTGGCGCGCGGCCTGGTGGACGAGCTGCACCTCACCACGTTCCCGCTGCTGGCCGGGCCGGACGGCACGCCGCTGTTCACGGGCCGCCCCCCGGCGCAGTTCCGCCTGCTGCGGACACAGAGTTTCCCCGGCTCCGGCAACGTGCTCAGCGTGTACGACGTGTCCCGCCTCGCGGCTACGCCGTGAGTGACCTGCCGCGCGTGTCCGACCCGGGCGGTGCAGTGGCCCTCCGCGAGGACTGTGGACCGTGAGGAAAACCTGACCGGTCCAGGGCCCAGCGCGACCACAGGCCCTGAGAGGATGGGGCGCATGCAGATCAAGCGCTGGACAGACCTGACCCCCGCCCAGAAGACCGCGCTCGTCGTCGCCGGAGCCGCGCAGCTCGGCGTGTTCGCCGCCGCGTGGGCCGATCTGAGCGGCCGCCGCCCCGAGAACGTGAACGGCCAGAAAGCCGCGTGGCGCGCGGCGCTGTTCGTGAACACGCTGGGGCCGCTCGCGTACTTCCTGCGGGGCCGCCGGCACAGCACGTGGACGGAGGCCAGCGTGCCCGACCAGACGGGCCGGGTCGTCATCGTGACCGGCGCGAACAGCGGCCTGGGGCTGGAGACGGCCCGTGTCCTCGCCCAGCACGGCGCGACCGTGGTGATGGCGTGCCGCAACGCGCAGCGCGCCCAGAGTGCCGCGGAGCAGATCCGTGCGCTGCGCCCCAGGGGCGAGGTGGTGCCGATGGCGCTCGACCTGGGCGACCTGACGTCCGTGGCCTCGTTCGCAGAGGCCTTCACTCAAAGGTTCGGCCGGCTGGACGTCTTGGTGAACAACGCGGGCATCATGGTGCCGCCGCTGGGCCGCACCGCCCAGGGCTTCGAGACGCAGTTCGGCGTGAACCATCTGGGCCACTTCGCCCTGACCGCCCGGCTGCTGCCGCTGCTGGAGCGCACGCCCGGCGCGCGCGTCGTGACCGTGAGCAGCATCGCGCACCGCTTCGGGCACGTGGACTTCACCGATCCGAACTGGCACTCGCGGCCCTACGCGCCCATGCCCGCGTACGGGCAGAGCAAACTGGCGAACCTGCTGTTCACAGCCGAACTCCAGCGCCGCCTGACCGCTGCCGGACAGGACGTGCTGGCCGTCGCCGCGCACCCCGGCTGGGCGTCGACCGGCCTCCAGGGCGACAGTAGCGGCGCGACCCTCCTGAACCGCTGGTTCGCCCAGCCGGCCGCACAGGGCGCCCTGCCCACCCTGTACGCCGCGACCTCGCCGGACGCGGTGGGCGGCGGGTACTACGGCCCGTCCGGCGTGCTGGAACTCGGCGGGACTCCGCAGCGCGTGTCAGAGGCGGACGCCGCGCAGGACCGTCACGCCGCCCGGCGCCTGTGGGCGCTGTCTGAGGAACTGAGCGGGGTCGAGTTCACGGTCTGACCGCACTCCCGCACCAGCACGTGTGACCTGGGTGCAAGTGGCCCTCCCCCGCTCCCGGCGGGCCGCGTAGACTCCGCGCATGACCGCCGTGACGCGTGACGTGCTGCTGACCTGCCCGCTCGACTGCCCGGACGCGTGCCGCCTGAAGGTCACGGTGGGCGCTCCGGACGGCGGGCCGCAGCGCATGCTGAAGGTCACGGGCGACCCGGCGCACCCGGTCACCAAGGGCTTCGCGTGCGTCAAGACCGTGCACTACCCCGCCCGCGCGAACCACCCCGAGCGGCCCCTGTACCCCCTGCGCCGCGTGAACGCCAAGACGGCCGCCCGGCCCGTGTGGGAGCGCGTGACGTGGGACGACGCCCTGGACGACATCGCCGCGCGCATGCGCGCCCTGCTCGACACGCGTGGCCCCAGCTCGATCCTGCGGTACACCTACGCCGGCACCATGGGCCTGATGGAAGGGCACCACGCGCACGCCCTGTTCCGGGTGCTGGGTGCCCCGGAACTCGACGAGACGATCTGCGCGTCGGCCGGCACCGCCGCGTGGACGCTGGGCTACGGCACCCGCTACGGCGTCGATCCGGCGGACGTGGCGCACGCGCGGCTGATCGTGCTGTGGGGCATCAACTCGCTGAGCACCAACAGCCACCTCACGCCGCACCTGACGGCCGCCCGCAAGGCCGGCGCGCGGATCGTGTGCGTCGATCCGTACCGCAACCGCACCGCCGCCTTCGCGGACGAGCACCTGAAGCTCATCCCCGGCACCGACGCGGCCCTCGCGCTGGGCGTGATGCACGAACTGTTCGCCCACGGCTGGACGGACGACGCCTACCTGGCGCACGCCACGCTGGGCGCGGACGAGCTGCGCGCCGCCGCCGCCGAGTGGACACCCGAGCGCACCGCCGAGGTCACCGGGCTGGACGCCGACACCGTGCGCGCCTTCGCCCGCGCCATCGGCACCACGCGGCCCACGTACATCCGCGTCGGGTACGGCATGACCCGCCACGAGACGGGCGGCACGAACCTGCGCGCCGTCACCCTGATCCCCGCGCTGACCGGCGACTGGCGCCATCGGGGCGGCGGCTGCACCCTGAGCACCAGCGGCGCCTTCAAACTCAACCGCACGCGCCTGGGCGCGCAGCACCGGCGGCCGGCGGACGTGCCGCACGTGAACATGAACGAGCTGGCCACGGCCCTGCGCCCCGAGGGCGGCTTCGGCGCGGCGTTCATCTACAACTGCAACCCCGCCGTGGTCGCCCCGGACAGCGCCCGCGTGCGCGCCGGCCTCCAGCGGGACGACCTGCTCGTGGTCGTGCTGGAACAGGCCCTGACCGAGACCGCCCGGCTGGCCGACTACGTGCTGCCCGCCACCACCTTCGCGGAACACCCAGATCTGTACACCAGCTACGGGCACCATTACCTGGGATACAACGCGCAGGCCATCGACGCTCCCGGCGAGGCCCGCCCGAATTCCTGGGTCTTCCAGCAGCTCGCCCGCCGCCTGGGCGTGACCGAACCCAGCGTGTACTGGTCGCTGGACGAGCTGATGGCCGAGCTCTTGACCACCGACCACGCGCACCTGAGCGGCATCACCCCCGAGCGGCTGAAGGCCGAGGGCAGCGTGAAGCTGAGCCTCCCGGACGGGTTCCTGCCCTACGCCCACGGCGCGGAGACGCCCAGCGGCAAGGTGCAGCTCTCGCCAGCGCCGCAGTACCGCGCCCCGGACGCCGTGCTGAACGCGGACTACCCGCTGCGGCTCCTCACGCCGCCCGCGCACCATTTCCTGAACTCCACCTACGGCAACCTGCCCAACCTGACCCGCGCCGAGGGCAGTGAACCGCACGTCATGATCCACCCCGCCGACGCCGAAGCCTACGGCCTGGAGGACGGCGCTCCCGCCACCCTGAGCAGTGAGGTCGGGCAGGCCTGCCGCCGGGTGAAGGTCACCGACGCCGTGCAGCCCGGCGTGGCGGTGCTGGAGGGAACGTGGTGGGGCCTGAACGCGCCGGACGGCGAGAGCATCAATGCCATCACCACCCAGACGCTGACCGACCTGGGCGGCGGCAGCACGTTCCACAACACACGGGTGAGGGTGGAGCGGACAGGTGGATGACGCGCTGAGGAAGACGCTGAGCATCCTCAACGACAATTGGTTCAGGTACGAGTCGCTGTGTCCACGCGCCATGTGGCTCGTCGAACTTCACCATGGCGTGGTGGAGAGCGGCGAGGATGCATATTCCTGGCCACTCCGCGCTTTCTTCGTCGACCATTGTGGACACACTGATAGAAGCGTGTTCGAGTGGAGGCGTTTCTACGTGAGCCAATGGCAGCCGATCTGGCACGTCGGGCAAGACCCGCCGCGCCGTGCAGGGCACCGCCCAGATGTGTATGAGATCGGTCTTGCATCGTTCACCCGTACCCTCGACACTGGCGTACTCACGGTGGAAATGATGTTCGGGCCTCTGTACGGAAGAGGTTGCGAACTGTCAGCCACCGGAGAATGCACCACGGTCTGGGTATCCTGACCCATGACCCCTTCCCTCCTCATCACCGGCGGCGGCCGGGGCATCGGCGCGGCGACGGCGCGGCTGGCAGCGCAGGCGGGGTACGCGGTGGGCCTCAGCTACCGGCATGACGCCCAGGCCGCAGCCGAGGTCGTGCGCGGCATCGAGGCGGCGGGTGGCCGGGCGCTGGCCGTGCGGGCCGACGTGGGCGTGGACTCGGACGTGGAGCGCCTGTTCGACGCGGTGCAGGCCGAGTTCGGGCCGCTGCGCGGGCTGGTGAACAACGCGGGCACCCTGGAGCGGCAGGCCCGCGTGGACGAGATGGACGCGGCCCGCCTGCACCGCGTCCTGACCACGAACGTGATCGGCGCGTTCCTGTGCGCGGGCGCGGCGGTGCGGCGCCTGTCCACCCGGCATGGCGGGGCGGGCGGCGTGATCGTGAACGTGTCGTCGCGGGCGGCCGTGCTGGGCTCCGGCGGCGAGTACGTGGACTACGCGGCGTCGAAGGGCGCGGTGGACACCCTGACGGTGGGACTGGCGCGCGAGGTCGCGCAGGAGAGCATCCGGGTGTGTGGTGTGCGGCCGGGCCTGATCGAGACGGACATCCACGCGCTGGGCGGCGAGCCGGGGCGGGTGGCGCGCCTGGCGTCCGGGGTGCCGCTGGGCCGGGGCGGCACCGCCGAGGAGGTGGCGCGGGCGATTCTGTGGCTGCTGTCGGACAATGCGTCGTACGTGACCGGCACGCTGCTGGACGTGAGTGGCGGTCGCTGAGGGCCGGGTTACGTCTTCTTCGCGGCGGCGTTGGCGGCCACGGCGGCACGAATCAGGTCGCGGAACGCGGCGGCGTCGAGCGTCTCTCCCTGTTTCAGGTCGATGGCCCGGCGGGCCGCGCCGCTCAGGCTGGCATTGAACAGCCCCGCCGGATCGGGCAGCGCCGCGCCACGAAAGAACGTGAGTTTCACGGCGTACTGATAGACCTCACCGGTGCACAGGACGCCGCCGTGCGACCACACCGGCACGCCGGGCGAGGTCGCCTTGGCCCACTTCCACTCCTCCTGCACGTCGGGCACGGCGTCGTGGATCAGCTGCCGGACGTGGGCGAGGGTCTGGCCGCGCCACCCACCCAGTTCGGCAATACGGGCGGTGATCCTGGCCGGCGCGTCTTCCGGCGGCGGGGCGGTGTTGGTCATGAGACTCCTCCGTGGGCTCATGGTGCCACGCTGGGCGTGGCCGGTGAGCACGGTTAACGGGCCTTGACTCTGGACACGCCCGCCCCGCCCCGGCCATGCCTACTGTGAGCGGTCATGACCGTGAGCGCCGACTACCGTCCCGCGCCGGCGCCGGCGAGTGTGCCGGTGCCAGCCGGGCGCGTGGTGGCGCTGGACGTGTTCCGGGGCGTGGCGATCATGGCGGTGGTGGCCCTCCACACCTCGGGCATGGGGCTGCGGTACGCGCCCGAGGGCAGCGCGCTGGGCACGGCACTGGCGGTCCTGAACCGGTCGCTGCTGTTCGTGGTGCCGGCCTTCGTGTTCATGACCGCGCTGGTGCTGACCCGCTCGGCCCTGCGGCACTTCGACCTGCGGCGGTACTACGCGTCGCGGGCGCGCACGGCCCTGCTGCCATACCTGCTGTGGACGCTGCTGTACGTGCTGTTCCGCTTCGCCACCGGCCAGGAGGACGCCGCGCAGGTGCGGGAGCCGGGGCGCTGGGCGGTGTGGCTGCTGTACGGCAAGGGCTACTACCACCTGTATTTCCTGCTGGTGGTGTTGCAGTTCTACGCGGTGCTGCCGCTGCTGCTGCCGCTGTGGCGTCGGCGCTGGCCGCTGTGGGGCGTGCTGCTGGCGGCGGCCGTGGCGCAGCTCGCGGTGTACGGCCTGAACCGGGTGGACGTGCTGGAGTTCGCGTACCCGGCGACCATGGCGGTGTGGTATCTCCCGACCCTGGCGCTGGGCATGTACTTCGGCGCGAACGAGGGCGCCTTCGAGGCGCTGTGGGCGCGCGGGCGCGTGTGGATCGTGGGCGTGACCGCGCTGACCCTGGCGTGGTTCCTGCCCCTGTCGCTGTCGGCGTTGCAGGAGGAGCCGGTGAGCACGCTGGCCTTCAGCGCGGCGAACTGGGCGTACACGGCGGCGGCGGTGCTGGTGCTGTTCGGCGCGTCGCTGGCGCTGGCGGCCACACGGGGCCGCTGGGTGCGGGCGCTGACGGTGCTGGGCACCCTCAGCCTGCAGGTGTACCTGCTGCACCCGGCGCTGCTGTACGTCATGGAACGCTGGGGCTTTCCGGCGCACCCGCTGGGATTCGCCGCCACGCTGCTGGGATACGGGCTGGCCGCGCTTCTGGTGCCGCTGCTGATCGCGCGCGCGCTGACGGGCACGGCTGCGTCCCGGTGGCTGTTCGGCCGTTAGGGTCGTGACAGGGTCGCCCTGCTACCCTCGGCGGGATGAAGCGTGTGGTATTTCCGCTGCTGCTGGGCGCCGTGCTGGTGTCGCCGGCCGCCCTGACCGCCCTGCCCCCCACCCAGACCGCGCCGAGTGTGCCCGTGCGTGACACGCCCCCAGCTGACCCGCACGCGGCCCCGCTGCGGTTGCCGCACCCACTGGGCGACGCCTTCCTGTACGTGCCCGGTGCGTGTACGCCCGCATGCCCGCTGGTGGTCGTGTCGCACTCGCGCGGCATGACGGCCGACCTGAGCCTGACCCGCCCGCACCTGACGGCGCTGTACGCCCGGCTGCGCGACGCCGGGTATGCCGTGCTGGTCAGCAACGACGCCGGGCCGACCACGTGGGGCGCGCCGCAGGCCATCACCTATCTGGCCGACATGCACGCCCGCGCCGTCCGGCTGTTTCCCTTCGACGGCCACATCTTCAACTTCGGGTACTCGATGGGCGGCCTGCCGGCGCTGCTCACGGCGTACGCGGGCGTCTACCCGGTCTCGGGCGTGATGCTGCTGGACGCCCAGGTGAGCCTGGAGGACGCGTGGCGCGGCGGCAACCCGACCTTCATGGCCGACATCGCCGCCGCGCACGGCCTGAAACCGGGCGAGGCGCTGCCGCCCGGCCGCGACCCGGGGCGCGACTACCCAGGGGCCGGCGCGGCGCTGCCGGTGCTGGTGGCGGGCAGCGCCGCCGACTCGGCGGTGTCGTTCGCGCGCAACGGCGAGGTGCTGTACGCCGCGAACACCTCGCCCGCGAGCCGCCTGCTGCACCTGGACGGGCCGCACCTGGGCGGCACTCACTTCGGGCCGGCGTTCGCGGACGAGCTGATGGCGTTCCTGGCCCGCGTACGGCAGGCCCAGCCCGACCCGCTGGGCCACGCCGACCCGTAACGCTCAGGGCCCCGCGACCATCGCCTTCCAGCCGTCCATGTCCTCGCCCACGGTGAGCACCTTGCCGCCGCGCACCAGCGGCAGTTTCAGCAGCTCCGGCGTCTCGATCACCTTCGCGATGATGCCCTCCTCGGTGGTGCGGAGATACGCGAGGTTGCTGCGCTCGTAGGCCTTGCCCTCCAGGTCGAGCAGGGCATTCACGCCGAATTTCTGCACGAAACGCGCGAGTTCGCCGCGCGCGATGGGCCGCTCGTTCAGGTCAACGAAGTGGATCTTGATCTTGCGTTCCTTGAAGAAGCGCTCGGCGGCGCGCGTTTCCTTGCTCCTGCGCGTGCCGAAGACCTGCACCTGAAGGTCGGACATGAAGCCTCCGATGGGAAGGGTGCACAGCACCCTGGACATCCGAACGGACGTGAGGAGGAGAGAGGATGGGCGGCGCGGAGTGGAGCCGCAGCCGGCGCGGTTCCGGGTGTGGCGGAATGGAGCAGAGTCCATCCCATGGGGGAAGTGTACCGGCCGCGGGCAGAGGAATTTGACCGCAAGAATCCGGTCACGGGGGGCGCACGGGGCGCGTAGCCTGCGGGCATGACCACCGAATCTTCCGACGACGCGGCGCGCTGGGCGGCCGTCCTGGCGCACGACGGCGCCGCCGACGGCACGTTCTGGTACGGCGTGAGCACCACCGGCATCTACTGCCGCCCCGGCTGCCCGTCGCGCCGCCCCCGCCGCGAGCACGTGTCGTTCCACGACTCGCCCGGCGCGGCGGAGGCGGCCGGGTTCCGGCCCTGCAAACGCTGCACGCCGGAGCGGATCGGCGCCGGGGCCAGGGCCGTGGCCCACGCGCAGGCACTGATCGAGGCGGCGCCGACTCCGCCCGCCCTGGCCGATCTCGCCGCGGCGGTGGGGGTCAGCCCCTTTCACCTGCAACGTGTGTTCAAGGCGCGCCTGGGCGTGAGCCCCAAGCAGTACGCGCTCGGCCGCCGCACCCAGAAGCTCAAGGAGGAACTGAAGATGACCCCCAACGTCACGGCCGCCCTGTACGGCGCCGGCCACGACTCGCCCGCCACCTTGTACGCCCCCGCGACCGACCAGCTCGGCATGACGCCCGGTGCGTACGCGCGCGGCGGCGCCGGCGAGCGCATTCACTACGCGGTCACAGACAGCGTCCTGGGGCCGATGCTGGTCGCGGCGACCGCGCGGGGTCTGTGTGCCGTGCGCTTCGGCGAGCCGGACGCCCTGGGTGCCGAACTGCGCGCCGAGTACCCACGTGCGGAACTGGTGGAGGACGCGGCCCTCCTCAGGACGTATGTCGAGGGCGTGCAGGCACACCTGGCCGGCCGCACCCTTCCGTTGACGACAGACGTGCCCGGCACGGACTTCCAGCGGCGCGTGTGGGCGGCCCTGCGCGAGATTCCGCGCGGCGAGACGCGCACCTACGCCCAGCTCGCAGGGATGATCGGGCAGCCGGCGGCGGTGCGGGCCGTTGCCCGGGCGTGCGCCACCAATCCCGTCGCGGTGGTCGTGCCATGCCACCGCATCGTGCCGAAGGCGGGCGGGCACGGGGGCTACCGCTGGGGAGCGGAACGCAAGGCGCGGCTGCTGGAGCTGGAGCGCGCCTGAGCGGGAATCAGAAAGACACGGGTGGGGCCGGTCGTCGCCGCCGGCCCCACCCGCATCCCTCGCTCGTCAGTTCACGAACATGCCGAGGTCGCTGTCCGCACCGCCGACCGGCAGGCCCAGGTGGTCGTAGGCGTGCGCGGTGGCGACCCGGCCACGCGGCGTGCGCTTGATGAAGCCGAGCTGGATCAGGTACGGCTCGTACACGTCCTCCAGGGTCAGGGCGTCCTCGCTGATCGCGGTGGCGAGGGTGTCCACGCCGACCGGGCCGCCGGCGAAGCGGTGGATCAGGGTCTCCAGGTACTTCTTGTCGCGGTCGTCGAGGCCCGCCGAGTCCAGGCCGAGCTTGTCCAGAGCGCTGTGCGAGCGCTCCAGGCTGATGGTGCTCTCACCGGCCACCTCGGCGTAGTCGCGCACGCGGCGCAGCAGGCGCTTGGCGATGCGCATGGTGCCGCGCGAGCGGGCGCCGACTTCCAGCGCGGCCGTCTCGTCCAGACCAAACCCGAGCAGCCGCGCGTCGCGCAGCAGGTTGATGGCGATCTCCTCGGGCGTGTAGTACTCGAGGTGCTCGATGATCCCGAAGCGGCTGCGCATGGGCGCGGTGATCAGACCCGGGCGGGTGGTCGCGCCGACCAGCGTGAAGCGCGGCAGCGGCAGCTCGATGGTCCGCGCGGCCGGCCCCTGCCCCAGCACGATGTCGAGCTTGAAGTCCTCCATGGCCGGGTACAGGTGCTCTTCCGCCACGCGGCCCAGCCGGTGGATCTCGTCGATGAACAGCACGTCGCCTTCTTCCAGGCTGTTCGTGAGGATGGCGGCGAGGTCGCCGGGCTTCTCGATGGCCGGCCCGGACGTCACGCGGATGTTCACGCCGAGTTCGGCCGCGATGATGTGCGCCAGCGTGGTCTTGCCCAGGCCGGGCGGGCCGAACAGCAGCGTGTGGTCGAGCGCCTCGCGGCGGCCCTTGGCGGCCTGGAGGTACACGCCCATCTTGTCCTTGAGCTTCTCCTGCCCCACGTACTCGGCCAGGGTCTTGGGCCGCAGGGCGGCGTCGAGTCCGGAGGCAGCATCGGTCATGGGGGAAGTGTAGCGCAATTTAGCTGTGAGCGGAACTGGCCCGGAAGAATTTGACAGGACACGCGACCCGGCGTACACTGAAGTGTAAGAAAGATGACGCTCTGGCTGCGGCTGGAGCACCCCGCCCGCGCTCCTCTCCACCGTGGTCCGGCCAGACGTCGGCCCACGGCGGAGCGGCTCGCACTGTCCTTCCCGGAGGTTCCCCATGACTGCACTGACGCACCCCGCCGGCACCCCCACGTGGTTCGACCTGAGCACCGGCAAGCCCGAGGAGACCAAGGCCTTCTACAGCGCTCTGTTCGGCTGGACCTTCGAGGACCAGGGCGCGGACTACGGCCACTACCACCGCGTCCGGAAGGGCGGCGAGGAGATCGCGGGCTTCATGGCGAAATCCCCGGACATGGCCGGCATGCCCAGCATGTGGACCGTGTACTTCAGCAGCGACGACGCGCAGGCCGACGCCGACCGCATCCGCGAGCTGGGCGGGAATGTGATGGTCGAGCCCATGCAGGTGCACCGCATGGGCCACATGCTGGTGGCAACCGACCCGACCGGCGCGGCCTTCGGTCTGTGGCAGCCGCTGGACTTCCACGGCTACACCGTGGCCGGCGCGCATGGCGCGCCCGCGTGGCAGGAGGTGCTGACCCGCGACAGCTCCGGCGCCCGCGCGTTCTACACCACCCTGTTCGGCGCCGACTCCGATCAGATGCCCGGCGGCATGACGTACTACACGCTGAAGAAGGACGACGTCGAGACCGCCGGCATCATGCAGATGGACGACGGTCACTGGCCCGCCAGCGTGCCCCCGCACTGGATGACGTACTTCGCCGTGGACGACATTCAGCAGGCCGTGAAGACCGCCGAGGCGAGCGGCGGCACCGTGACGGTCACGCCCTTCGACTCGCCGTTCGGCACGATTGCCGTCCTGGCTGATCCGGACGGCGCCACGTTCAGCGTGATCCAGCTGAAGCGCTGAGCACCAGCAGGCACGGCCGGCCAGGGAGAGCAAGGTGCTCCCTGGCCGGCCGTCGTCGTGGCTTACGACCCGTACTGCTTGATCAGGCCCGGCAGGTCGCGTTCCAGCGTGCCGTCGATCACCGCGCCGTTGCCGTACACCCGCACGAACCGGCCCCCAGTGTCCACGACGCTGACCTGATCGCCGTGCAGCAGTTCGGCCGGCGCGGCGCTCACCGTGGCCGCGTCGTGCGCGCCGCCGTCATGCGCGCCGTGCTCCGCGAGCGGCGTGACCAGCCCCACGAACATCGCCTTCGCCGCCGCGTTCACCGCCTCTGAGGTACCGGTCAGGCCGGTGAACGTCCCGTCGAACTTGTCGAGGTACGCGCGCACCACGTCCGGGCGGTCATGCGCCGGATCGACGCTGATGAACTGCACCTGCACCTTCCCGCGCTGCGCGGCGTCCAGCCGGCCCCAGGTGTTCTTCAGGCTCGCCAGCGTGGCCGGGCACACGTCCGGGCAGCGCACGTACCCGTAGAACACCAGCCGCATCCGACCATCCGAATGCGCGAGCGTGGTCGACTGGCCCCGGTCATCCAGCAGCGCGACCGCGGGCAGCGGCGTGGGCGTGTCCAGCGCGTCGCCGCCGCTCACGCCGGGGTTCGCCTGCCGGTACAGCAGCAGGCTCGCCAGGATCGCGGCCACGGCCAGCAGCGCGGCGGTCAGGATCTTCATTCGGGCAGGCTAGGGCAGCCGGCGGGGCGGGGTGTCCCAGCACCAACGGACGAGAGGACCGACCGCAGTCAGTCCCCTCATTCAGGCGTTTGAAGTTGTGGACTTCGCCCGCCGGCCCGGCGGTTGACGCCGAATCGATCTCAGCGCCTCACACCCGGTTTACCACGCGTAGAAGATCGCCACGATGAACAGCCACACCACGTCCACTAGGTGCCAGTACAGGCTGGCGGGCGTGATCGAACCGTGGTTGTGCTTGTCGATCTTGCCGGTCATCGCCTGGAAGTACGGCAGGGCCACGCCGGTGCCGCCGATCAGGATGTGCAGACCGTGCAGGCCGACGATGGTGAAGAAGCACGACTGCCACAGGTTCTGACGCCAGTCGCTTTCATGGCCGAAGAGGCTGAACTCGTACACCTGGAACAGCATGAACAGCGCGCCCAGCAGCAGCGTGACGAACAGGCCGATGCGGAAGCGGGTGACCTTGCCGTGGTGGTTGTCCTGCTCGGCGCGGTGGATCACGAACGAGCTGCTCACCAGGATCAGGGTGTTCAGGGCGGCCAGCCAGATGTTCGGGCGCAGCGCGGGCGGCTCGGCGTGACCGCTGATGCGCAGGTACACGTACCCGGCGATCAGCACGCCGAACAGGCCGACTTCCGAGATGATGAACCACGCCATGCCCAGGAAGCCGTTGTCATACTTCGTGAGGAAGTGGTGCTCGGTGGGTTCCTTGTACTCCGGTGTGCCGGCCCACTTGAACAGGCCGTACAGGAACAGCGGAATGCTGAGGTACAGCACGATGCTGGCGAACACGTGCCCCGGCGCCGCGCTGAAGAAGGGCCGCAGGCCATCGGCCGGCGTGTAGTTTGTGAACCACCCGAAGCTCAGTCCGTAGCCCATCAGCAGCATGCCCACGGCCGTGATGAAGGGGCCCCACGAGTCCTGCGGCAGGTGGATGGTCTTGGGATCGACCGGGGTCAGGGTGTCGCCGTTCTTCTCCCAGTCGTACAGCGGACGCTCGGTGGGGAAGGTGCGCGGGAAGTCGTGCGCGAAGTTGTACGCGGCGGGCGGGCTGGCGGCCGTCCACTCCAGCGTGAAGCCGCCCCAGGGGTTCGGCGACGCGGTCGCGGGCACGCGTACGCTCTGCCACATGTTCCACACCCACACGATGCCGCCGGCCAGCAGCGTCAGCGCGCCCAGGGTGGAGATGAAGTTCAGTTCGGTCCACGCGAAGTTGCCGTCGGGGTACGTGTAGTAGCGACGCGGCATGCCGAGCAGGCCCAGGATGTACTGCGGCAGGAAGGTCATCCACGAGCCGACCATGAACAGCCAGAAGTGCGCCAGGCCCAGCTTCTCGTTCAGGAAGCGCCCGGTCATCTTCGGCCACCAGTAGTAGATGCCGCCCATGGCGAGGAACGCCGTGCCGAACATCATCACGTTGTGGAAGTGCGCGACCACGAAGTACGACATGGTCACCTGGTAGTCGAAGGGAATCATGCCCAGCGCCACGCCGGTGATCCCGCCGATCAGGAAGTTGAAGATGAAGCCCACCAGCCAGTATGTGGGGGTGCGCATCATGATCCGCCCGCCCCACAGCGTGCCGATCAGGTTGAAGATCTTCACGCCGGTCGGCACGGCCACGATCAGCGTGGCGATCATGAACGCGATCTGCCAGCTCTCGGGCAGGCCCACGGCAAACATGTGGTGCACCCACACCAGCAGCGACACCAGCACGATCCCCAGGATCGAGTACACCATCACGCGGTAGCCGAACAGCGGCTTACGCGCCATGGTCGAGGCGATCTCCGCACCGATGCCCAGGTACGGCAGCAGCATCACGTACACGGCGGGGTGCGAGTAGAACCAGAAGAACTGCTGGAACATCACGGGCACGCCGCCCATGCCGGGGTTGAACATGCTCAGGCCCAGCTTGATTTCCAGGAAGGTCACGAGCGCCGCGGCGGTCAGGCCGCCCAGCGAGATCAGCTGCAGGATGGAGGTGGCGAAGATGCTCCACGCGAAGATCGGCATCTTCCACAGGCTCATGCCCGGCGCGCGCATGTTCACGACCGTGGCGGCGAAGTTGGCCGAGCCCAGCAGCGACGCGATGCCGTTCAGGGTCAGCGCGACCATCAGTACCGACACGCCCGTCTGGTTGGCGTCCACCGACAGCGGGTAATAGAAGGTCCAGCCCACGCTGGGCGCGCCGCCGTTGGCGAGGCCCAGCACCACCAGGATCAGCGAGAAGATGAACAGCCACACCGCGAAGGTGTTCACGCGCGGCAGCGCCACGTCGCGCACCCCGAGTTGCAGCGGCAGGATCCAGTTCCCGAAGCCGAACAGCCCGATGGGAATCAGGAAGAAGAAGATCATCAGGGCGGCGTGCAGGGTCAGCACCTGGTTGTAGCCGGTGCCGACCAGGAAGGTGTTGTTCGGCAGCGCGAGCTGCAGGCGGATCGCCACGGCGAGCAGGCCGGCGATGGCAAAGCCCAGGATGGACGTGCCGATGTAGAGCGTCCCGATCTTCTTGTGATCGGTGGTCATCATGTAGTCCTTGATGACCTCCCATACAGAGTGGCGGGGCGCGGTGACCGGCTGGGACGGTGGGGCATGCTGAATGGTCACGGCGTTCCTCCTGCGGTGGGCGCTCCCATCACGGGCGTGCCCTTCCAGTAGTCCGCTTCCGCCGGCAGCTGCAGGCTGCGCAGGTACGCGGCGATGTCGTCGATCTCGGTGTCGGTCAGCGTGCCGCCCTTGACGCTCTTGCCCTGCACCAGGTACTCACCGCCGTCGTAGCGGGGCATCAGGCTGCCGGGCTTGACGACGGGGCTGTGTTTGAGCCAGGCATGCAGCTCGGCGGCGGCCTTCTCGTCGGTCCAGTGCGCCTCGGTCATGGCCTCCCAGATGCCGGCGCCCAGCGTGCGGCGGGTGCCGAAGAAGCTCAGGTCCGGCCCGGCGGCGCCGGCGGCGGTGGTGCCCTGAACGCGGTGGCACGACGCGCACGCGACCGCGCCCGTGGAGGGCTTGCCCTGCATGAACAGCGCGTAGCCGCGGGCCTCGGCGCTGCCGGGCGCGGGTTCCGGCGCGCGGTAGGCCTGCATGGCATTCAGCGTGGCGGTGTAGCGCGCCTGCTCCAGCACCACGACCTTGTAGCGCATGTTGGCGTGGCTGGCCCCGCACAGCTGCGAGCAGTTGCCCTGGTACGCGCCGGGACGGTCCGAGTCGATCATCCAGGTCTTCTTCACGGCGGGCATGGCGGCGCGCTGACCGCCGACGTTCGGCGCCCAGAAGCCGTGGATGACGTCGCCGCTGGTCACGGTGACGGCGACCGGCTGCGCGGCGGGCATGATCATCTCGTTGCCGTTGGTGACCACACCGCCCGCGGCGGCCGTGGCGGCCGGATACCCGAAGTTCCACCAGAACTGCCGCCCCAGCACGTCGATCTTCGGGGCCTCGGCGTTCACGTTGTTCACGACCGCGAGGCTCTTGACGGCCAGCACGCTCAGGCCGAACACGATGATCACGGGCACGACGACCAGCGCGACCTCCAGGCGGTTGTTGCCGTGGAACTGCGCGGGCTCTGCGCCGTGCCGGTCGTCACGGAACTTGCTGACCGTGTAGAACAGCGCGTACGACACGCCGACGAAGATGATGATCGACAGCGCGATGGCCCACAGGCTCATCCACCAGATCTCACGGTTGTAGGCGGACGACATGTCGCCGATCGAGATGCTCTGCCGAACCTGCTGGCAACCGCTGAGCAGCGCCATGCCCAGTGCGGCGGCCAGGGCGCCCGTCCGGCCGACGTGCCTCCGGGTGCCGCGGTGGCGGTCTTGGGTGGTGTTCAAGATCACTCCTTTCCTCTGCCCTGCAGTTTAGTGCGTCCGGACGCCGGGGGTGCGGCGTTCACCCGGTCCGGCCGCGCGTTCCAGCGCTCCGTCTCGACCGTTCGGTCAGGCATACCCGCCATGGAACACCATGAGTCCCGGGTAAAGTGTCCTGCCCGCGGCCCATCCGCCCGGTTCAGCCGAGGTGCGCGAACAGGGTGCGGTCGGCGGCGCCGGCCACGAACAGCAGCGCCAGATACAGCATCGAATACAGGTACAGCGGCACCGCCACGCGGCGCTCGACCACCTGGCCCGACGCGACGTGCCGGTACAGCCGCCACGACAGCACCAGCAGCCACGCTCCCAGCGCGGTGGCCAGCACGAAGTACAGCGCGCCCACCTCGTGGAAGAACACCGGCATCACTGAGAGCACCACCGTGTAGATGGCGTACAGCCCGATCTGCGCGACCGTCAGCTTCTCGCCGTGCACGACTGGCAGCATGGGAATGCCGACCTCGCGGTACTCCTCCTTGATCATCAGGGCCAGCGCCCAGAAGTGCACCGGTGTCCAGAAGAAGATCACCGCGAACAGGAACCACGCGAACAGGTTCAGGTCGCCGGTCACGGCCGCCCAGCCGACCAGCGGCGGGAAGCACCCGGCCGCGCCGCCCAGCACGATGTTGTGCCACGTGCGGCGCTTGAGCAGGGCGGTGTACAGCCCCACGTAGGTCACGAACCCCGCCAGGCTCATCCATGCGGCCAGCGGCGTGGCCCACACCCACAGCGCCACGAAGGACAGCACCTGCAGCGCCGCGCCGAACACGGCCGCGTCGCGGGTGGAGATCAGCCCGCTGGAGGTGGGCCGCTTGGCGGTACGCGCCATCTTCAGGTCGATGTCGCGGTCGATGATCATGTTGAACACGCCCGCCGACCCGGCCGACATGTATCCGGCCACGCTGACCACGACCAGCAGCCACAGGCCCGGCCAGCCGCGCGCGGCCATCACCATGGCGGTGACGGTCGTCCACAGCAGCAGGCTGATCACCTTGGGCTTGGTGAGCGCCAAGTAGTCCCGCCAGGTGGCGCGGACGGGCGTGGCGGACGACATGCCCGTCACCGTATCAGAGCGCGTGACGTGGTCGGAGGCGGTCATGCGCCCACCCGGCCGGCGACGGTGCGCGGCGCGCCCTGCACGGTCAGCGCCGTGAGCGCGAAGTACACCAGGGTCAGCGTGGCCAGCCACAGCGCGCACGCCAGCGCGAGGTGCGAGAGCTGCAGCCACGCCGGAGCGCGCAGCGCCACGTTCAGGAAGCCCAGCACGAGCTGCGCGGCGATCAGTCCCCACACGGCCACGCTCCAGCGCTCCACGCCCGGCGAGGGGCGCTCGCGCCGGAACCAGGCAGCCAGCCACACCAGAAACGCGCTCACCACGATCGCCAGCATGGGGTGGATCACGCGCAGGTTCTGGAGCACGTTCGCCGTGGCCGCGTAGTCATGCTTCACGGTGTCGATGGGCGTGCCGTCGGCGGGCAGGAACAGCAGGTCGCCCAGCGCGGTCACGGCGCCCGCCATGCCCAGCAGCAGCAGCAGCGCCAGGGCCACGTAGCCCAGCGTGCCCGCCCGGCCCTGCCTGCGCAGCCGTACGGCCGGCGCCCCCGACGCCCACAGCGCCGTGAGCAGCAGCGCGCCCAGCAGCGCGAAGGTGTTCGCCAGGTGTACCCCCTGCACGAAGCCGCGCGCCGGGTCGGTGGAGGTCGCGGTCAGGCCCAGCAGCACCTGCACGCCGCCCACCAGCCCCTCCAGCACGATCAGGCCCAGGCTCAGGGCCGCGCCCAGCCGCGCCGGGTGGCCCTTCGGGGTCACGCGGAAGGCCAGCACGACCAGGGCAATGGCCAGCAGCCCGCTCGCGCCACTGGTCAGCCGGTGACTGAACTCGATGACCGTGTGCAGGGTCGGACTGGGGGGCAGCACCACTCCGTTGCACAGCGGCCAGTGCGCGCCACAGCCGGCGCCCGAGGTGGTCAGGCGCACCACGGCCCCCCACAGGATCACCAGCACGTTGTAGGCCAGCGCCGCCCACGCCAGCCGGGGCAGCCACACGCCCGCACCCGCGCGGGCAGCCGTCAGCGTTCCACTCACTCCTCCACCGCCTTTTGCCTTCGCCGGCCACGAGCGGCGAAGTCCACGGGCATTGTATGCACGCCACCCGCCGGAGAATTGTCCCCACAGCGCCCGGACACCTGACCCGACGCGCACCCCCTAGACTGCGCGGGTCATGGCGGAAACGATCAACCAGTGGTCAGTCATCACCATCGTCCTGAGCGGGGTGGCCCTGCTCGTCGGGGTGTACTTCATCCGCCACCGCAACCGCGAGGCGCACATGCGGGCGATGATCGTCGCGTCCAGCCTCGCCACGCTGTTCCTGGTGCTGTACCTGACGCGCCTGGGCCTGGGCTACGAGAAGAAGTACGTCGGGCCCAACCACGGCGCATATATCGCGCTGCTGATCAGCCACATCATCCTGGCCGCCGCGAACCTGCCGCTCGCGCTGGGCGCTCTGTTTAACGCGTACCGGGGGCTGAAGGCGGCGGGGAACCTCGGCAACATCGACGCGCCGGGCGCGCGCGTGTACTTCAACCGGCACCGCGCGTGGGTGCGCTGGACCGTGCCGGTGTGGCTGTACGTCGCCGTGACCGGCTGGATTATCTACCTGCTGCTGGGCCGCTGGGGCGAGGTCATCAAGGGCGCCTGAAGACGCTCCGCGGCGCGGCCGGGTCTAGACTGCGCCGGTGAGTGCGCCGCCCGAATCCGCCGCCCTGCCGGCGACCAGCACGTCCGTTCTCCAGCTCCCGGAATTCCGCGCCATGCTGCTGGCCGCCGTGACCAGCACCCTGGCGGGCCGCGCCGTCGCCCTGACGGTCGCGTACCAGCTGTACCAGATCACCAAAAATCCCCTTACCCTCGGCATCCTGGGGCTGGTCGAGGCGATTCCTGCGCTGAGCCTCGCGCTGCTGGGCGGCGTGGTCGCGGACCGCAACGACCGGCGCCGCATCCTGCTGGCGACCATCACCGTGGAGGTCGTGTGCGCCGGGTGCTTCGCGCTGTACGCCCCGCACGCTCTGGTGGGCGGTACGCTGCCGATCCTGGCCCTGATCTTCACGCTGGGCGTGGCGCGCGGCTTTTCCGACCCGGCGCTGCCCGCGTTTCAGGCACAGGTCGTGCCGCGCGACCTGCTGCTGCGCGCCAGCGCGTGGCGGTCGAGCGCGTGGCAGGCTGCCGGGATCGCCGGGCCGGCGGTGGGCGGCGTGCTGTACGCGTCGGTCGGCCCGGCCGGTGCGTACGCCTTCGCGTTCGTGCTGTTCGTCGTGTCGCTGGGCTGCGTGCTGTACGTCAAACCCAAGCCCCGCCCCGCGTTCACACCCGGCGAACCCATCTGGGACAGTGTCAAGGCCGGGCTGGCCTTCGTCATGCAGCGGCAGGTGCTGGTCGGCAGCATGGCGCTCGACCTGTTCTCCGTGCTGTTCGGCGGCGCGGTCGCCCTGCTGCCCATCTTCGCGTCAGACATCCTGGCGGTCGGCCCGAAGGGGCTGGGCGTGCTGGTCGCCGCGCCCAGCATCGGCGCGCTGCTGGTGATGCTCTACGCCACCCGGCACCCGCCCGGCAAGGGAGCGGGCCGCATCCTCCTAAGCGTCGTCGCGGGCTTCGGCGTGTGCATGATCGTGTTCGGCCTGTCGAGGAACTTCTACCTCAGCGTGGCCGCCCTGATCTTCGCGGGCGTGTTCGACGGCATCAGCATGGTCATCCGCAGCGCCACCCTGCAACTCAAGGCGCCCGACCACATGCGCGGGCGCGTGAACGCCGTGAGCGGCATGTTCATCGGCGCCAGCAACGAACTCGGCGCCTTCGAGAGCGGCGTCGCCGCGAAGCTGCTGGGCACCACCCGCAGCGTGTGGCTGGGCGGCATCGTGACGTTGATCGTGGTGGGCGTGACCGCCGCCCTCGCCCCGGAACTGCGCGCGATGGACCTCACGGACGTGGCGGAGGACTGAACCGGTAGTGCGCCGGGGTCTCCCCTGCCCCTCTGCTACCCTCCCTGCATGAAACGCAGCATCCCGGAGTTGCAGGGCTCCGAACAGCCGCTGGTGATGGTCACTGCCTACGACTACCCTGGCGGGAAGCACGCGCAGGCGGCGGACGTCGACGTGATCCTGGTGGGCGACTCGCTGGGGAACGTGGTGCTGGGCTACGACAGCACCGCCCCGGTCACGCTGGGCGACATGATCCACCACGCGCGGGCGGTGCGGCGGGGAGCGCCGGACACCTTCATGGTGGTGGACCTGCCATTCGGGACGTACCACACGGGCACACAGGACGCCATGCGCAACGCCGTGAAGGTGATTCAGGAAACCGGCGCGGACGCCGTGAAGATGGAGGGCGCGACCACCGAGATCCTGCAGGTCGTGGACACCCTGACCCGCAACGGCATTCCCGTGATGGGTCACGTGGGCCTGATGCCGCAGACCGCGACGGCCCAGGGCGGCCTGCGCGTGCAGGGCAAGGACGACGACACGGCCCGCCGGACGCTGGAGGGCGCCGTGGCGCTGGAACGCGCGGGAGCCTTCGCGGTGGTGCTGGAGGCGATTCCCGCGCGGCTGGCGCGGCTGATCTCGGAGCGGCTGGCCGTTCCGACCATCGGCATCGGGGCGGGCGTAAACTGCGACGGACAGGTGCTGGTCACGCACGACCTGCTCGGCATGTACGAGGGCGAGGACAAGAAGATCGCCAAGCGCTACGCCGAGATCGGGAAGCTGTCGCGCGAGGCCATCGCCGCCTACGCCGCCGAGGTGCGCGCCCGGCAGTTCCCCGCCAAGGAGAACTCCTTCGTGATGAAGGACGACGTGCTGGACAAGCTGTACTGACAGCGGTCACTCTCTCTGCTCGCCCCACAAGAGTTAAAGGGCATGCCCTGTCAACTCTTGTGGTTCCCGCTGTGAGGTGTCGCTCAGCCTGGGGACACCGGCACCAGTTTCCAGAGCTGACACGCGCCGTTCAGATACGCCGAGGCGGTGTCCAGGCCGATCGGCCCGGCGCACTGGGCCGCATCGAGATACTGCCCGGTGGATTTGAGCTGAAGGCGTGACCAGCCGTCCGTGTCGGGCACCAGCCGCCATTCCTGACACGCGCCGTCCTGGACCGTGGACCTGGCACCCACGACCACGGGGCTCGCGCAACCCGGCGCGTCGAGGTACTCGCCGCTGCTCTTGAGCTGCACGCGGGCGTACCCGCCTCCCACGTCCACGAGGGTCCACAGCTGACAGGCGCCGTCGGCGTATGTCGAGCCGGGATTGAGGGCCAGGGTCGTGGTGCAGTGGTCAGCGTCGAGGTACTTCAGGTTGCCCTTCAGCTGAAGGCGGTAGTACGTGGCCTCCACGGGCGGGGTCGAGGTGCAGGCGGCCAGGAGCAGGCTGAGTCCGGCAAGAACAGCGGTTCTGGACATGGGCAATCCTTTCCCTGAGGAGGTCAGCCGGCGGCCAGGGAAGGCCGGGGCGGCGAGATCTGCTGTCGACTGTCACGCCGCGCGCACTGCGGTTGCTCTGCCACCTCCCCCTTCTGACCGACACAATGCAGCCCGGCCGGTGATATCCGGATCAGGAATGGAGGCCCCGGCGCCGGTCGCTGGCCACAACGCCGGGGGCGGAGAGCCTGAATCCTCTGCTCCCCGCCCCCGGCGTTGTGGTGCGGGCGTTCCTCGGCAGCGCGCCCTGCCCAGTGCGGCCAGGTCCCGGTCACGCCGCCCGACTCGGGTTAGGGGTACAGGCCGCGCAGCGCCCGCGCCTCCAGCACCCGCGTGCACGCGACGATGTACACGGCGGTGCGGAGGGTCACGCCGTGGCGTTCCTTGACGTCCCACAGGCTCTGGAATGCGTCGCGCATGATGCGGTCGAGGCGCTGGTTGATCTCGTCTTCCGTCCAGAAGAACGAGCTGAAGTCCTGTACCCACTCGAAGTAGCTGACGGTCACGCCGCCCGCGTTGGCGAGGACGTCCGGCACCACGGTGATGCCCTTGTCGGCCAGCAGGTCGTCGGCGGCGGGAATGGTGGGGCCGTTGGCGCCCTCGACGATCAGCCGGGCCCTGATCCGGTCCGCGTTCTGGAGGGTGATCTGTTTTTCCAGCGCGGCGGGGATCAGGACGTCGCAGTCCACGCCCCAGAAGTCGGCGGCGGCGATCTCCTCGCTGCCGGGCAGACCCACAATCCGGCCGGTGGCGCGCAGGTGCGCCAGGGCGGCGGCGGGGTCGATGCCGGCCTCGCTGTGGATGGTGCCGGTGACGTCCTGGATGGCGACGATCCGCGCGCCGTGTTCATGGAAGATGCGGGCGGCGGCCTCACCGACGTTCCCGAAGCCCTGCACGGCGATGCGCGCGCCCTGCATGGGCAGGCCGAGTTTCTGCATGGCCTGCGCGCCCGTCACGAACACGCCGCGCCCGGTGGCGTCCGAACGGCCCAGCGAGCCGCCCAGGCTGACGGGTTTGCCGGTCACGACGCCCGTGGCGGTGCGGCCCACGTTCATGGAGTACGTGTCCATCATCCACGCCATGGTCTGCGGGCCGGTGTTCACGTCGGGAGCAGGAATATCCTTGTCCGGCCCGATGATCAGGCCGATCTCGCTGGTGTAGCGCCGCGTGATGCGTTCGAGTTCCCCGGTGGAGTACTGCCGCGGGTCGAGGCGGATGCCGCCCTTGCCGCCGCCGTACGGCAGGTTCACGGCGGCGTTCTTGATGGTCATCCACGCCGAGAGGGCCATGACCTCCGACAGCGTCACGTCCTGGTGGAAGCGCACGCCGCCCTTGGCGGGGCCGCGCGACGTGTTGTGCTGCACGCGGTAGCCCTCGAAGTGCGCCACCGAGCCGTCGTCGAGGTGCACCGGGATATCCACGACCAGAATGCGCTTGGGCCTCTTGAGGGTCTCGACCCAGAAGGCCAGCTTGCCCAGGTACGGCGTGACGCGCTCGACCTGCTCGAGGAAGATCTCATACGGCCCGATGTTGTTCGGGTCGAGGTAGCTGGGAATGGCGTGCGCGCGCGCCGGAGCGGGCGCCGGGGAGGACGGGTCGTGCGTGGCGGTCATCGGGAAACTCCTTGGATGGGAGAGGGAATCGGGTCGAGGTGCAGGACTTCGCCGGTCTGGCGGCCCGCGCGTTGGCGCTTGTTGTCCCTACGCGCCGGGAACCTGGTGGTCACGGATACACCCCACGCATCACGGTCGCGTTGTTCAGCCGGTTGAGCGCCACGGCGTAGGACGCGGTGCGCAGGTCGACCCGGCGGGTATCCGCGAAGGCCATGACCTCGTCCACGGCGGCGTTCACGCGCTGGTCGATGGCGCGCTCGATCTCGTCCTCGGTCCAGAAGAAGTTGCTGGCGTCCTGCACCCATTCGAGGTAGTTCACGACCACGCCGCCCAGGCTGGCGACGAGGTCCGGAATCACGGTGACGCCCTGGGCGCGCAGGAAGCGTTCGGCCTCGGGCAGCACGGCGCGGTTGGTGGCCTCGACCACGTAGTCGGCGCGTACGGCGTGGGCGTTCCCGGCATGCACGGCGCCGTAGTCGTAGGCGAGCAGCAGGACGTCCACGTCCAGTTCCGCCAGCTCGTCGGCGCTGATGTCGGTGCCGAAGCCCTGCACCGAGCCGGTCTGCGCGCGGTGCGCGGTCAGGGCGTCCAGGTCCAGGCCGCCGCTGGCGAAGGTGCCACCGCCCTGGTCGCTGACGGCCACGACCAGCGCGCCCTGGTCCGCGAGGGTCTGGGCAGCGGTGCGGCCGACGGCGCCGTAGCCGTACACGGCGGCGCGGGCGCGGTTCAGGCTGCGGCCGTCTCGTTCCAGGATGCGGCCGGTGACCAGCGCGGCGCTGCGGCCACGGGCGTCCTTGCTACCGTAACTGCCGCCCAGCGGCAGGGGCTTGCCGACCACCACGCCGCTGATGGTCTCGCCCGTGTTCTCGGCGTAGGCGTCGAGAATCCACGCCATGACCTGCTCGTCGCTGCCGATATCGGGCGCCAGGATGTCGGTGCCGGGGCCGACGAATTCCACGAGTTCGCTGGCGTAGCGCCGCACCAGACCCTGAAGTTCGTGGGCGCTGATGCTGCCGGGGTCGACGTCGATGCCGCCCTTGGCGCCGCCCAGCGGCAGATCGGCCACGGCGGCCTTGAGGGTCATGATCGCGGCGAGCACCTCGCACTCATGCGCGCCGATGCCCGAGCGCAGCCGCACGCCGCCCATGCTGGGGCCGCGCGAGGTGTTGTGCACGCTGCGGTACGCGCGGAACATCCGCACGTTGCCGTCGTCCATGCGCACCGGCAGGTTCAGGCTGACGGTGCGCCTGGGGTACTTGAAGTACGCGAGCGACTGGTCGGTCACGTCGCAATGGGGCAGGGCCATCTGGAGCTGTTCCATGAGGCCCTGCCAGTTGAGTCCTGATGCCCGCATTCGCTGGTCTCCTTCGCGGGCCGCGCCACCGGGGCGCGGCGGGGTGGAATGTCCTGTCTTCCGGAGCATACACGCATAGACAACTTCATCGGGACGTGCCGGCCCCTTCGGATGGGTGGTGTGCTCCTACACCGGGTGGGACGTGGGGCCGCCCACATCCTCACCGCGCGGACAGGTGGCGTCAACCCCACGAAATGCCGTTGAACACGCGAAAAATTGGGAAGCGGTTCCAGCAGGATTCCGGTTTGCCGGCTGGCCGTTCACCTGGCGAATGAAAAGAGCCGTCCGGTTCCCCTGGACGGCCTGGATACTGGAACGGTCAGCGGGCGCGTTCGATCTCTCGGACGGCCAGGCGCTCCAGCTCGTCACGCGCCTCGGAGGGCGGGAAGACCGCCAGGGCGTCCACGGCCAGTGCGGCGCGGCGGCGGATCTCATCACGGGTCCGCAGCACCACGCCCTCCTGCGCGGCCAGTGCCCGTACCCGCTCGACATCGCCGTCCTGCGCGGCGCGGCGTTCCAGCACGGTCCGCACCTCGGCGCCGTGCGGGCCGTCCAGCAGGTACAGCAGTGGCAGGGTGGCTTTGCCCTCGCGCAGGTCGCCGCCCACCGGCTTGCCGATCACCGCTTCCTCGCCCGCGAGGTCGAGCAGATCGTCCTGCATCTGGAAGGCCATGCCGTACTCGCGCCCGAAGATCGCCAGGGCCCGCTCCTGCTCCGGCGAAGCGCCCAGCAGCAGGGCCGGCCCACGCGCCGCCAGCTGCGCCAGGGCTGCGGTCTTGCCGTGGATGACGTTGAGATAGTGCTCCAGCGTGTAGTCCTGGTACGCCGCCACCTGGAACTGCAGCACCTCGCCCTCGCAGATCACGCTGGCCGTCTCGCCGAAGATCCGCGTGAGGCTCGCGCCGCCCGGCATGTCCGCAAGCAGCATCAGCAGCCGCGAGAGCATGAAGTCCCCGCTCATCACGCTCACCACGTTCCCGAAGCGTCGGAACGCCGCCTGGTGACCGCGGCGGGTATCGGCGTCGTCGATCAGGTCATCGTGCAGCAGCGACGCCGAGTGCAGCAGTTCCACGCACACGCCCAGGTCCACCACGTGTGCCCACGCCGGACCGTGCGGCGCGGCGCCCAGCACCTGCGCGGACAGGTACGTGATCAGGGGCCGGGTGCGCTTGCCGCCGGCTGCGACCAGATCCTCGCCGATCAGCTCGATGAACTCCACCCTCGAGCGCAGCACGTCCCGCAGCCGCGTTTCGAACGCGGCATCCGGCACGCCCAGCGCTGCCCCGATGGTCATGCTGGCAGTATAGGAAACGGCCTCAAGGCAAACGTACCGGCCCTGACCGTCTTGACGCGCTGCGCGCGGGCGGCGCCGGCGGGACGTTCTCCCTCCAACACGGGCGCGCGCCGTGCTACAACGTCAGGATATGGAAAGCGTCGTTGCCCTCTTCCGTGAACCCGGTCAGGCCCAGCAGGCGCTGGAGGCCCTGAAGACGCGCGGCTTCCAGCGTGATCACCTGGGCTTTGCCCTGTCCGACGTGGTCGCCGAGGACACCATCGCGCAGGCGACCGGCGTGAGCCCCGAGGCGGGCGCGCCCGGCGGCACCGGCAGCGTGATCCGGGGCGCGGTCATCGGCGTGGTGGGCGGTCTGGTCATGACCGTGCCGATCTGGCTGCTGCTGGTGATCATTCCGGCCACGCGCGTGTACTCGCACGGCGGCGTGCTGGGCATGCTGTTCGGCGTGATCGGCGGCGCGGCGCTGGGTGGGCTGTTCGGCGCGCTGGCCGGCAGCGACCACGGCGATTACGTGAAGCTGCTGCGCACCATGGGCGTGCCGGCCGCGCAGGCCGAGCGCTTCCAGGCGGCGCTGCGCAGCGGACACACCATGGTGATCGCCCGCGATCCCGGCGGCGCCCGCACCGACGAGGCCCTGAGCCTGATGCGCCGCCACGGCGCCGTGCGCCTGGAAGATGCCGTGGGCCGCGGCCAGCTCCAGAGCGAACGCACCGGTCACTGACAGCGCATGCAGGAGCGGCGGACGATCTCGTGTCCGCCGCTTTCGCGTCTCCCGCCTTCACGGGCCGCCGGGGAAATCCTTACACTTCGCCCGGATTTCCGCGCTAGACTGCCGGGCATGTGGGTGTCCACCAAAGCACAGTACGGCCTGCGCGCCCTGGTCGAGATCGGCCGGCACGGTGGACAGCCCGTACCGCTCAAGGACGTCTCGGAGCGCCAGGGCATCAGCCAGCACTACCTGGAACAGATCGCCAGCAACCTGCGCCGCGCCGGGTTCATCCGCAGCACGCGCGGCGCACACGGCGGCTACCGCCTGTCCCGGCCCGCCGCCGAGATCAACGCCTACGACGTGGTCACGGCCATGGAGGGCTCCATCGCCCCGGTGTCGTGCGTGGAGGACGACCACACCTGCAACAGCCAGAACGTGTGCGGCACGCAGGGCCTGTGGCAGCGGGTGGACACCGCCCTGCGCGACGTGCTGGGCGGCACTACCCTGGCCGACCTGATCGTGGAGAGCGAGACGCAGCAGCACGCGCGTCTGGTGCAGATCGAACCCGCGTTCACGCGTCTGTGAGCCGGCGCACGACCCCCGCACTATCCTGACGGGCGATGTACGCCTCGCTCGCCAAGCCGCTGCTGTTCCGCCTGGACGCGGAACGCGCCCACCACCTCACCCTGGACCTGCTGGAGCAGGCCTCGCGGGTGCCCGGCTGGCCCGCCCTGGCACGCGCCGTGACCGCCCCAGCCGACGCGCGGCTGGCCCAGACCGTGTGGGGGCAGTCCTACGCGTCGCCGGTGGGCCTCGCGGCGGGTCTGGACAAGAACGGCGTGGCGGTGCCGGCCTTCGGGGCGCTGGGCTTCGGCTTCCTGGAGGTGGGCACCGTGACCCCGCTGGCGCAGCCCGGCAACGACCGCCCGCGCCTGTTCCGCCTGCCGCCGGACGACGCGCTGATCAACCGCATGGGCTTCAACAACGACGGTGCCGGGGCGCTGCACGGCCGGCTGGCCGCCCTGGGCACGCGCCCGGTGCCGATCTGGGTGAACATCGGGAAGAACAAGGTCACGCCCAACGAGGACGCCACATCCGACTACCTGACGTGCGTGCGGACCCTTCAGGAGGTCGCGGACGCCTTCGTGGTGAACGTCAGCAGCCCGAACACGCCGGGGCTGCGGGCCCTCCAGGCGGCAGACGACCTCGCGCTGCTGCTGCGCGCCGTCGTGGCCGAGGTCGACGCCGGGCGCGTCCGGACGCTGCGGCGCCCGCCGGTGCTGGTCAAGCTCGCGCCGGACCTGCACCCCGACGACTTCGGGGCGAGCGTGCAGGCCGCGCTGGACGCGGGCGCACAGGGCGTGATCGTCAGCAACACGACCCTGAGCCGCGACGGCCTCACGCACCCCCACCGCGCGGAGGCGGGCGGTCTGAGCGGCCGACCCCTCACGCGGCGCTCGACCGACCTCGTGCGCGGCGCGTACCGGATCACGCGCGGGCGCATCCCGCTGGTGGGTGTGGGCGGCATCTTCAGCGCCCAGGACGCCTACGACAAGCTGCGGGCCGGCGCCGCCCTGGTCGAGGTGTACTCCGCGCTGATCTACCGCGGTCCGGGCCTGGTGCGCGACCTGAACCGGGGCCTGGCGCGTCTGCTGGAGCGCGACGGCATGAGTAGCGTGACGGACGTCATCGGCGTGGATGCGTAAACGGCATCCAGCCGGGCCTCAGAACTGACGCCCGCTGGTCAGCCTGCGTAGCCTCCCTCCGTCCGCCTGCTAGCCTGGATTTATGAAGATCCTGGTGGTAGGCGGAGCAGGGTACATCGGGTCGCACACGGTGCGGCAACTGCGGCGTGCCGGACACGAGGTCGTGGTACTGGACAACCTTTCCAGCGGGCACCCGGAGGCGCTCCCGGCCGACGTGGAACTCGTCCGCGCCGACCTGCTGGACGCCGGCGCCGTCAAGGACACCCTGATCCGCACCCAGCCGGACGCGGTCGTCCATTTCGCCGCCCTGATCGAGGTGGGCGAGAGTATGCGCGCGCCCGGCCGCTACTACCGCAACAACGTGGTCGGCAGCCTGAATCTGCTTCAGGGCATCGTGGAGACCCGCAAAATTCCGCTGGTGTTCAGTTCCACGGCGGCCGTGTACGGCACCACCGACGCCGTGCCGATCCCCGAGAACGCCGCCATGCAGCCCGAGAGCGTGTACGGCGAGTCCAAACTGATGACCGAGCGCATGATCCACGCCTTCGGGGCGGCACACGGCCTGCCGTACACCATCCTGCGGTACTTCAACGTCTGCGGGGCGTCTCCCGCCGGGGACATCGGGGAGGCGCACGCCAACCAGACGCACCTGATCGAACTGGCGTGCCTGACGGCGCTGGGGCAGCGCGAGAAGATGATGATCTTCGGCGAGGACTACCCCACGCCGGACGGCACGTGCATCCGGGATTACGTCCACGTGCAGGACCTGGCGGACGCGCACGTGCTGGCCGTGGAGGCGCTGGGAGCAGGCACGCAGGAGGCCGCCACGTACAACGTCGGTCTGGGCCACGGCTTCTCGGTGAAGCAGGTGCTGGACGCCGTGGACGCGGTGACGGGGACGCCGCTGAAGCGCGAGATCGCGCCGCGCCGGGCGGGCGATCCGCCGCGGCTGGTGGCGGACGCCACGAAGATCGTGCGTGACCTGGGCTTCACCCCGCAGTTCACGGACCTGCAGGAGATCGTGCAGACCGCGTGGAACTGGCACAAGTCCCATCCGCACGGCTTCAAACAGTAGGGCCGAGACGGTCGTCGGCGGGTGGCGTCAGGATGAGCTGCACCTCGACAGGCAGTTCCTTGTCCTCCTGGGTGACGCGGAGGGCGACGCTGAGTTGCGGCAGGTCCCAGCGCACCGTATCTCTGTCAGCCGACAGGAGGGGGGAGCCGAGGGCTGGGCTCGCCTCCTGCGCCCACGCATGCATGAGTGTTCGGGCTTCCTCGGACCGCCTCTCCATCACCGCGTAGTGGTCGTCCAGATCCTCCGGCGAGTAGTCGCCCTCGCCCGACAACAGGTCGAAGAACAGTTCCGAAGCGTACAGGGTCGTCATGGCGACCTCCAGCCGTGGACCCAGGGCAGCGTCATCCTCGCCGCCCAGGAGGGCCAGGGGCAGGTCGTCCGCGATGTAGAGTTGGCACTCTGGACCGATCGCCTCCTTCCAGGGGAGGTTGAGGGTGGCGATCACGAGCCACCCTGCCGGCGCGATGTGGCAGGGCGGGATTTCGGGATCGGGGGCCACACCGAAGCGTACCCCCATCCTGGGTTCACCCGTCCGCGGCGGACATGCCTACAGTAGGGCCATGCCAGTCACAGCCCTGCTGTTCGACGCCGAGGGACAGGACTCCAGCATCGATCTGAACCGCGGCCTGCCGCAGGTGCAGCCGCACCAGCTGCTGTGGGTGGACGTCCAGGCGGAGGGAGACGGGGCTCTGCCGAGGCTGCTGGAGCGGCTGCCGCTCGACGAACCCACGCGCGCGTGGCTGCTGGACACCAGCGACACCCCGGCCCTGCACCGCCTGGACCACGCGGTCCAGCTGCGCGTCAGTGCCCTGGAGAAGGCCGAGCACCACTACCGCACCGTGCCCGTGCGCTTCGTGGCGGGGCAGAACATCGTGTTCACCGCGCACGAGGGCCGCGTGTCCTTCCTGGAGGCGTTCCGCGCGCTGCTGGAGGCCGACACGCAGCTCGGGCAGCTGGACGCCGCCGCCTTCCTGGCAGTCGTGCTCACGCACCACGTAGAGGGCTACTACCGTCAGCTCTCCCCCATCGAGGACAACGTGGACCGGCTGGACGAGCACATCCTGGCCGAATCGCGGCAGGGCCGGCGGCACCTGGCGATCCTGGTGGGCCTGCGCCGCCGCGTGAGCGAGTTGCGCCGCCTGCTCTCCACGCACCGTCTGGTGTACCTGGCACTGGCCAGCCCCGATTTCGCGGTGTACCGGGACGACGAACCCGAGGAACGCCTGGCCCGGCTGTTCCAGCACTTCGAGCGCACGCAGGAGGCGATCGGGCACACGCGCGAGACGGTGCTGGGTTCCTTCGACCTGCTGATGAGCAGCACCGGACAGCGCACGAACGAGGTGATGCGCGTCCTGACCGTCGTGACGGTCACGCTGGGCATCGTGGCGGCGGTGGCGGGCCTGATGGGCATGAACTTCCAGGCGGACGTCTTCAAGGCCGGCAACAGCGGCTTCCGGGACGTGCTGATCGGCAGTCTGGCGCTGATCGCGGCCGTGATCGGCGTGGGCCGCTGGGCCGGCTGGTTATGACCAGCGGGACGTGCGCCCGCACCCCGGCCGCGGCGTCCTCTACCCTGAGTCCATGACTGTCTCCGCCACCACCGACCTGAGCGCCCACATCCTGCGCGGCCTGCGCGACCTCGCGGACCTGGTGGCGCTGGAGAGCGTGTCTGCGCAGGGCCGCATGCTGAACGAGACCGCCGACGCCGTGCAGGCCCTGCTGGAGGCCGAGGGCTTCACGGTCGCCATGTTTCCCGGCCAGGTCGCCCCGGTGCTCGTCGCCGAGGCAGGCGAGGGTCCCTTCACACTGCTGATCTACAACCACTACGACGTGCAGCCCGAGGACCCCGCCGGGCTGTGGGAGAGCCCGCCGTTCACCCTCACGGAGCGCGACGGCCGCCTGTACGGCCGCGGCGCGAGCGATGACAAGGGAGAATTCGTCTCCCGTCTCGCGGGCCTGCGCGCCCTGCGCGACCGCCACGGCGGCCAGCTTCCCCTGAAGGTCAAGTGGCTGCTGGAGGGCGAGGAGGAGGTCGGCAGTCCCAGTCTGGCGTCCTTCGTGGCCGCGCACGCCGCCGAGTTGCGCGCGGACGGCGTGTGGTGGGAATTCGGCTCGATCACGCCGGAGGGCCGGCCGGTGCTGTACGCAGGCCTCAAGGGCATCATCTGCGTGGAACTGCGCTGCCGGGTGGCGGCCAGCGACCTGCACTCCTTGAACGGCCCAGTCGTGGACAACCCGCTGTACCGCCTGAGCCGCGCCGTCGCCTCGCTGCGAGACGACGACGGCACCGTGACCATCCCCGGCTTCCACGACGACATCCGGCCCGAGACTCAGGCCGACCTCGACGCCGTCGCCGCGCTGCCTGGCCACGGCGAGGCCCTGATGGACGGCTACAGCGTCACCCGCCGCCTGGGCGAGCCGCAGGACTTCCACCGCCGCCTGAACCTGAAGCCCGTCGTGAATGTGAACGGCTTCCACGGCGGTTACGGCGGCCCCGGCAGCAAGACCGTGCTGCCTGCCGAGGGCACCGTCAAGCTCGACTTCCGCCTCGTGCCGGACCAGGACCCTGCGAGGGTCGTCACGCTGCTGCGTACCCACCTGGACGCCCAGGGCCTGCACGACATCGAGATTGTCGAACTGGAGAGTCACGAACACCCGTCCCGCAGCGACCTGACCAGCCCCTTCGTGCAGATCGCCGCCCGCGTGGCCGAGCATGTGCACGGCCACCCGCCGCTCCTGCACCCCAGCTCCGGCGGCAGCGGCCCCATGTACCCCTTCATGCAGCACGTCGGCGCGCCCGTCGTTGCCATGGGCATCGGCAACCCCACCGGCCGCGTCCACGCCCCGAACGAGAACATCCTGCGCCGCGACTTCGAGAAAGGCGTGGAATTCGCCCTGGAATTTATGGACGCCCTGTCGAAGGGCTGAAAGAGGTCACCCCCTCCTAGCCTCGGCAAACAGCTTGCTAGCCCCTCAAAACGGGGAGCTGGACACCACGGCGTCCCACCCTGCGACTGACCGAACGCCGTCGCACGTGGCCCCATACGCTCGGGGGCGGCCCCTTGCTCCTCGTGCTCAGTTGACGTCGGCTCACTCGCTCATGGGCGCGCAGCGCCCGGGCGGTGACGGTGACGCCGCCCGTGGCAAGGACGCAGTCCCACGCCAACGAGCCCCCGTGTCAGGCCAGCCTGAATGACGTGGCGACCACATGCCCAGCGCAGCGCCACTCCCCGTCCACCAGGTTTCGAGCGCGTTTACGAGGTCAGCGGCAACGCGCCGGCCGCCCGGCGCGACGGAGACGTCGCCCCTCTGCTGCGCAGCTCTTCGAGTCTGGGGGAGGGGGCTGGGGGTGGGGCTTCCCTTACGCCCCGTACTTGTTCAACTTCAGCGCATTCGCCATCAGCAGCGGCATCACGTCCGTGCCGCGCCGCAGCCCGAGGCTGCCCTTGAGCGCTTCGTCCTCGGTGTAGCGCGTGGCGGCGTCCTTGCGGCCGTAATTGCTGCGGATCAGCAGCGGCACAGGGTGCCACGAGTGCGTGGCGAGCTTGCTGGGCGTGCTGTGGTCACCGACGATGGCGATCACGTCGGGGTTCAGTGCAAGGAGCTGCGGCAGCAACTCGTCGAAGATCTCGATCTTGTGGACCTTCTCGGGGAAGTCGCCGTCCTCGCCGGTGGAGTCGGTCTTCTTGACGTGGAAGTAGAAGAAATCGTACTTGCTCCAGTTGTCCTTCAGGGCCTGCACCTTGCCGTCCAGGGCGTCCTCGTGGCCCTCGACGGGCAGGACGTCCATGCCAACCAGGCTGGCGAGGCCCTTGTACATGGGGTAGCTGGCGATGCACGCGGCGCGCAGCTGGTAGGCGTCGTCGAAGCTGGGGAAGTGCGGCACGTCGCTGTAGCCGCGGAACAGCACGCCGTTCACCTGCGGTTCGTCCTTCAGGGCGGCCTCGGCGCGCTGGACGAAGGTGTTGACGAGGTCGGCGGTCTTCTGGCTGGCGTCGTCGTGGGCGACGGCGGTCATGGGCTGCACGCCGGTCGCCTGCGGGTCGACGTCGCTGAGGTTCGCACCCAGGGCGGGGCCGCCGTTCGCGCGGAACACGACCACGAAGCGGTGCTCGGATTCGGTGTAGATCTCGACGGGCGTGCCGCCGATGTCGCTGATGGCCTCCCGCAGTCTGCCGACGATCTCGGCATTCTTCTCGTCGCTGGGGCGGCCGGCGCGGCGGTCGTCGACGATGCGGTTGCCGCCCAGGGTGGCGAAGTTGCCGCGCACGGCGACGTCGCCCGCGCCGAGTTTCACGCCGATGCCGACGGCCGAGAGCGCCCCGCGGCCCACGACGTAGTGCAGCGGGTCGTAGCCGAAGAGGCTGAGGTGGCCGGGGCCGCTGCCGGGCGTGATGCCGGCGCCGACGAGTTCGACCTGGCCGAGCTGGGCTTCGCGGGCCAGGGCGTCGAGGTTGGGGGTGACGGCGGTGGCGAGTTCGGTATCGCCGCCCAGCTCCAGCGGCAGGCCACCGATGCCGTCGAGCACGACCATCAGGATCTTGCTGTCGGTTTTCTTGGCGAGGTCACGGATGGTATCCAGCAGGTCACTCATGGGGGCAGTGTACGCCGGGCACCGCCACGCCCCGGTCAGGCATATGGGCAGGGGCACAGGCCGGAAGGGCCGCCATGGGTGCCGGTCAGCGGCTCTGGAGGAACCCGAGGACGCGCCGCGTCAGCAGCTCGGCGGCGCCGGGGTCGTAGGACGGCAGGCTGCGGTCCGCGAACAGGTGCTGGGTGCCGGGGTACAGGAACAGTTCGGCGTCGGGGGTCGAGGCCACCAGGGCGCGGGCAGCGTCGATATCGCCGTCCTCGACGAAGAACGGGTCGCCGTCCATCGCGTGGATCTGTGCGGGAACGCCCTCCGGCCACGCCCCGAACTCGGCGGCGGGCACGCACGCGTGCAGCAGCAGGGCGCCGCGCGCGCCCGGCCGGGTCTGCGCGAGCTGCTGCGCGGGCATGACCCCCAGCGAGAAGCCCGCGTACACGAGGGCCTCAGGGAGGTCGTCCGCCGCGCGCACGCCGGCGTCGAGCAGGGCGCCGAAGCCGAGTTCCCGGGCGTGGGCGATGCCCGCGTCCAGAGTGTCGAAGGTGCGGCCGTGGTACAGGTCCGGCGTGTGGACGGTGTGTCCGGCGCCGCGCAGGTCGTCCGCGAAGGCGAGGAAGCCCGGCGTCTGGCCCTGGGCGTGGTGGAACAGCAGAAGTTCAGCCATGACCGTAGGGTACCGGCCATTGCCGTCAGGAGTTGACGTCAATAGCCGGATTCCTGGAGACGGTCACGGCTCCCGCCTGACGGCCGCCGGCGCCGGGAAGCCGCAACGCAACAGGCCACCCCCGAGTGGGAGTGGCCCGGCAGGACCTGCTGCTCAGTTGCCGTCGACGTGGCCGTCGAGGGGGTCGTTCGCGGCGCGGTTGCGCTGCTCGGTGATCGCGGCGACGTCCGCCTCGGCCTGCGCCTCGGTGCGGGCGGCCTTGCGGGTGGCGATGAAGGTGCCGATCCCGGCGATCAGGCCCATGCCGGTCCAGAAGATGGCCGGGGGCATGTGGGCGCTGATGCCCAGGTGGTACAGCTCGCTGACCTGCTCGACCGTCTCGATGCCGAGTTTCAGCGCGATCCAGCCGATCAGCACGTACGCGACGTCGTCCAGCGCGGGAAAGCGGTCGAGGAGCTTGAGGAAGAAGGTGCTCGCGAAGCGCACCAGGATCAGGCCCATGACGCCGCCGGCCACCACGATCCAGAAGCCGGTGGGCGTGTCGCGCATGGCAGGCTTGAGCAGCGCCACGCCGGCCAGAATCGAATCCACCGAGAACGCGAGGTTCACGAGGTTCAGGCTGATGACCACGTTCCAGAACGAGCCCGTGAGTTCGCGGGGCGCGTCGTCGTGGCCACCACGCTTGACGAAGTGCGCGATCACCAGATACGCCAGGTACGCCGCCCCGAACGCGCGCAGGAACCAGTACTTGATGATGAAGCTGGCGAGCAGCACGCCCGCGAGTCGCAGGGCCATGGCGCCCCACATCACGTAGGTCAGGGCTTTTTGCTGGAGGTTCGCGGGCAGGGGCCGCACCATCACGGCCATGACCAGCGCGTTGTCGGCAGACAGCAGCCCTTCCAGCACGGCGAGGGTCGCCAGGATCACGATGATTTCAGTGTTCACGTTCGGTCGCTCCTGGCCCCACAACCACCTCGGGGGCGGCTCAAGAGGCTCGGTCTGCGCAGTCTACCGGCCGCACAGCGCCGCCATGGTTCACCCGCGTGAACACAACGCACCAAAACGCTCACGCAGGAAGCTGTCCGGTGTCGTCCAGCAGGGGGTACGGTTCGTTCCGCTCGCGGCAGGCGGCGCTCAGGTCCGGGTATGCCCACTCGAAAGCGCGGTTCCGCAACTCGTCGGGGGACAGCTGCGGCGCGGCGTACATGCCGGCCGCGAGGCGCTGGCGCTGCGCCTCGAACAGGATGGTGGCTGCGGCGACCGACACGTTCAGGCTCTGCACCATGCCGTACATGGGAATGACGATGTTGGCGTCGGCCGCCTCGGCCGCCGCGTCGTTCACGCCCCACTTCTCGGCGCCCAGCAGCACGCAGGTGGGGCGGGTGTAGTCGGCGTCGCGGTAGTCCACGCTGCGCTGCGAGAGGTGCGTGGCGAGCACCTGGAAGCCCCGCGCCTGCAATCCGCGCACGGCGCCCACGGCGTCGGCATGGCGCTGTACGCGCACCCACTTGTGCGCGCTGCCGGACGTGGCCTCGAAGGCGTGGCCCTCGAACTCCAGGGGGCGGCCATCGTCCGGCGGGACGGCGTGCGCTTCCAGCACGCCCACGGCGTCGCAGGTGCGGATAATCGCGGAGAGGTTGTGGGGCTTGTTGACCTGATCCATCAGCACGGTCAGGGTGGGCTGGCGCCTGTGCAGCACGCGCAGGATCTTGGCGTAACGCTCCGGGGTCATCACGGCGCAGGGTAGCAGAGCGGGCGGCCACCCACGTCCGCCGCGCCCGATCACGGCCCGATCACGCCCGCCGTGCACACTGTGGAGCGAGCTGCGGCCGCCGCCTTGGGGGAGGAGACGGCCAGCGGCGCTGCGCGGCCCTGACAACGGACCGCCGCGCCCCGGGGGGAATGCATGCAGGAACCGCAACCGACCATCCGCGTGAGCCGCATTCACTGCTATGACGAGCGCGACGGCACGCCCGATCCGCCCACATGGCTGATGTCCTTCCGGACGGACGCCGAACTGGAGCCCCATCCCGCCACGGCCCACGACGAGGACACCGGCGGGGGCCGCACGCCGGAACCGCCGCACCGTCAGGCGATGTGAGCGCCGGGCCGGGTCACGGTGCCGTGCCGTTCAGGCCCGCCAGCCCGCGTTCGATGGCCTGCCGGTGGTGGCGGGTCTGGTACGCGGCCATGCGCAGCCAGTCCAGCGCGTCCAGCTGACCCATGAAGGGGTGGTAGTACGTGCGCGTGGGATCGGCGGGCGCGGTCACTGTCAGCAGCTCGCGGGTCGCGGCGTGCCGCTCGAGCACCTGCTCGGGCGTGTGGTCGCCGGCGGGAATGGTGTTGGCCGGCGCCTGACGCCGGCCCTCCCGGTACTCGCCGGGCACCTCCGGCGGCTGGCGAATGGCCTTGTCCGACAGCAGCAGCCGCGCCAGGCGCCCGGTGCCCTCATTGATGATCACGGTGTGTTCGGCCTCCTGCGCGGGCGTCCACTCGCGGCCGGGCAGCACGGTGGTCCAGTGCGGCGCGGCGGCGCGGATCACGGCCTCCAGGGCGTCCAGCTCCCGGTGCATGCGGCTGACCAGGTCCTCCGGGGTGGGGTACGCGGCGCGCAGGGCGGCCAGCTGCTCCTGTTCGCTGGGCGGAACGTGACCGGCAGATGTCATGCTGCCAGTGTACGGCGGGGCTGCCTGGACAAGCGGCGCGCCGCGCGGCCCGCCGGTGGTGCTAGCCTCTGCGGCGCACGGTTCGGGCGGCCCGCCGCCCTGGCCCGTCCCGGAGGTGTTCGTCCATGACCCCAGCCCCGACCATTCCGCGCGCCCTGGCCCTGCTGCTGCTGGGCGCTCCGCTGACCGTTTCCGCCCAGACCGCGCCCGCCCGGACGGTGAAGGTGGGCGTGATCATGCCGTTTTCCGGCGTGTACGCGCAGATCGGCGAGGAGGGCCTGCGCGGCTTCTCGCTGTACCTGGACTCCATCGGGAACCGCGTGGCCGGGCGCGGCATCGTGGTCGTGCGCGAGGACGAGGAAGCCGATCCGGCGGTCGCGCTGCGCAAGGCGAACAAGCTGATCAGCGCCGACCGCGTGGACCTGCTGGCGGGCGTGGTGCTCACGCCCAGCGCCTACGCCCTCGCGCCGGTGGTGGAAAAGGCGCAGGTGCCGCTGGTGGTGTTCAATTCGCTGGGCAACGACCTGACCCGCAGCCGCCGCACGCCGTGGGTGTTCCGGGCGTCGGGGTCCGGGTGGCAGTTCAGCAATCCCTTCGGCACCTACGTGGCGCAGAAGGTCAGCAAGAACGTGTTCCTGCTGGGCGCGGACTACGCCTTCGGGCACGACTCCGTGAACGACTTCAAGGCGTCGTACACCGCGGCCGGCGGCAAGGTCGCCGGCGAGGTCTACACGCCGCTGGGCAGCGCCGATTTCAGTCCGTACCTGGCGCGCATCGCGGCGGCCCGGCCCGACGCCATCTACGCCTTCCTGAGCGGCAGCGACGCCGTGCTGTTCCTCAAGCAGTTCGCGCAGTTCGGCCTGAACCGCTCGGTGAAACTGACCGTGTCCGGCGAGATGATGGACGAGAAGCTGCTGAACTCGGTGGGCGACGCCGTGGTGGGGGCCATCAGCGTGGGGCCATGGGTGCAGAACCTGCCGACGGCGCAGAACAAGATCTTCGTGGACGCGTACCGCAAGAAATACGGCGACACGCCGGGCGTATTCGCGGAGCGCGGCTGGGACACGGCGCGCGTGATCGTGGAAGCGCTCAAGACGACCCGGGGACGTACGGACGACAAGCCCGCCCTGCTCGCCGCGCTGCGGGGCGTGCGCTTCCAGTCGCCGCGCGGACCCTTCGCGTTCGATCCGGTCACGCAGAACGTCGTGAACACCATCTATGTCCGCCGGGTCGCCAAGGGCCAGGGCGGACTGGTGAACGTGCTGGTCAGCAGCCTGGGCGCGTTCCCGGACCCCGGCAAGTAACAGCGCTCACGCGCGCTGGAACAGGGCCGCGCCGTCGTCCCGCTCCGTCTGCCGCAGGTCGGCCCGCGCCGTCAGATACTCCGCGAGCGCGCCGGTCTGATCGAGCAGCAGCAGGGCCTGCACGGGATTCAGGCGCGGAAAGAGTACGTGCGTCAGATCGTGGACGGTGATGGGCTCGCGGGCAGCCTCCAGCACGCTGCCGAGCTTGTCTGCGTAGCGCGCCCGCAACTGCGAGGTCCGGCCGCGCCACTCGGGCATCGGACCGTTGTGCCCGCCCAGCGCGAGCCGCACGCCCTCCAGCGCCTCGACCCGGCCAAGGGACGCGAGATAGTGCGCGAGGCCGGCGCCCGGCTGCATGCGCTGCGGCATCAGCGGCGGGGAGTTGTGCGGCAGGAGGTGATCCGCGCTCAGCAGCACGTCGTCCACGCGCAGGCACACCTGCGAGCCCTCGTGACCCGGCGTGTGGATGACCGTCAGGAGGTCGTCCAGCACGTCGCCGTCGTGCAGGGGCGTGTCCACCGGCACGCCCGTCGGCAGGGCGAGGTTCCCGGCCCGGCGGCGCAGGCGCTCGGCGTAGGAGCTGTCCGCCGGGATGCCCGCCCAGGTGAGCTGTTCCTCGATGGCGGCAAGGTGGGCGCCCTGCCGCTCGTGCGGGCGCTCGATGGCCGGCACCGCGCTGTGGAACGCAGCGACCGGCGCGGCCGTGCGGCTGCGGACGAAGGGCAGTCCCGCCACGTGGTCCGGGTGCGGGTGCGTGATCACGATCCGCGACAGCGTGTCCCACGAGCACGTCTCGCCGAAGTCCGCACGCAGCGCGTCCAGGCCGGCATCCAGGGCCGCAGTGCTGTCGTGGTGGCTGCTGCCCACGTCGATCAGGGCGGCGTCTTCAGGCTGGGAGGGGTCGCCGCGCACGACCACGAAGGCGTTGGCGGGCAGGTGCGGGAAGGCCGGCACCGGCAGCCGGTACACGCGCACGCCACCGGACGTGACGTGGCGCGTGGGCAGCACGGTGGAGAGCGCGGTCATGCGCGCACTGTAGAGCGTGGGCCGCGCAGAGGGAGTCGGGCCTAGCTGTCCGGCAGCCGGCGCACCGGCAGGCGCACCCAGCCGTGCCGCGACACCCAGCGCAGCGCGGCGACGACGGCCGCGCCCCCGAACTGCGCCTGGAACGGCGTGACGTGCGGGTGCAGCGCCCACACCGTGAAGGCCCCGGCGGCGGCGGCGGTGGCGTACAGCTGCTCGCGGCGGTACATCACCTCCGGCACCTCGTTGGCGATCAGGTCGCGGATGATGCCGCCGCCCACGCCCGACAGCATCCCCGCGAAGATCACGCCGAGTGGCCCCAGCCCGAAGTTGATGGCGCCCAGCGCGCCGGACGCCGCGAACAGCGCCAGCCCCACGGTGTCGAACACGTTCAGGGTGCGCTCGAAGCGGGCCAGCCGCTCTCCGAAGCCGAAGGCCAGCGCCGCGCCCAGCAGCGCCGCCCACAGGTACGTCTCGTCGCGCAGGAACACCGGCGGGGTCTGACCGGTCAGGGTGTCGCGGATCGCGCCGCCGCCCACGGCAGTCACGCAGCCGAGCACCAGCACGCCGAACAGGTCGAAGCGCTTGCGCACGCCCAGCAGCGCGCCGGACATCGCGAAGGCCAGGATGCCGACCAGGTCCAGGGCGCGCAGCCCGGCGGCCAGGGTGATCGGAGCCCACTGGAGTTCGTGCACGCCCCACTGTAATCAGATTTCTGCGGCGTCAGGGAGCACCCCACGGCCCGCCACGACCTCCCGGGGACGCGTCCGGCCGGCGTCGTGTGCGGCCAGGACGACCCGCGCCCGGCGGAACGACACCACACATGCCGCGTTCTGTTTAGGGCAGAATGATGGAGCTATGGCCCGAGTCAAGACGAAAGATGCTGCTCCCACTCCGCCCTCTCCGTACGCGCACCTGGACGCCTTCGACGCGCTGATGGCGACGGCCGCCGTGGACAGCCGCGTGCGGGCGCTGGCCGAGAGCGGCGCCGATCCCCAGACCGTGAACGCGGCGCTCACGGAGGCGCTGGTGCACGCGCAGCGGCGCTGGGGCCTGGGCCTGCACCACCTGCGCCACACGGCCGAACTCGCCGGCGACGAGGACACGCCGGACATCGCCCTGCTCACGGACGGCGCCCGCACCGCGCTGGTCAGCAGCGGCTCGGCCGCCATCGCCGCCGCGTACGCGCCCATGCAGGCGCTGGACGAGCGCGGCCTGAGCCTGTGGGGCGCGCTGCCGGACGGCCACCGCGTGCCGGCCGACGCGCCCTTCGCGACCCTCAAGGCCCTGATCGAGGAGGCCCGCGACTTCGAGACGCAGTGGATGCCCGCCCGCGGCGGCGCCCTGAGCCGCGTGTGGCGCTCCGGCGACACGCTGATGGTCGAGGCCTCGCGCCCGGCCTCGCCGCAGGAAGCGCTGTCGGACGCTGCGTGGGACGTGATCACCAGCATCAAGGACCGCACCTTTCAGCGCGAGCTGATGAGCCGCAGCGAGGAGGTCGGGCTGCTGGGCGCGCTGCTCGCGGCCCGTCATGCCGGCGCGAGCGCGACCCTCAGCCGCCTCCCTGAGGCGCACTTCACCGTGCAGGCCGTGGTCGTGACCCTGGCGGGCAGCGAGGCGCGCAGCGCCGAGGGCTACCGCACGGCCCTCAGGGCCGCCTCCGCCGAACTCGACGAGCACCAGGCGGGCGCCACGCGGCAGCTCGCGCAGGTGCTCAAGCACGGCCTGCGCGGCAGCTAAGTGCCGGGCCGCCCGGCGTGTCCAGCCGGACCCTCCGCCGCTGTCCACACAACCGGTCAGTAACGTCCACAGCGTGCAAAGTCCATGAAAGTTGCGGCTGTGACGTGATTTATACGACATTTCCCGGCGAGACCTGAAAGAGGGGTGTAAGGTCGGACGAGGCACACTCGTCCTCATGAGGGAGCGCTCTCACCACCTCCAGGGAATGTTCACGATCGCGGCGATCGTGGCCTCCAGTGCCCTGAATTACGGGTACACCCTGCTGCTGGGGCGCGTCCTGAACGCGGAGGGCTACGGCGCCTACGCGAGCTTCACCTCGCTGTTCATGATCCTGGCCGCGCTGCCCGTCGCGTTCCAGCAGGCCCAGGCGCGCCGCAGCGACGGTCAGCTGTCCCGCGTGGCGGTGACGTGGGGAGCGGTCGCGGGCGGCCTCCTGCTGCTGGGTGCCGTGCCCCTGGGGCCGCTGCTGGGCGTGCCGGCCGCGTGGGTGATGGCCTTCGCGCTCACCCTGCCGGGCATGGTGCTGCTGGGCGCGTGGCGCGGCGCGGCGCAGCGGGACGGCCGCGTGCTGGCCTTCGGGGGCAGCCTGATCGCCGAGCACGGCCTCAAGATCGCCCTGACCTTCCCGCTGCTGCACGTGCTGGGCGGCCCGGTCGCGGCGGTCACGGCGACGCTGGCCGGCGTGCTGCTGGCGCTGCCGCTGGTCCGGCCGGCCGGACCGGACGCCGGCGCGCGCCTGCGCTCGGACGCTACCGCGCTGCCCCTGGCCCTGGCAGCGGCGAGCCAGTCGGCGCTGCTGTACGGCGACGTGCTGCTGGGCGGTATGCACCTGCACGCCGGGGACGCCGGCGTGTACGCGGCGGCGGCCACGCTGGCGCGCGCGGTGTTCTTCGCCGGATGGGCGGTGCAGGTCGCCGTGTTCCCCGTGGTCGCGCGTGGCGACGCGGCGCACGGCCGACTGCTCGGCACGGCGCTGGGCGGCACGCTGCTGCTCGCCGGAGTGCCCGCCGCCCTGTTCGCTGTGTGGCCGCAGGTCTTCGCCGGCCTCGCCTTCGGGCCGGCGCTCGGAGCGCAGGTTGCCGCGGTGCTCCCGGCCTGCGCGGCGGGCACGCTGCTGCTCACGCTGGGCGCCACGGTCCTCAACCACCTGCTCGCCGCCGGCAGCGCCGCCACCGTGGGCCGCAGCGCCGGCCTGTACGCCGGCGGCGCGGCCGTCCTGGCCGTGCTGGCCCTGTCACTCGGCTCGACTCCGTCCTCGCTCGCCCTGGCCGCCCTGATCGGCAAGGGCGCGCTGCTGCCCGCATCCTTCCTCGTCCTCTTCACCACCCTGAACCGGAGACCCGTGTATGTCCTACGCTGAGTTCGAACGCTGGCGCGACACGCCGCTGGAGCGCGTCACCCTGAGCATCGTCGTTCCCGCCTACAACGAGGCCGAACGCATGCTGCCCACCCTGGCCGCCTTCGCCGTGGCCGTGAGCGACCTGAACGAGCCGTGGGAACTCATCCTCAGTGACGACGGCAGCCGCGACGGCACGGCGGCCCTGGCCCGCGGCCTGGGCTGGGCAAACCTGCGGGTCATCGAGCACGCGAACACTGGCAAGGGCGGCGCGGTGCGCCGGGGCGTGCTCGCGTCGCGCGGCGACCTGGTGCTGTTCGCCGACGCCGACAACTCCACTCCCATCGAGGAACTGCCGCGCCTGATCGCGGAGATCCGCGGCGGCGCCCACATCGCCGTGGGCTCGCGCGCGGCGGGCGGCGCGGTCGAGGCGGGCAAGAGCGCGCTGCGCCGGGCGGTGTCCGGCACGCTGCGCTCGATCACGCGGCTGTCCACCGGCGTCGGCCTGCAGGACACGCAGTGCGGCTTCAAGCTGTTCCGCGGCGAGGTCGCCCGCGACCTGTTCCGCCGACAGCGCATGGACGGCTTCTCCTTTGACCTGGAACTGCTGTACCTAGCCGCGCGCGACGGCCTGCGCGTCGCCGAGGTGCCGGTCATGTGGGTGGACGCGCCGGACTCGAAGGTCGAGCCCATCAAGGACGGACTGAAATTCCTGCGTGACATCGTGCAGATCCGGCGGGTGCATGCCCGGCGCACGCCCGAGTCGCGCGCGGGCCTGCACATCGCCGTCGTGAGCGCGTATCCGCCGGGGCGGCGCAGCCTGAACGAGTACGGCCTGCACCTGTCGCGCGTGCTGGCCGAGAAGGTCGAGGTCTCGCACGTGACCGTCATCGCCGACCGCCTGCCTGCCGCGCAGGAAGCGCAGGCCGCCGTCGCGGACGCGCCGAACGTCCGGCGGGTGTGGAGCTTCAACGATTCGCTGAGCGCCGTGAAGATCCTGTGGGCGCTGCGGCGCGCGCGGCCGGACGCCGTGATCTTCAACCTGCAGATGGCGTCGTTCGGTGACCGCCGTGTGCCGGCCGCCCTGGGCCTGCTGACCCCGATGCTGGCGCGGCTGGGCGGCCTCCCGACCATCACGCTGCTGCACAACCTGTTCGAGACCGTGGATCTGGACACCGCCGGCTTCGGCGGCCATCCCCTCAAGACCTTGGTCACGCGCACATTCGGCCGGCTGTTCACGCGGGCGCTGCTCGCGTCGAACCTCGTGGCGACCACCATGCCCCGCTACGTGAAGCTGCTGCGCGAACGCTACGGCGCGCAGAACGTGTTCCTTGCGCCGCACGGGACCTTCCAGGTGCCGCAGGTGCCGGAACTGCTGCCGCTGCTGCCCACCGTGATGGCCTTCGGGAAGTTTGGAACATACAAGCGCGTCGAGGTGCTGCTCCAGGCGCACGAGATCCTGCTCAACCGCAATCCGCAGGTGCGGCTGGTCATCGCGGGCAGCGACACGCCCAACGCGCCGGGTTACCTGGCAGGCGTGCAGCGCGAGTACGCGCACCTGCCGAACGTGCACTTCACCGGCTACGTGGCCGAGGACGCCGTGCCCGGCGTGTTTTCTGGCGCGACCGTCGTGGCCTTCCCGTACTCCGCGACGACCGGGTCGAGCGGGGTGCTGCACCAGGCCGGCGAATTCGGGCGCGCCGCGGTCATGCCGCGCATCGGGGACCTCGCGGACCTGATCGAGGAGGAGGGCTACCGCGCCGAGTACTTCACGCCGGACGACCCGGACAGCCTCGCGGACGCCCTGTGGCGCGTGCTGGCCGACCCTCGGCACGCAGCGGCGCTCGGTGAGGCCAACTGGTGCGTGGCGTCGGGCCTGCCGCTCTCGGACGTCGCGGACTGGTATCTGCTGCACCTGGAAGCGCTGGTGGACCACCCGGCCTTCACGGCCAGCGTGGCGGGGGTAAACGTATGAACAGCACGCCGATCACGCTCAGGATCGACACGACCGATCACGGCGGGTGCCGCACCCTGCGCCTCCAGGGCCGGCTGGACGCCCACCAGGTGGGCGCCCTGATGGGCGCGGCCGAACCGCTCGCCATGACCACGCGGCTCGACCTGGCGGGCGTGAACTTCATGGACTCCAGCGGCCTGGCGTCGCTGGTGCGGCTGAACCGCGCGGCCACCGTCCAGAACGTGAAACTCGAGATCGTGAACGTCCGCGACGCCGCGAGGCTCGCCATGGAGATCACCGGCCTGTACAGCCTGCTTCCCGTCGTGGAGGACAGGTCCGCAGCGGACGGCGCCGCGCATGGTTCCGCCTGATCCGCGCGCGTCCGCCGGCCCGTGGCCCGGCACCACCGTGCTGGCGGAGACGGTGGACGCCGACGCCGTGTATGCCGAGCTGGTCACGCAGGTGGCGGACATCAGCGACCAGGTGGTGTTCCTCCAGCGCCTGATCCCGCAGGTGCTGGGCCTCACGAACGACGCGCAGGCCGCGGGTCTGGTGCAGGAAGCGGCGCTGCTGCTCAACACGCCGCGCGCCGCGCTGTTCCTCGACGGCCACTGGGTGGGGGACGCGCCCGGCTGGCTCCAGGGGTACCCGGCCCCGCAGCAGCCGTTCGTCCAGAGCGCGGGCCGCGTGTACACCGGCCCGCCGTACCGCGACGCGTGGCGGCCCACCGCGCTGCTGGCCGCGCCGTTCCCGCGCGGCTGGGTGGCGCTGTGGGGCAAGCGGCAGTTCCAGGCGGGCGAGCGGCGCCTGCTCGAGGCCTTCGTGAAGCTGCTCGACTCGGCGCTGCAGGCGGTGCTGGCCCGGCAGAAGGCGGCACACCACGCGGCCGAGCAGCGGGACCGCGCACAGGCGCGCGAGGTGTGGCGCAGCGTGATTCCCATTCGCCTGGACGATCCGCCCGGGTACCGCCTGGCGGTGCACTCGCAGCCGGCCAGCGATTTCGGCGGGGATTTCCAGTTCCAGGAACGCGACTGGCTGGTACTGGGCGACGTGAGCGGCAAGGGCCTGCCCGCCGCGATCCTGACCGCAATGTTCGCCGCGACCCTGCCCCTGGCAGCCCGCCGTGACGACCTGGCCGGGGAACTGTCGGAGGCGCTGTACCGGCACCTGGAACGCGCGGAGTCCTTCTGCACGCTGGCGGCGCTGCGCGTGTCCGCGGCGGGCGGCGTGCGGGTCGTGAACCTGGGGCACCCGCCGGCCCTGCTGCGGCGCGCCGACGGCACGCTGGAACGCTTTGCGTCGCAGGCCCCGCCGCTGGGCACCTTCCCGGTGGAGGGCGTCGAGGGCGTGCCGGTGTGGCTGCACCCGGGCGACCAGCTCATGCTGTACAGCGACGGCCTGAACGAGGCGGAGCCCGAGCACGGCGACGTGCCCGGAGCGCAGCTTGGCCTCGGGGCCGTGCAGCGGATCGCGGCGGCGTCGGACACGCCGGACGGCTTCATCGAGCGGGCACTGGACGCGCTGCGCGGCTACCGGGTCATGGACGACCTGACCCTGCTGGCCGTGCAGCGTGATCCGTCGCAGCGCAGCGTCACGCTGACCCTGCCCGGCACCCTCGACCGGCTGCCGGAACTGGGCGACGCGCTGCGTGCCGTGGCCGGCGACGACCATCCGGCCCTGATGGGCGCGGAACTGGCCGTCACGGAGCTCGTCGTGAACGCCGTGAAGCATGGCCGGGCCACGCACCTCACGCTGCGCGCCCACGCAGATACCGAGCACATCTACGTGACGCTCAGCGACGACGGCGGGCCGCACGATCCGACGACGCAGCCGGCCGGGCCCGCCGGCGAGCTGCGCGAGCACGGCTACGGCCTGCTGATCGTGCGCCGCTGCACCGAGCTGTGGGCCTATGCCCGCAGCGCCGACCTCAACCGCCAGACCCTGCACTTTCGTGCCCCCGCGCTCTGATCCCCCCTGCAACCTTCCCGAGCAAGGAGACCCCGGATGAACATGACGGACCCGACCCCCCGCCCCGACGGCCACGCGCTGAGCGTTTCCGGCCGCCTGGACGCGCAGACCGCCTCGGCCTTCCGGGCCGCGCTGAGCAGCCACGTCGCCGCGCACCGCGGGCACCTGTACCTGGACCTCGCGGACGTGAGCTTCATGGATTCCAGCGCCCTGGCCGGCGTCGTGGCGACCCTCAAGGCGCTGCGGGCCCGCGGGGACGAGCTGCGCCTGACCGGAGCCGGGCCCGCCGTGCGCGAACTGCTGTCCCTGACCATGCTCGACCGGGTGCTGCCCCTGCGCGAGGACATGGCATGAGCCGCGGGCCGGTCCTGACGCCGGGTTCGCCCCCTGGACTGCCGCGGCCGCGGCCGGGCAGCCCGTGACCACCTGGATTCCCGCCAACGCGACGCTGTTCGGGCAGATCGAGGCCCAGCACGTCCTGGTGGTCGAGGATTCGCCGGCCATGCGGCTGCTGGTGCGCCACATCCTGAAGGAGGCCGGGCACCACCCGGTCGTGGTGGGCAGTGTCCCGGAGGCCCTGGCGGAACTGAACGTGGGCGCCGTGGACGTGATCGTCAGTGACCTGTATCTGCCGGGCGAGAGCGGCCTGGACCTGCTGCGGAGGCTCCGGGCCCAGCCCGGCGCGCCGCCCATGGTGATGCTCACGAGTGCCGGCGAGGACCGTCTGCGGGAGGAGGCGGTGGCGCTGGGCGCGCGGGCCTTCCTGACCAAGCCGTTCAGCCGGCACGAGCTGCTCGACGCGGTGTTCCTGGCCAGCCGGCCGCACTGAGGCCCGCGTGAGGCTGCGCTTCCCGGCCCGCCCGCCGCTGTCCTGGCCGGCGTGGCTGCCAGCCCCTTCCGCCGCGCAGCCCGGCGCCGCGGCGACCCGGCCAGCGGCCCTCAGCCGGGACGAGCGGGCCGGGCGGCAGCTACTGGCGCTGGCGCTGCTGCTGGTCGCGGTGCTGCACGGCAGCCAGCTGCTGGGCGGCAGCTTCCTGCGCACCTACGACGCCCTGATCCACGTGTTCTTCGGGTCGCACTACGCGCACGCGTGGTTCGATCCGTGGGAACCGCGCTGGTACACCGGGTTCTCGCTGACGTCGTACCCACCGCTGAGCCACTACCTGATCGGGGCGCTGTCGTACCCGCTGGGGCTGCTGGGCGCGTTCGCCGCCACGCAGCTCCTCGCGCTGAGCGGCATGGCGGTCGGCATCTACCGGTTCGGCAAGCTGCTGGTGCCGGCCCGCGCGGCCGGATACGGCGCCGTGATCCTGGTGCTGTCGAGTTCCATCGCAGAGACCGTGCAGGTGTTCGGGCAGCTGCCCACCACCCTGAGCCTGGGACTGCTGCTGAACGCCATTCCGTACGCGGCCGGGTATATCCGCACCGGCCGCAAGCAGCTGCTCCTGAAGGGCGCGGCGTTCACGGCCGCCACGACCGCCGCGCACCACGTGACCACACTGTTCGGCTCGGTGTTCTTCATCGCGCCTGTCGTGCTGGCGCTGGTGCTGGAGGGCGCCGCCCGCCCCCGCCCGGGCGAGCCGCAGGGCCGCCGCCTGCCCGCCCGCATGGGCCGGCGCGTGTACCGGCTGCTGCCCCGGCTGTACCGCAGCGGCGTGTACGGCGCCCTGGCGATCACGGCGCTGGTCGTGGTGGTCTTGCCGTACTGGCTGTGGAGCCGCGCGGACCCGATCACGCAGGTGACCATTCCGCACGGCAGCCGCGAGAACTTCCTGGTGCGCCGGGATTTCGGGTTCATGTTCTGGCTGGTGCCGTGGGCGTCGCTGCTGCCGCTGTACGTGGACGCCGTCCGGCGCGGGCTCCAGCCGTACCGCACGCTGCCGCGCTGGCCCGTCACGGCCAGCATCCTGCTGCTGACGCTGCTCGGCACCGGCGGCACCACGCCCATCCCGAAGCTGCTCCTGCGCGGGTCGTTCTACATCCTGACGCTCGACCGCTTCACGTTCTGGGCGTCGATCCTGATCCTGCCGTACGCGGGCCTGGTGGTCGAGTCGTGGCGGCACGGCGCGCTGCGGTCGCTGGCGGTGGCGCGGCTGGGCCGGCGCGTGCACCGCGCCCTGAGCGTGCTGGGCCTGGCCGGCGCGGCGACCCTGTCGGTGCTGGTGTGCACCCTGACGTACCAGCGCAAGTTCCAGCCGGACCGCATCGACGTGGCCCCGCTGGTCCGGTTCCTGGAGCAGGGCGACCACCTGCGCTACCGCTACATGACGCTGGGCTTCGGGGACCAGATGGCGTGGCTGGCGGCGAACACGAAGGCGACCAGCCCCGACGGGAACTACCACTCGGCGCGCAAGTTGCCGGAGATGACCACCACGCCCGTCGAGCGGCTGGAGGGCGCGAAGTACACCGGCGTGCCGGGCCTGGCGAGCCTGACGCAGTTCCTGACCATGCCCGAGAAGTACAACCTGCGCTTCATCCTGTCGAACGACGCGTTCTACGACCCCATGCTGCACGCGCTCGGCTGGGAGCGCCAGGGCGTGCTGCCGGGCAACATCATGGTGTGGGAGCACCCGGGCATTCCCGCGCTGCCCACCCGGCTGCCCCGCCGGGAGCTGCCCGCGTGGCAGCGCCTGATGTGGGGCGTGCTTCCGCCCGGCGCGGCCATCGGTGCGCTGCTGAGCCTGGCGGTGCGGGTGCCGCCGGTCCGCGCGCCGCGGCCCACGCGGCTGTTCTGGGTGCGCTGGCTGCGCGAGGACAGCGCGCCGGCGCCGGCGGGAAGCGGCGCGTGGTGGGGCCGGCTGGCCCGCCTCCAGCCGCTGGGCCGCTGGCGCTCGCGCCTGCGCCGGCGCGGACGGCTGGGCGTGCGCGAACGCTGGCGCGCGGCGCTGCTGCTGGCCGCCGTGGGGCTGCTGGGGCTGGGCAGCGCCGCGTGGGTACTGAAGCCCCGCTCAACCGTACAGAGCACGATTCTGGCGTACTGGGACGCCATCGACTTCAAACGCTTCGGTGACGCGTACGCGTTCATCGAGCCGCAGGCGGGCCTGACCGAGGAGCGCTGGCGGCTCGACCTGTCGGTGGTGGGCGGTCTGCGCAGCGGGTACGCGAAGCTCGACAGCCTGAAGGTGCTGGACGTGGCGTACACCGGCGCCCCGGAGCGCGTGGGCAGCGTGGCGAGCGCCCGCGTGCAGCTCACGTGGTTCACGGCGCTGGGTGAGCGGCGCGAGATCATCCGTCAGGAGTTCCGCCACACGTCCGCCGGCTGGCGCGTGCTGGCCCGGCCCCAGCTCAGCGTGCGCCCGCCGGAGCGCTTCGAGCCGCTGCCCGCCCTGGCCGGGCCGCCCCCACAGGTACCGCTGGCCGAGCCGATCCGGGTGCTGACGTCGCGCGTCGTGGCCGCCCGGAGTGCGCCCGGCGCCCGGGAGGTCGTGGCGGTCGTCGGCGAGGTCGAGAACGTCGGGACGCGGCCAGCGGCGGTCACGATCACGGCCGCGCTCACGGCGGCAGACGGCAGCGAACTGGCGCGCAACGACGCGGCCGAGCGGGCACTGCACCACCTGCTGCCGGGCGAGCGCACGCCCTTCCTGGTGCGCTTCGACGGCGCCGGCATGGCTGTGAAACCGGGCGACATCGCCCAGTACCACGTGCGCGCCCAGGGCACGGCCAGCGAGCGCGCCACCGACCGCAGCCTGACCCTGTGGCGCCGCGGAGCCCAGGTGCGGGTGGAGAACACGGGCGCGACCGAGGCGACCATCACGAACGTGATCACGGCCCTGCGCGACCCGCGCGGCGTGGCGTGGGTCACCCAGTCCTTCCTGCTGGAGGCGGTGCCGCCCATGCAGTCCCGCACGGCGATCCTGAGCACGGCCCTGCCCGCCGGCTACCGCGAACTGCTGTCCCCTGCCCCTGCACCCGCCGGACCACGGACGGTCAGCGTGGTCGCGGACGCGTTCCGCCGGGAAGTGCCGTGACCCTGCGCGCCCCCCGCATGGCCGCCTGGGTCGGCACGGCGGCGCTGCTGGCCTCCGTCCTGTGCGCGTGCCACCGCCCGCCGCCCGCCGCCCCCGACGTGACGCTGTTGCCCCAGCCCGCCCAGCCGCCGCTGCTGCGCGTGACGCCCGGCCGCGCCACCCTCCAGGCCCGCGACGTGCCCACTGGCACGCCGTGGCGCATCCGCTGCGACTCGGCCACCGGGCCCTTCACGCGGGATGGCCGCGCCGGAGGCGGCCCGCTCGACCAGACGCTGCACCTGCCCGGCGGTGTGTACGGCTGCACCGGGCAGGTCGGGAGCGCGCGGGTGACTGCGGGGCCGGCCACGCCCGGCGCGGCCCTGCCTCGTCCGCCCCGCCCGGCCCCGGTGGCCGCGCTGGCCGCCGCCGCACGCGGCACGGTGACGGTCATGCCCGCCACCGTACGGATCGGGCAGCGTGAGCCGTGGGTGGTGCGCGCCGCCGTGCTCGACGCGTCGGGGGCACCGGTCCCCGACGGCACGCTGGTCACACTGACGGGACGTGGCCCGGCGGGCGCCGAGGTGGTCGCGGAGCGGGTCACGGTGAACGGCGAGGCCCAGTGGGCGCTGACCCCGGACCAGCCGGGAACGTGGACGCTGAACGTGCGCGCCGGGCCATGGCACGCCGCCCTGCGCGCCTCGGCCCGCTCGGCGCTGCTGGGCGGCACGCCGCCCGCGCTGTGGGGGGGCGACACGCTGAAGGTCGGTCCGCTCACCTGGGACGACGGAGCGCTGCCGGACGACGGCACCCCGGTCGAGGTGACCGCGCTGGACGCACGTGGCCGCAGCGTGTGGGCCACGCAGGGGTTCACGGTCCTGGGCCGTGTGGAGGTCGACATCCCGCGTCTGTCCAGCGCGCGGACGCTGCAGCTGGCGGTGGCCGGCACCACCGCCACGCTGCCGTGGGAGCAGCCGTGAGCGCGCCCGGACCGGCCGTGGCCGCTCGACCGGCCGACAGCCTCCGGGCACGGCGCGTGAAGCTGATCGTCTTCGCGCTGTTGCTGCTGGGCGCGGCGGCGGGCGCGCTGCTGGGCCTGCGGCTGCTCGGGAAGCTGTATCCGCGCGTGACGGTCGTGCAGGAGCAGGCGAGCGCCCTGAACCTGGCGCGGCGCCCCGAACCCGTGCCGCCGCTGCACTGGCAGCCGGGACCGGCCGACGCGGCGCTGGACGGCGTGTCGCGCGAGGACGTGCGGCTGGCGTACCTGCTGGCCCACGCGGAACTGACGTACGCGCGGCGCTCCGGCGACCTGACGGGCCTGCCGGGCCTGTTCACGGACTCGGCGCTGCGGCAGGCCCGGCTGGGAGCGCGCGGCCTGCTGCTCGACTGGAACCACCACGCCCAGGTGCGCCGCGTGACCGTGTCCGGTCCAGCACCAGCCGACGGCGACAGCGTGGAGCTGCGCGACGACTCCTGGGCGGCGACGGCCCGCCCGGCCGGGAAGACCTGGACGGACATCGTGGTGGCGCGGCGCACGCTGGACGTGACGCTGCGCCGCTGGGACGGCCGCTGGCGCATCTCGGCGCTGCGGCCGGTCCGGCAGGTGCAGCCCACGCCCGGTCCAGTCCGGACGCTCACGCCGGGGGTGGCCTCGTGGCGGGCGCTGACGCTGCCGAAAACGTGGGCCACGTGGACGCCCGACACCTGGGACATGTGGCTGGACCGCGCCCGCCGGCGGCACCTGGGGCCGCTGTGGGCGCCGCTGAGTTCGCCGCCCACCCGGGCAGAACTGCTGGCGCTGGGCATGGGACTGGACCGCGCCCGCCGCGCCGGGGTGGGTGTGGTGCCCGCCTTCACCACGCCGCTGACCCTGGAGGCCGTGCCGCTGCGCGCGCAGGTGATCGCCCAGTTGCCGCCGGGCACGCTGGCCTTCGATCCGGGTCCGCTCGATCCGTCGGACCCGGGCACGGTGGCCGCCCTGAACGCCCTGCGGCTCGGCGCGCCCCGCGTGGCCCTGGTGGCGACCCTGCGCGGGCACACGCCGGAGCCCTCGGCAGGCGCGCGGGCGGGCCTGTCGGGGACCGTGACGACCTCCCCCGCCGTGGCGACCGACCACCCGGAGACGCTGCTGGCCCTGCCGGCGCGGGGCCTGCTCCCTCCCCTGCCGTGGAAACGCCGGGCACTGGACGCGGCGCTGGCAGCGGCGGGCGAACGGGGCGGATGGCGGATTCCCCTGACCGACGTGCTCGGCCCGGACGGTCAGCCCACGGCGCGCGGAACGCGGCTCATCCGCGTGCCCGCCGCGCCCTGACGTTCGCGCGGCGGGTCCGCCACCCCTCCAGCGCGCACAGCAGCAGGAGCGGCAACCCCTCCAGCAGGAGTGCGGGCAGGCCGGGTGGCCGGGCGTCACCGCGCACGCCACGAGCTTCCGGGCGGTAGAAGCCCTGCGGGGTGAGCAGGCCACGCTGGCTGCCAGGCTCGTCGTACAGGGTGCCGACCTCGGCGCCGGCCGGGTGCGAGGCAAGGAAGCTCTGCACCTGCCACGCGCGGCGGGCGTCCGTCAGGGGCCAGCCCGGCCACCAGCGCAGGCGGTACGTGGGCCACGCGCCGCGCCCCACGCGGAACTCGACCGGTCCCGGCGCCCGGTCACCACGCAGGCCGATGGCGAGGTCCGGCCGCCGGTCGCGGATCACGCGCCGCCACACGTCCAGCCGCTCGGCACTGGGCGCCGCGCCGGGACCGAGCAGCACCCCCGCCAGCGGCTGATCCACGGGCAAGGCACGCAGCGCGGCGTCCAGCGCGGGCAGGCGCAGCGGGTCGAGGCGCGGGGCGCGCACATCCAGCATCACGGCCACGCGGGCGGCGTGCGCGGCGCTCAGCACCGTGGCCAGCGGCGCGGCCAGCGCGGCCACGGTGCGCGGGTCGGCGCCGGCGTCCACCTCCAGCAGCAGCGGCCCGAGCCCCAGGTCGCTCACCGCCGCGACGTCGCGGCGCAGCGTGTCGGCCGGGCGCGTCCACCAGCGCGGGCCGGCGCGCACCGCGCGGAAGGCGGTGGGAGGCACACCCAGGAGCGCGGGGGGCAGGGCCCGGTCCGCGGTCACGCGCTGGTGGTGGGTCCGCCAGGTGCCGTCGTCGAGCGTCATGCTGACGTCCAGCGTGCGGGCCGCGACGCGCAGCACCTCGGGCGTCGCAGCAGCGTCGGGATTCAGGGCCACGTAGCGGAACGTGTCGGTGAACGCGATGGTCGAGCCGTCCGGGGCGTAGAAGCGCAGCTGCGGCGCGTGCCCCCAGCTGAGCAGGGCGTCCCCGCCGGCGGCCACGGCCCGCGCGTCATCCAGGGCCGCTTCCTGGAACAGGTCGCCCAGGCCGGCGAGGTCGCCGCTGCGCGCGGCGTACCGCAGTTCCCGCTCGCCGCGCAGCCACGAGTCCGTGATCGCCTCACGGGTGTTGGCCTCCATGACGCGCGGGCCCCCCAGGTCCGGTCGCCACGCGAGCACCCCGCCGCCGTCGCCCAGCGCCCCCACGGCCGTCTGTGCGTCCGCGGCGGGCGTGGGGCCATGCCGGGCCGCGACCAGCGCCCGCACCCCCAGGCCCAGCAGCAGGGCGACCAGCGCGGCCACCGTCAGCACCGGCCAGGACGGCATCGCCCGGCGCCGGACACGGAGGAAGCGGGGGGCCACGCCCGCATTCAAGCATGGCCGGAGCGTTCAGAAGCGCGTGACGACCGGCGGCGTACCGTGACCGGGTGAGCGCCGCCGCGTCCCCGTCCGCGTTGCCCCTGGCCCGCCCGGTGCCGGGGGGACTGCTGTGGCTGGCGCTGCTCCTGACCGGCCTGCTGCACGGCACGCTGATGCTCTCGCGGGCGTTTCTGAACTCCGACGGAGCGGGCACGCTGCTGTTCATGGCGTCCGCGTACCGGCAGCACCCCTTCGATCCGTGGGAGCCGCGCTGGTACGTGGGCATGCCCCTGACCGGCCTGCCGCCGCTGGCGCCGCAACTGCTCGCCGCGCTGGAGCATGCCCTCACGCCCACCGGAGCGTACGGTGTGCTCCAGCTGCTCTCGGCGCTGCTGCTGGTCGTGGGCATCTACCGCTCGTCCCGCGCGCTGGGCGTGCCGGCCGACGCGTCGGGGCTGGCGGCCGTCCTGGCGGGGATCGCGGCGCCCGTCGCGGCGCAGCTGAGCGTGTTCGGGCACCTGGACGCCGTGTTGGGTGCCGCCCTGACCATGAGTGCTGTGCCGGCGCTGCGCGCCGCGCTGGACGGCACCGGGACGCGCCGGGCGTGGTGGGCGTCGGGCTTCACGCTGCTGGCGGCGGGTCTGGCGTGCCCGGGGGCGGCACTGCCGCTGGGCCTGCTGATCGTGCTGGCGCTCGCGGCGCTGGACCCGCACGGTCGTCGGCGGACCGTACGGACGGTGGGGCTGGCCGCGCTGTGCGCCGTGCCGGGCGTGCTGATGCTGGCAGTCACGGCCGCGTGGACCGGGCCGGCGGGCGTGACCCTGCGCGCCCCGAGCGTGCCGGCGGCCGAGGGGCGGGACGTGCTGGTCACGCTGCTGGTTCCGCTGGCGGGCGTGCTGTGGGCACTGCCGGGCCTGTGGCGGCGCGCGCGGCCCGGCCGGCCGCTGGACGGCGCGGTCGCCCTGACGCGGGCGGGCGCGGGCCTCGCAGGGATCTCGGCGCTGGCCGTCCTGGGCGCCGCCGCCGGGCACCCGGCGCTGGTCGCCACGCCGCCCGAGACGCTGCTGTTCTTCGGGCTGCTGCTGTGCCTGCCGCTGGCGGGCGCGGTGGGGCTGGGCCTGCGGATCGGTGCGCCCGGCCGGGCGCGCGCAGGCCTGATGGCGCTGGTCGTGGGCACGGCGCTGTTCTCGGTGGGCGTGCACTCGCTGGGCACGCGGCGCCCGCTGGAACCCGCACGGATCGACATGCAGCCGATCCTGAACTTCATCGAGAAGGACGAGCACTGGCGCTACCGCTTCCTGACCGTGGGCTTCGGCCGGCAACTGGCGCTGATGTCCGCGCAGACGCGGGCGGGCACGCCGTCGGGCCTGCTGCACCTGCCACCGGAACTGCCGGGCCTCACGGCGCGCACCCGGGGCCTCGCAGCGCTGCCGGAGCGCGCGGACCTGCCGAACCTGGGGCCGCTCGCGGCGCTGCTCACCCACCCGGAGCGCACCCACCTGAAATTCGTGTACGCGAAGTCCACGCTGCTCGACCCGCTGCTGCATTTCTCCGGCTTTCACCCCATCGGCGCGGTCGAGAACGGCGTGATGGTCTGGGAGCGCGAGGACATCCCCCCGGTGCCGGCCCGCCCGGCGCGCGGGACGCTGCCCTTCCCGCTGGGCGTGCTGTGGGGCTCCGTCCCGGGTCTGGCGCTGGTGCTGGGTCTCGGCATGCTCGCGTGGACCGGACCGGGCCGGACCCGCGCCGCGCGGCCGGTCCTGGTGGTGGCCGAGGCACACCGGCCGGTGGCGCTGCTGGTGCTGGGCGTGGGGGCCGTGCTGGCCGGCACGGCGCTGCGGGCGCGGGTGGTGCCCGGGCAGGTGGCGATGGCCGCGGTGGTCGCCGGGGCGCGGCAGGTGCCGGCCGGCGGGGGCCTGCGCGGCGAGTACGCGCGGCTCGACCGCGTGCGGGCACGGGCCCGGGTGGGCGACGCGCTGCCGGTGCCGGTCGCCCAGCGCTGGTGGACACCGCTGGGCTACTGGTTTGACGTCACCGACACGACCCTGACGCCCACGGCGCTGGGCTGGAGCGCGACCACGCCGGCGCCCACGACGGCCTTGCCCCCGCCAGTGGCGGACACCCAGCCGACCGTCGCCTTCTACCGCAGTCCGCGCCGGCTGACCACCGACACCACGTCTGCCGCGGACGTCCTGGACCGGCCGGTCCTGCAGGTGCTCGCCACGCGCCTGAGCCGCACGGCAGACGGCGGCCTGACGGTGGTGGGCGAACTGCGCAACGTGGACGCCCGCCCGGCCGACACGACCGTCACCGTGATCATGCGCGGCCCGGACGGCACGCCGCTGGTCCGCGAGAACGCGGGCCGCCTGACCCTGCACAAGCTGCGGCCCGGCGAGCGCACGCCCTTCCGGGTGGACATCCTGCCCCCGGCACCCGGTCAGGACGTGTTGCCGCCGGGCACCCCGCTGGACCGGCTGGGCGTGGAGGTCGCGGCGCGGGCCGTGGTGACCGGCCGCGAGCAGGACCGGCCCCTGATGGCGCGCAGCCGCGTCCGCCACGGGCAGGTGGAGGTGATCGTCACCAATGTTGGGACGCGCACGGTGGGCGTGCCGCAGGCGCTGGTCACGCTGCTGGACGCGCGCGGCGCCGCGTGGGTGCACGAGGCGATCGGCCTGCGCGAGCTGCCGCCCGGGGGCACATGGGCGTTTCGCGTGCCCGCCACACCCCCGGCGGGCACGCGGGTGCTGGGCACGGTGCCGGCGCAGCCGTCGGCCGCGGCGCCCCCGGCCGGTCCGGTGCCCGGCACGTTCGCGCGGCCGGGCGGCGCGTACCGCATCACCCTGAACGCCTTCATCCCGGAGCCGCACCCGTGAGGAGCGCGCTGATCGTCGTGCTGGGCGCGCTGCTGACGGCGTGCGGCCGGCCCGGCGCCGCCATCCCGGCGCCGCACGTGGACGTGGGCACCACCGACACGGCCACGACCTTCCTGGTGAGCGCCCCGGGCCTGCCGGCCGGCGTGCCGATCACGGTGACGCTGTTCACGCCGGCCGGCACCCGGCGCGTGCAGGGCCGCAGCGGGCCGGGCAGCGCGCAGCTCACCGTCTCGTACGCCCGCGCCGGCCTCACGCCGTACCGGGTGCAGGTGGGACCGCGCGCCGTGACCGGCGAACTGCGGCGGGTGCCGGGACCGCCGGTGACGCCGCTGCAGCTCAAGATCGGGGCGCGCGCCGTGCGGGTCACGTGGCCCCGTCCACCCGCGCTGGTGCTGCACCCGCTGGACGCCCAGGGCAACGTGGCCGCGCTGCTCGTCACGGTCCGCTCCACCCGGCCGGACGGGACAGTCGTGACGGCCCACATGACGCCCCGGCACCTGTACGCTTGGACGTGGCTGCCCACCGGGCACGTGCCGGGCCTGATGCACGTCGTCGCCACGACCGGCCACGCGGCGGGCGAGGTCGGGGACGTGGACGTGCTGCCCGGCCCTCCGGCCCGCGCTCAGTGGACCGCCGCGCGGCGTGTGGACGCCCTGGCCGACCGCGCCGGCAACCGCGTGGGCGACGGCGAGGCACTCAGCGTGCAGGGCACGCGGGACGGCTGGAACGTGACGCTGCCCGTGACCCCCGTGAACGCCCGCGCCGCGCTGCGTGCCGACGTGCCGGGCGGCACCCTCACCGCCGAGGGCTGGGCGACCACCCGGACGCCTGCGAACAGCAGATAGCCCCCCTGCGCCATCAAGATGACGCCCGGCCCGCCGCGCGCCCCTGCCGTACCCTGGGGGCATGACTGCCCCGGATGCCCTGCCCGCCTTCCTGCCCCTGACACCCCGCTACTACCCGCGCGTGTGGGGCGGCGACCTGCTCGCGCCGCCCGCCGCCGACGGCACCCCCATCGGCGAGGCGTGGATCGCGGACGGTCAGAGCGTCGTGGCGTCGGGGCCGCTGGCCGGGCAGAGTGTCGCCCAGATCATGGCCGCCCACCCGGATGCGCTGCTGGGGGATGGCCTGGACGCCTCGGCGGGCTTCCCGCTGCTGATCAAGCTGCTCGACTGCCGCGACTGGCTGAGCGTGCAGGTCCACCCGAACGACGAACAGGCGCGCGAGATGGTCGGACCGGGCGAGCGCGGCAAGACCGAGGCGTGGCACATCCTGCGGGCCGCGCCGGACGCCGAGCTGCTGGCGGGCGTGGTACCGGGCACCGCACCGGACGCGCTGGCCGCCGCGATCCGCCACGGGCACGACATCCTGGACCTCAGCCAGCGGCGACAGGTCGTGGCGGGCGACACCATCTTCATCCCGGCGGGCACGCTGCACGCGCTGGGGCCGGGGCTGCTGCTGTACGAGGTGCAGCAGGCGTCGGACACCACCTACCGCGTGTACGACTGGGACCGGCCCGCCAGCGCCGGACGCAAGCTGCACCTCGAGGAGTCCGTGCGCGTGACTGACCCGCACGCCCAGGGCGACTTCCGCGCGGCGCACGACACGCTGGGCCTGGGCGAACTGGTGAGCTGCGAGTACTTCACGCTGCGCGGCGTGCCGGGCGAGCAGGCCCAGGACACGGCGGGCCGAGTTCAGATCGTCACGACTGTCGAGGGCACCCTGACGCTGGAGGCCGGTCTGAACTCGCTGGAGCTGCCGCAGTACGCGACCGCCGTGGTGCCGGCGAGCACGGGGCTGTACCACCTGAACGGCGAGGGCCGCGCCCTGGTCGCGCGCCCGGGCTGACGGACGAAACGAACGCCCCGGACATCATTCCCGGGGCATTCGTTCTGTGCTGGACGACGAGATCAGCGGCGGCCGCGTCCCCCGCGGCCACGCGCGGGCTGCGGGCCGACGCGCCCGGCCCCGGTGCCCGCCGGAGCCCCGGCGCCGCGCTGGCCCTGGCCGCCGGACTGACCGCGCCGCTCGCCGCCCTCGCTTCTGCCGGACGCCGATCCGCCGCCGGACCGTCCCGCTCCCTGAATCTGCGGGCCCTGGGGACGCGCGCCGCCCTGCCCGTGACCACTGCCCTGCCCGCGCGGCTGGTGCCCGCCGCCCTGCCGGCCCCCGCCGCTGCCCTGGCCCTGTTTCTCCTGGATGCTGCGGTCGATCTGCGTTTCCTCGCGGCTCAGGGGCGGGTGCAGGGCCTCGGGCAGGCCGCGGCGCACCGTCTGCCACAGCCCGCGCTGTTCGGGAATCAGCAGCACGAGGTTCACGCCGGGCCGCCCGGCGCGCGCGGTGCGGCCGGAACGGTGCACGTGGTCCTCGGACGTGGACGCGATGTCCATGTGGATCACCAGCCGCACCTCCGGCAGGTCGATGCCGCGCCCGGCGATGTCGGTGGCGACCAGCACGCGCGACTTGCCCTCACGCAGCAGCGTCATGGTGTGCTCGCGCTTCTTCTGGTCCATGTTGCCCTGCAGGGGGCTGACGATTTCGCCGGGCATCAGCTCGTTCAGGCGCTCGGCGCGGCGTTTGACCAGGGCCTTGGTGCGGCAGAAGATCACCACGCAGCCGCCCGGCGCGCGCAGCGCGTCGCGGGCGTGGGTCGCGGCCACATTCAGCACGTCGTCGCGGGTGGTGTTCAGCAGCAGGTGCGTGGCGCCGGTCGCGCCGCCCATGATGTCGGCGCTATTGGCGTCAGCATCGGCGTGCCGCGCGGGCGCGATGTCGATGCGCTCAGGCCGCACCATGAAGCGCTCGGCCACCGCACGGATCTCGGCGGGGAACGTCGCGGAGGCCATGGCGAGTTGCAGGTGCACGCCGCCGTGCCCGGAGCCGGTCTGCGTCTGGGCGGCGCGCAGGATGTCGCCCACGTCGCGCAGGAAGCCCAGCGACAGCAGCTCGTCGGCCTCGTCCAGCACCACGTAGCGCAGCCCCGCGAGGCTGAGTTCGCCCCGGGTGATCAGGTCTTTGAGGCGCCCCGGCGTGCCCGCGATCAGGCCCTTGCCGGTCGCCTCGGTGCGCGTCTGACCGGGCGTGATGCCGCCCGTGATGCGCCCGGCGGTCATGCCCAGTTCGCGGGCCACGTCGCGGATCTGCACGGCCAGTTCGCGTGTGGGCGTCACGACCAGCACCTCGGGGCGCATGCCGCGCACCGGGCGCATCCCGATACCGCGCGCGGCGGCCGGGATCAGGAAGGCCAGCGTCTTGCCGCTGCCGGTGCGGGCGGTGGTGATCACGTCGCGGCCGGCCAGCAGGGCGGGAATCGCGCCCTCCTGCACGGGCGTGGGGGTACGGTCGCCCAGCATGGCGCGCCAGTCGCGCACGGCCGGGGTCTGGTCGGGGGTAGAAGTGGAGCGGGAGGGGGTTCGGGTTGAAGTCATGGACATCCTGTGTGACGCCCGCAGGGGCGGGCCGCGGGCGGCGGCATTCGGTGAGAGGGAACGGGACTGACCGGCGGCTCCGGTATGGAGCGGCGGCAATCCAGCATTCCGGCAGGGCCCTGCGGCGACCTGCCACGCTGCTCCATCATGCCCCAGATCGGGCGTCGGGAACTGTTCCGCCGTGCGTGACGACCCGGCGGACTCACCCCGCGACCATTGACCGCGGTGGAACTGGCCGCTACCGGGCGAAGACAGGGGCTCCAGGGGCCAAGGCGACCGCCATCAGTGGGCGGCGCAGCCCACCCTCGTGCCGGCCGTGCTGGCCAGCAGATTCACTCCGTTCCAGCGCAGATCATGAATGGTGCAAGCCAGGTCAACGGCCTGGAAACTCAGGGTCAGTGTTCCGGGCGCGCCGTCCCAGCGCCCGGTGAGCTGCACGTCCTCTCCGACGGGTAGACCCTCGAAGTACTGGGCCGGCGGACACGTGCGGGCGATGGCGGTCGCGGTCACGTCCGGGGCGAACGCCTGAAGTGGGCCGTCCGCCACCTGCAGGCCGACCGCAAACGGCGGCGTGGACACCTGCACGCGCGCCGACGCGCGGAACACGTCCAGCCGCAGCGTGACACTCCACGGTCCGGGCCGCACGGGTCCCAGCGTGATCTCCAGGGGTGGCGGAGGTGCGCTGGCCCCCCGGCGCAGCACGTCCAGTCGCCCGCCCTGCGCGCACAGGCGGTAGCCGTTGGGCGTCCAGACTTCGCGCCGCTCCGCGTCGACAGCGGGGTCCCGGCCGGGCGGCAGCACCCGGTGTGGGTGGACACGCTGCCAGCTGACGGCGCGCGTGGCCGGCAGGGCGGCGTGCGCCCGCGCAATCAGGTCGGGGTCCTGAACGCGGCCGGCATAGTACAGGGCCATGCCGGGCCGCGTTTCCAGGAGCAGCCTGGCCAGGTCCTCCCGGACACCCTGCCGTTCGGCTGGAGACAGGGCGCCGGCCAGCGCCACCCGCTCGACCTCACTGCGGAACACCAGCCGGGAGTCGGCGTCATCGTGTGTGCCCTCCAACTCGGGGAACCGGAGCTGCTCGCGCGGAGCCGCGTGCGTCAGGATGCCCAGGGCCAGGGCCGCGTGGACGGTCGCTGCGGCGTCCTCGCCCAGCAGGCCCACGGCCACAGGCAGCGTGAACTGGTCCTGCACCTGCGCCAACATCGAGAGCCGGCGGCGCAGGCCGGGGTCGAGGTGCCCGTACTGTGCCCGGATGCGGGTGCTGAGGTTCTGCGGCACCCGGGGCGTGAGTGTGGGAGCGTCCAGCAGCGCGTCCACGTAGGGCACCCAGCCCTCGCTGAGCTGCGCGATCTGGCTCGCATGGCTGCGCAGGACCGTGGGCTGATCATGAGGATGCCGGGCGCGCAGGTGCGCGTAGACGCTGGCGGTCGACAGGGGCGGCAGGGTCAACTGGTGCACGCGGGTCCAGTCGGTGTGGGCCAGCGGCGCGCCATGCAGGGCAGTGGCAGCGGTGGGCGAGGCGACCAGCATGAGCGGAACGCGCAGGTTCATCAGAAGGCTCAGCATGCGGCCCAACCACTGCGGCATCTCGTAGAGGTCATGCAGCGCGAGCAGCACCGGCTGAGGCTGGTGGGACAGCAGCGTGGCGAGGCGCATCATGTTCTGCGCGCTGGTGGACGCCGTGATGGCCTCCTCCAGGGTGGCGCGTTCCGCACCCGGAAGGGGAGCGATCAAGTGACGCAGGACGGCATGCAGAAGGTCGTCCTCGCTGGAGGTGAACTGCAGCTGAACCGCGTGCCACCCAGCCAGGGCCGCGGTCGCCGTGACCAGCGTGCGCGCACTCCCGTGCTGGCCCCATACCAGCACGCATTGCGGTTCAAGCAGCGCACAGCCCAGCAGCGCTCGGAATGTACCCGTCTGCAGAGGCCAGTCGTTGGAGGCGACGGTGGCCGGCGGCGGCTCGCTGGGCGGCGCGGTCCCGAGTTCCAGGCCGAGCGCAGCCGCACGCGCGTAGATGGCGGCGGACGCCTCGGCCTGTCCCTGGCGGCGCAGACGCGCGGCAGTCACCGAAGACCGCCGCTCCACCTTCCGAACGATCTGGTCACGCTGATGGTCCAACCACGTCCGGAACACGCCCGAACCCAGATCATCCAGGCCGGACAGGGGCGTATCGTGGAGCTGGGCGAGCCAGGTGGGAACGTCGTTCCCCTGCACCTGCGCGCCGGCAGCGTCCCACTGGTCCAGATCCGTGGGCAAACGGAGGTCCAGAATGGCCTGCCTGGCTGGGAACAGCTCGACGCCCTGCTGGCGCAGCCGGGTGAGTTCCACGCGCAGATTCAGCAGGGCTTTGGCGTTCTCCCACAGCAGTCCGGCCAGATGATCCCTGTGGTGCGGCGCGGCGTCGAGCGTCAGGTAGGTGATCAGGGCCAGCGCCTTGCGGGACAGGGGCACCACGACATCGTCCTTGGTGAGGTGCACGTGTCCCAGAAGGTTGAGTCTGAACATCGGTCGCCACCTGCTGGGAAAGGAGGAAGGAGCTGTGAATCGACACACTTCGACGGCCGAGCCGACAGGGGCGGCGCGCCGCCCCCGGTCATCCAGGACGTGCGCGCTGCCGACCGGACTGTCGGGTCGCTGTGCTCTGCATTGTGGGAAAAGGGTGTGCAGGCGGTGATTCTTGCCTACATGACGACAATATCACCGCCCCAATGTCCCGACCAGCTCAGATGACACCCGAACCTGCCATCCGCTGTCGGGTCATAGAAGATGAATGTCATATGAGTGAACGAATTATGACTCCGGGGTCACGAACGCCGTTCTGCTCTCTGTCATTCGGGAGCGGCACCAGAGATGCGTGCCATCCGACGTGCCGGACCACTGGCGGCCGACGCCTTTCTACACGACATTTTCAGCGGCGCAACAACCACGCTCGATCATAGGGTGACGACTGAAGGAACGCGGCTGCCCTGCCGCACCGCATTCGTCCGCGCTGGAGGACAGGTAACCGTCTGTTACTGAACGGCTGGATGAGAACCCTTGCTCGCGGCGATCTGGGTCACGGCCGACCGATCACCACGTAGGTGGCCTGCGCTACCTGCCGGTCTCCGACCATCAAGGCCAGCGTGTGCTCTCCAGGCTGCGTGCTGGCCTGAACGTCTGCGAAGTAGCTCTGATCGCTGTCCGCCGTCAACAGGACCGTCCGGCCGTCTTCATCCCGCAGCGTTACCCGGCCGGACGCGCCGTAGACCGTGGCGCGGACCTGCACCACCTGGCTCGGCAGGGCGTTGAAGGGCCGCAGGGTCAGGTCGGTGGCCTTCAGCGTCGGATCGACCCGCAGCAGCGCCCGCTCCGACGTGCCGCTGTTCCCCTTCCACGCCGTGACCTGTACTTCCAGTGGTCCCTGCTGGTCGGCCGGAACAGTCAGCATGCCGCGCCACTCACTGCTGCCCTCTGAGCGCTTCAGTTCGAGCCCGGGGTCGTCCAGCGTGACCCGCTCGGCGTCCGGCGTGACGCTCACCACCACGGGCACCTGCACGCCCGGCGGCACGGACGTGTCCGGCAGGGACAGCGCGACCTCCAGTCCAGTGGTGTCCAGTGTCTGGTCGTCCAACAGCGCCCGCGCGACCAGGTCCGTGGTGAGCAGCGCATGCGTGCCGTCGAGCTGCACCGCGGCCGGCTCCGGCAGGGCGTAGTATGCGGCGTCCGGCAGCGGCGTGACCGTGTACGCCCCGAAGCCCAGGCCACTCAGGCGGTAGCGGCCTTCCCCATCCGTGACGACCGATTGCCCCCCGGAGGGTCCAGTGATGGTGATCGGCACGCCAGCCAGGGGCTGCCCGCCGTCATCACGCAGCTGGCCTTGCAGGACGCCGGTCTGCTGCACCGGCACCAGCACCTGAACGGTGCCCTTCAGGGGAACGGTTACGGGCTTCAGGGCGGCCAGGGTGTACTGGGCGTCCACACCGTCGCCGAGTTGCACGCTGTACTCGCCGGGACGCACCTGCGCCTGCGCCCGGCCCTGCGCGTCGGTGGTGACCTCGCAGGGGCCCACGTTCAGGCGGATGGCGGCCGGCTCCTCACCCGCGTCGCGCGTGCCGTTGCGGTTGGTGTCCAGGAAGGCCAAAATCTCGGCCGTGCCGGCGTTTCGCCCCCCAAAGGCGCGCACCACAGCGTCCGGGGTATTCAGCGCGCCGCCCGGCGAGAAGGCCGCTCCCAGCGCCACCCGGGTATCGGTGCCGCTGCGCTGGGCGCTGAGCGTCACGCGGACGGTCTCACTGACGTTCACCCCCAGCGCCGCGCCGTACAGGAAGGCGCCCGTCACGCCCGGCGCGTCGCTGTCGGTGTACCCGCCGATCAGCGCAGCGTTCCAGCGGTCGGTGGCGTACCCCACGCTGCCCTTCACCTCGCGGGCCAGTCCCGTCGCCGTGCGGCTGAGCTTGAGATCCACGCCGACCTGCGCGCCCATGGTCGGCAGGTAGGCCGCGCTGCCAGTGAGGGTGTACCCGTCGCCCTGCACCTGCGCGCCACCCGCGACCCGGAACGCTCCGCGGGTGTACCCGGCCCCGGCGCCATACACCACGGCGCCCTCCCGGTACCCGAGCAGGCCACGCAGCACGTACTCGCCCGCGCCAGCCGGAACGGTCGCCGTGAGCTGCGCGTCCGCTCCCGGCGTGCCCGCCCGGTACGTGGCCTGGGTGTTCAGGTGCAGCGTCGTGCGGCCCACCAGCCACGTCTTGGCCGCCGCCACGCGGCTGCTGAAACCGTCGCTGCCGTAGCCCGCCTGCACGGACGTCACGAAGGAGTCGTCCGGGGTGTAGGTGACCTGCCCGCCCAGCGCATAGGTCGTCACGCCCTGCACGTTGTTCACGGTCGCCGCCGCGCTCACGCCGAACGGCGCGACCTGCCTGGAAGTGACCTTCACATTCAGCGCCTGGGCACCCGACAGGTTGTCGTAGCTGTAGGTCTGCCGGGCAATCAGGGCGCGGTTCTCGTATCCCAGGCCCTGGGTGATCAGCGTGCCCCAGCGGTCGTCGCGGCGCACCGCGTACACGCCAGCCGACGGAGCGAAGGCGCCCAGCGGCCGCTGCCAGCTGACCCCGAAGGCCGTGGTGTGCTCTGCGCCGAACGTCTGCGCGGCCGTGACGCTCACGCCCGACGTGTGTGTGACCCCGCCGCCGACCACATACACGGCGGAGTCGCCGGGTGTAACGGGCGCCTGGCGGCTGGCGTTCACGCCGAAGGTGTAGTCGCCGCGGGTGTAGTTCACGCCCAGCCCCACCCCGGAGAGCGAGTCCTGGGTGTTCAGGGTGACGCTGGTTCCCGCCCACTGCACCTGGGCGCTCCCCGTGTCATGCAGGGTGCCGTCCATCCGGCGCGTCACCCCATAGGCAGCCGATCCCGTCGCGTAATCGCTGAGCGCCCCACCGACCGACGCCGACACGCCACCGCCCCAGTACCACGGGCCGCTGCCGGTCGCCGTCCCGGCCGCGTCAGCTGGACCGCCGGGAAGCCCCGGCAGGGTCGGCGTAGCCGATGGCGGCTCCCCGGACGACCCAGGAGCCGGGTCTGCGGTCGAGGCCAGTGGCGCCGCACTGGACTGATAGGTCACCACCGGCGAGACATTGACCTGCCACGTGAGCTGCGGTCCGCTGCCGGCCGCCGCGTATCCCACATCCAGTGCCAGGATCGCCTCCTGCCGCAGGTCCGGCGCGGCGCTGCTCACAGCGCTCAGCGTCACGCTGTCCGCATTGCCCTGTCCCTGCTGCACATACGCAACGTGTACCGTGCCCGACTCGCCGGGCTTCAGGGTGAGCCGCTGCGTACTGAGGGTGGCGTTTCCCTCGACCTTCAGGGCCAGGATGTCCGGAGCATTGCCGGTATTCGTGACCTGCGCCGTGAAGGTGCGGTGTTCGCCGGGCCGCACTCGCGCGGAGGAGGGAAAGTCCAGCGCAAACGCCGGACGCGCCGGGATCGTCACCCGGGCGTTCACATCCAGCGTGTGGGCATCCTCGCTCTTCAGGCGGAAGGCCAGCTCCTGCGCGCCGGCCACGGCGTCTTCAGGGACGTACACGCTCAGCAGTGCAGGCGCGCCACCTCCGAGCTGAACGCTGTCCGACAGCAGGGTCCAGCCGGGCGGCAACGCCGCCTCGACCGTGTACAGGCCACTGGTCGCGCCGCCGACCTTCACAGGCAGCGACACGAAACCGCCGGGCTGCACCTCGGTCTGTTCCGCTGACGCGCTGGCCACCTGCGCCGCACTCCAGTTGCCCGGCAGACCGGCCACGCCCAGCAGCAGGCCGGTGGCCAGCACCCGACCCGGGCTCAGCACACGCGGCGACGGAGGCATCTCAGCGCGCCTCGACGCTCCAGCTGAGCAGAGCCTGGCTGAGTCCGGCCGGTTCGTCTCCTTCCAGCCGCAGCCGCAACGCGATGTCGTAGGTGGCCTGGCCCGACACGGGCAACAGCGCGATCACCTGAATGGACGTGCTGGGCACGAAGGGCGCGCCGTTCACGCTGTACTCGATCCGGTCGATCGGCAGGGCCTGCTGTCCAGGTGCAGTGATCGGCTGCGTGCGCAGCACCAGCGCCGCTCCAGCCAGCGTGGACTGCACGCTGAGATGAAAGGCCTGATCCGTCCCCAGCATCGGGTAGTAGGCAGGCGCACTTTTGGAAAAGGGCACCAGCGGCGGATACGCCGTGCCCTCCGCCCCGGGATTGAACTTCACGTCGATGGTGAGCTTCTGCCCATCGAGCAACAGGGCCGTGTTCGGCACGACCGGAGTGGGCGCCGCCAGGCCCGGCAGCGGGGCCACCGACGTCTGCGCGCCCGCCACACCCAGCAGCGCGGCCAGGAGCAGCGCCCGCGCCTTCACGGCTTCACGACCAGCGCGGTTTGCCCGGTGAACAGTTTGCCCTGGCCGTACTTCAGCACGATCAGCACCTGGTACTGCCCGGCCGGAAGCGATTGCGCCGCGCTGCCCGTAAACGACCGGGTATAGCCGGGCAGCGCCACGCTCTCGCCCAGATCGACGGTCGCCATGGTCTTCCCGCTGGCGTCCACGACCACAGCCCGCCCGGCCGCCCGGATCAGGGTGGTGCCAGCATTCTTCACGGTCGCGCTGACGTTCAGACCGCCGGCGCTGTACGTGCTCTGCACCGCCGTGAGCTTGGCATCGAAGTGGGGCTGACCGACCTGCACGTAGATGATCTGACCGACGTCCACGTTGTAATTCATGGTGACGCTGCTCTGGCTGCCTGCCACGCTCGCGGCGTCCGGTGAGTCGCTCTTGAAGAAGAGCACGCCCCAGTACAGACCGGGCGTGGTGCCGGCGGGCACGTTGATGGTGTAGCGCACCTGCTGTTTTTCACCGGCGCCGAGCCTGAACGTCGTGGGGGTCACCTGGAGCCAGCGGCCCAGCGAGTTCTTGAGGCTGCCGCCTGACACGTACTGCGCTTCACCGCTGGTCGGCAGCACGAAGTCGCTCGTGTACGAGCTGACCGTCATCGCGGCCTCGCCCTGCTTGCCCGGGTTCTGCACGGTGACCGTGTGGTTGAGGGACTGGCCAGGCTGCACGCTGAGTTCCACCCGCGACACGTCCAGACTGACGCCGGTGGCTGCCAGAGCCGGTCCACTCAGCAGCGCCGAGAACGTCGTCAGGGAAAACAGCACTCGGGGCAGTCGCTTCATGGATGGTTCCTCCGGCCGGGCAGTGGTGCGGGCACATGGGGGGAAAATAGGGACTCTGGTGTTGTGGTGCGGCCAAAAGGGGGGGAGCCGCGAAATCGCGAAGGGGCGGCTGGCAGCGGGGCACCACGGCCCCAGCCACCAGCCGCCGGGGTGTCAGAACGTGCCGGTGAGCTTGAAGTTCACAGCGGCGGTCTTGTTGCCGGCCGTCTCGCTGCCGTCGAAGACGAGCGCCTCGAGGATGTAGTCGTCCAGCCAGCCACCGGTGGTCTTCTTGTCGAAGCCGGCCTGCGTGTTGGTGAACTCCAGGCTGGCGGACGCGCCGTTGTTGTACAGCGTCTTGACGAACTTGGCGCCGTTGGGAGCGTCCGTCTCCTTCGTCATGGTGCCGGGCAGCATGTCACCCAGCACGAGTTTGGGGAAACCGGGCGTCACACCGCTGACGGAGATGTTCACCTTCCAGTTCGTGGAGTTGCTGAACTTCTCGACGATCTTGCGGTTGAAGCACACGATCGGGCCTTTCCAGTCCACGGTGCCCTTGACATTGTCGTAGACGATGCCCGGGTAGCTGGTGACCTTGTTCTTGAGCTGCGCTTCCGCACCCGTCAACCCCGCCAGATTCACGGTCCCCGTGAAGGAGTAGGGGTTGCCGGCAATCGCCAGATTGTCGCCCTTCCAGTAGCTGCCGGAGCGGTTCATGATCGCCTCGAGGTCAACCACATCGTCCCTGCCCGTGACCTTGTTGTGCTCGCCAGCGCGGTAACAGTCGCAGTTGGTCAGGTTGAACAGATCGACGGTCCACGACTTCTCGTGCAGGTGCATGGCGACCACAGCCGGGATGGAGACGGTGATGGCCTCGGTCAGGGTGGAGGACAGGTCGCCCTTGAAGACCTGGTCCTTCTTCTGAATGTCAACCACGCCGTTGCCCGTCGAGCAGCCATTCACAGTCGGGTCGCAGGGCGGCGGCGTCCATCTGAAGTCTTCGGCGCCCGCCACGCCCAGAGCGCCGATGAGCAGTGAACCGGCCAACATCATGTGCTTCATATCCTTCCCCCGTTCGAAGAGAGCTTCGGTCCCCGGAACCCTCTGCTCCGGTGGTGGAAGAAGCGTAGAAAAAGCCACGTTAAGCGCCGGTTAAGTTATTAAGGCCATCGTTAAAGCAGCGTGAAGTAACCATTGAATTTCATGTGGTATTTATCCCTCGGCGCCAGAAAACTGACGCCCCAGGCTAAGAAATTCATGTAACGTCCAGCGTTCCCAGTTGTGAAGACCTCATGCCTTGCTCACGGTACTCAGCGTGGGTGCGAACGGGATCACCAAGGACCGTCGCCGTCCTGAAGTCAGAAGTCCTTCGCTGGCCCTTCCGGTCTTGAGAACACCACCTCAGATCGAGGGCCGCTCAAGACGGCGGAAACGGCGGTTCGACAGTGCTCTGGCGCTGGATCAGGCCCGCAGGCAACATCTGCCGTCAGGGCGCTCCGACGGCAGATGACCATGAAAGTCAGACTGTACCTGGCCAGCGGTCATCCCAGCGGAACCGGGTGTCAGCCCTCCGCGAACGCCCCCAGGCGCCGGAAACGCTCGCCGCGCTGCCGCAGGAGTTCGTCCGGGCTCTGGGCCATCAGCTCACGCAGGTGTCGGGTCACGGCCTCACCGACGGGCACGGCGGCCGCGTCGGCGTCCTGGTGGGCGCCGCCGACCGGTTCCGGGATGATCTCCTCCACGATGCCGAGCCCGAGCAGGTCCGGCGCGGTGAGCTTCAAGGCCTCGGCGGCCAGCGGGGCCTGCGCGGCGTCCTTCCAGATGATGCTCGCGGCGCCCTCCGGCGAGATCACCGAGTACCACGCGTTCTCCTGGATCAGCACGCGGTTGCCCACCGCGACGGCCAGTGCGCCCCCGCTGCCGCCCTCGCCAATGACCACGCACACCGCCGGAACCCGCAGCGACAGCATGCGGCGGATGCTCTCGGCAATCGCCCAGCCCTGCCCGCGCTCCTCGGCCTCCAGGCCCGGATACGCGCCCTGGGTATCGACCAGTGCGACCACCGGCAGGCCGAACTTCTCGGCCAGGTCCATCAGGCGCACCGCCTTGCGGAAGCCCTCCGGGTTGGCGCTGCCGAAGCGGCGGCGGATCTTGCTCTTGGTCTGCCGTCCCTTCTCCTGGAGCAGCAGCATGACCGGAATGCCCTGCCAGCGCGCCGGGCCGCCGATCAGCGCCGGATCGTCCCCGAAGCGGCGGTCGCCATGCAGTTCGTGGAACTCGGTGCACAGCCGCTCCACGTAGTCCAGGGCGGTGGGCCGGCCGGCGGCGCGGGCAAGTTGCACGCGCTCCCAGCGGGTGGGCGGCGGACGCGATTCGCGCAGGCGCTGCACCTCGGCGCGCAGCGGGGTCAGGGCAGCGTCAAGGTTCTGGCCGGTCTTCTGCGCGGTGCCCTCCAGATCACGCACGCGCGCCTCGAGTTCCTGCAGGGCGTCGGGGGCGGTCACGCGCTCGCCTCGCGGTGCATCAGCAGGCCCAGCAGCGACCCCAGGTAGGTGCGGTGCTCGCGGCGGTCCACCACGGCGTCCACCATGCCGCGGTCCAGCAGGAACTCGGCGCGCTGGAAGCCCTCGGGGAGGTTCTGGCGGATGGTCTGCTGGATCACGCGCGGGCCCGCGAAGCCGATCAGCGCGCCGGGCTCGGCCACGATCACGTCCGCGATGGTGGCGAAGCTGGCGGTCACGCCGCCCGTCGTGGGATCGGTCAGGACGCTCACATATGGCAGGCCGCGGGCACTCAGGGCGTCCAGCGCGACGGTCGTCTTGGCCATCTGCATCAGCGACAGCGCGCTTTCCTGCATGCGCGCGCCGCCGCTGGCCGTCACGATGATCAGCGGCGTGCCGTGCTGCGCGGCGTACTCGGCGGCGCGGGCGATCTCCTCGCCCACCACGCTGCCCATGCTCCCGCCGGAGAACGCGAAGTCCATCACGGCCAGCGTGACCGGCAGGCCGTCCAGCGTGCCGTGGCCGGTCAGGATCGCGTCGGGGCGGCCGGCCTTGCGCTGCGCGCGCTCCAGGCGCGCCGTGTACGCCTCGGTGTCCTTGAAGTCCAGCCGGTCGACGGGCCGCACGCGCCCGGACAGCTGCGTCCAGCTGCCCTCGTCGAGCAGGACGTCCACACGCTTGCCGGCGTCCAGGCGCAGGTGATGGCCGCACTTGGGGCACACGAAGGCGTTCGCCTCGAGGTCACGGTTGTACAGCCCTTCCTTGCAGTGGGGACACTGGGTCCACAGGTCCGGCATGTCCGCGCCCTCTCCCTTCTGCTGCGGACGGCGACGGCGGAAAAAACGATCTAGGGCCATGACATTCCTCCCGGTTGAACTCTACCGGTGCATTCTATGCGGCCCCGGCGCTGCGGGCTGCACTGCGTCCAGCGGGCGGCCGCCCATATTCAGCCGAGCTTGCCCTTGAGGTAATCGTCGAGCTGCGCGAGTTGCAGGTTCACGTCGCGTTGCAGCGCGTCGATCCGGGCGTTCACGGTGCTCAGTTCGCTGCTGCCCGACGCGGCCGGCAGGGCGTTGAGCCGCTCGTCAATGTGCGTCTGGAGCTGAGCGAAGCGGCTGCCCTCCTTGCTGTCCAGGGTGACCCGGAGCTGCTCGATGTCGCGCAGCAGCCGCGCCGAGTCCGCCTGCGCGCGCAGGCCCGACAGCCCCGCCCAGAAGTAGAAGATCAGGGCCAGCAGCGTTCCCAGGATCAGCAGCACCAGGCCCATCGGCACGCCGGTGTAGGTCACGAAGCCCAGGCTGATGGTGTGGGGAAACATCAGCGCGTTGGTGTTCAGCAGCGCAAACAGCGCCAGCAGCACCAGCACGACGATCAGGACGACAGTCCGCATGACGGCAGCGTAACATTCCCCCGCCCGCGCCCCGCGAAGCCTAAGCGCTTCGTGAGTTCCGGGCGCGCCGCACCGACAATCCCGCCCGGACCGGGGGTATGCTGCCCCCATGTCCCTGGTCGTGATGGTCACCCTCCCCCCCGAACGGGCGCACGACGTGGCGCGCACCCTGGTGCAGGAACGCCTGGCCGGCTGCGTCAACGTGGTCGGCGGCGTGCAGAGCGTGTACCGCTGGCAGGGCGAAATCGCCGAGGACCCCGAGACGATGCTGCTGATCAAGACCAGCGGCGAGAAATACCCGGAACTCGAGGCGCGCATCAAGTCCCTGCACCCGTATGAGGTGCCGGAAATCATTGCGTTGCAGTTCGACCGCGCCCTGCCGGAATTCCAGGCGTGGCTGCGCGAATCGCTAGAAGACCGGAAGTAAGAGGCAGGGGCCCGAAGAGAAGAGAGGCAGAAGCCCACGCTTCTGCCTCTCCTGTTTTGTGCCCTCAGCTCCCTAGCGCCCCGCGAGGAGTTGCCAGATCGCCGGGTTGCTGACCCAGCCGTACCACAGGTTGGGCAGCAGGCCCAGCACGGTCACGCCGGCCACGCCGATCGCGACGGTCAGGGTGGTGGGAGGCCGCTGGCCGTGCGCGTACTCGCGCGTGGGCGTGCGGTCCGGCATGAACATCAGCATGCCGGGGCGCAGGTAGTAGATCAACGCGGCGACGCTGGTGAGGGCCGCGAGCACGCTGAGCCACACGTAGCCGTTCTGGAAGGCCGCCTGGAACGCGAGGTACTTTCCGAAGAAGCCCGCGAAGGGTGGCAGGCCCGCCAGCGACGCGAGGCAGATCGCCAGCGCGACCGCGTAGCCGGGATGCCGGTAGTACAGGCCGCGCATGTCCGTGATCTCCATCCCGGCCTCGGTGCGCTGCAGCGCAGCCACGATCGCCAGGGCGGCGGCCGTCATCAGGGTGTAGACCAGCAGGTAATACGTCAGGGCGGCGCCGCCGGTGGCGGGCGTACCCAGCAGGGCCATCGCCAGGAAGCCGGTGTGCGCGACCGCCGAGTACGCCAGCATGCGCTTGAAGTTGCGCTGGAGGAGCGCGGCGGTGTTCCCGATGATCAGTGTGGCGGCCGTGAGGATCTGGAGCACGCTGGCCCAGCCGGGCGCGTCGGCCAGGGCACCGGAGAACACGCGCAGCATGCCCGCAAAGGCCGCGACCTTCACGACGGTGCTCAGGAACAGGCTGACCGAGGTGGGCGCGCCCGAGTACACGTCCGGCGTCCACTGGTGGAACGGCACCAGCGCGATCTTGAACGCGAAGCCCGCGAGCACCAGCAGCGCCCCGCCGACCAGGATGCCGGTGTTCTGCGGCAACAGGCCCGACACCGAGCCGACCCGCAGGGCGATCTCGGCGTAGTTCAGAGTGCCGGTCGCGCCGTATACGAAGGCGATGCCGTAGATCAGGATGGCGCTGCCGACTGCGCCCAGCAGGAAGTACTTCAGGCCGGACTCCTCGGCGCGGCGCGAGTCCTGCAAGGTCGAGAGCACGTAGCCCGACAGGCTCATGATCTCCAGGCCGATCAGCAGCACGATCAGGTCGCCGGAGAAGGCCATCAGCAGGGCGCCGGTGACCGCGTACATCAGCATGGCGTCGAACTCCGGGAAGGAGATGCGGGCGCGCCACGCGGTGTCGAGCGACACCAGCAGGGTCATCAGGCTGCCGACCACGATCACCAGCCCCAGCAACAGGGCCGGGTTGTCGGCATGCAGCGAGGCGGTCGTGAGCGACTGGCCGTCCAGCACGCGGGTCTGCGTGAAGGCCGCGCGGCCCTGGTTCCACAGCGCGATCATGGACGCCCCGGACAGCACGAGCATGCCGATGTTCAGGTACGTCAGCACGCGGCGGCTGACCCAGAAACCCAGCAGGGTGCTCAGGAGCGCGCCGAACAGCACCGCGAAGATAGGAAACAGCGCGCCCAGGGCGTAGAGGTCGGTTCCGGTGGGGGTCGTCAGCATGGTCAGTTCCCCCCGAGGGCGGTGAGCACCGCTTTCACCGCAGGTTGCATCAGGTTCAGGGCGGGCGCGGAGTACACGCCGAAGAAGATCGCCACGGCCAGCGGCAGGCTCAGAATCAGCCACTCCGTATGCACGAGGTCCGCCACGGGAATCCCGCCGGGCGGCCGGGCCTGCCAGAAGGTGTGCTGGAAGGCGGTCAGCGCGTACGCGGCGGCGGCGATGGTGGTGATCCCGGCGAGGAAGGCGAGCCACGGGTAGACCTGATACGCGCCCAGCAGGATCGAGAATTCCCCGATGAAGCCCGCCAGCCCCGGCACGGCGATGCTGGCCAGCCAAAGCGCCAGGGTCAGGCCGCCCAGCGCGCCCGCCTGCGTCATGACGCCGCCGACCCGGACCGCGATGCTGCCGGTGCGTTCCTGAAGCATGCCCACCCCGAGGAACAGCGCCCCGGTGTAGAGGTTCTGGAACGCGAGCAGGTACATTGCGCCGATCACGGCCGTCTCGTTCAGCGAGAACACGCCCAGCGCGACGAAGCCCATGTGCGACAGGCCGGCGTAGGCCAGCAGGCGTTTCCAGTCGGCCTGATGGAACGCGATCCACGCAGCGTACAGCGCCGTGAACGCTGCGAGGCCCATCAGGATGGGGCGCAGTTCCATACTGGCGTCCGGGAACAGCGTGATGCCGAAGGTGAACACGCCGTAGCCGCCGACCTTGTACAGCGTGCCCATGACGTCGGGAATGCCGCTGTCGTGGTTCTGCTCGTGGAAGTCCGGCAGCCACGCGTGCAGCGGCCACAGCGGCAGCTTCACGGCCATGGCGGTCAGGAAGGCCACGTACAGCCACGTCTGCGTGCTTCCGGCGGGCAGCACGTGCGCGCGCAGGTCGGCCAGCGCGAAGGTGGGGCTGCCGCCCAGGTACTTGATTCCGATGATCGACACCAGCATCAGCAGCGAGCCGAACAGCGTGTAGGCCGCAAACTTCACCAGGGCGCGCATGCGGTGCTGCTTGCCGTAGATGGCCAGCATCAGTAGAGACGGCAGCAGGGCGTCCTCGAAGAACACGTAGAACAGCACCAAATCGCGCGCGGCGAAGATGCCGATGAGTCCCGTCTCCATCGCCAGGATTAGGGCCAGCATGGTGCCGGGGTTGGGAATGCGCCGCGCGGCGTACAGCACCGCGATGAAGCTCATGAAGGCCACGACCATCGCCAGCGCGAGGCTCACGCCGGACAGCTCCGTGGAGTACGTGATGCCCAGTGCCGGCACCCACTGCACACTGAGCAGGTCCGAGCCGCCCGCGCGCCACAGCACGAAGCCGATGCCCAGCGTGAGGGCCGAGAGCAGGCCCGCCATCTCGTCGCGCCAGCGCTTCGGCGTGACCAGCAGCAGCAAGCTGCCGAGCATGGGCAGGAAGATCATGAAGGTGGGCAGCAGCCGTATAAAGTCGCGGCTCACAGGCCACCTCCAATCGCCTTCAGCGCCCAGTAGCCGATGATGGCCGCCGTGCCGAGCAGCATGCTGACCGCGTAGGCGCGCACGAAGCCGCTCTGCCACATGGTGAACAGCCCGCCCGGCGCGGCCGCGTTGCCTGCAATGCCGTTGATCAGCCCGTCGGTGCCGCGGTCGGCGGTGTCCAGCGCGCCGGCCAGGGTGCGGCTGGGCGCACTCACGAGGTTGTCGTACACGGTGTCGAGGTACAGGGCGTTGGTGCTCGCGGCGCCCAGCGGGCCATCGGTGAGGCTGCCGCGGCGGTACTCCGCGAAGGCCCACAGCAGGCCGATCACCCCGGCCGCGACGGCCAGCACGGTCAGCAGCACCTCGGTCGAGGCGGCGATCTCGTGGCCCTCGAGCGGCACGACCCGGCCGAGGTACGTGTCGAAGGCGTGCCCGCCGCCGAGGAACGACGGCACGTTCAGGAAGCCGCCCAGCGTGGCGAGCGCGGCCAGCACGCCCAGCGGCGCGGTCATGACCGGATCAGCCTCGTGCGGGTGGGCGTGGCCTCGGTACTTGCCCTGCCATACCAGGAAGTACCAGCGGCCCATGTAGAACGCGGTCAGCAGCGCCACGCCCAGGCCGATCACGTACAGCCACGGACTACTCTCGAAGGCGGCGGCCAGGATCGCGTCCTTGGAGAAGAAGCCGCTCCAGATCGGAATGCCGCAGATCGCCAGCACGCCCATCAGCGACACCACGTGCGTGAAGGGCATGAACCTGCGCAGGCCGCCCATCTGCCGCACGTCCTGTTCCTCGTGCACGGCGTGGATCACGGCGCCGGCCGCGAGGAACAGCAGCGCCTTGAAGAAGGCGTGCGTGAGCAGGTGGAACACCCCGGCCGTGTACGCGTGCAGGCCGACCGCCATGAACATGTACCCCAGCTGCGACACGGTGGAGTACGCCAGGATCTTCTTGATGTCGTACTGGTTCAGGGCCGAGAGCGCGCCGTACAGCGCGGTCAGGCCGCCCACCCACGCGACCCAGGTGCTGGCCGTGGGCGCCAGGTCGTACAGGAAGTGGCTGCGCGCCACGAGGTACACGCCGGCCGTGACCATGGTCGCCGCGTGGATCAGCGCCGAGACCGGCGTGGGGCCGGCCATAGCGTCCGGCAGCCACGTCGTCAGCGGCAGCTGACCGGACTTGCCGACCGCGCCGACCAGCAGGAACAGGCACGCGAGTTCCAGGGTCGAGGTGTCGAACTGCACCGATTCGACCCGCTCGGCGAGCTGCGGAATGCTCAGGGTGCCGAAGGTCTTGAACAGCAGGAACATGCCCAGCATGAAGCCCAGGTCGCCGATGCGGTTCATGATGAAGGCCTTGCGCGCGGCGTTGGAGTTGCTCGTGCCCTCGGCGTTGCGGGCGGGGAAGCTGGCCGCGTCGGCGGGATTACCACGCCCCGCGAACCAGAAGCCGATCAGCAGGAACGACGCCGTGCCCACCCCCTCCCACCCGACAAACATCAGCGGGTACGAGTCGGCGAGGACCAGAATCAGCATCATCGCCACGAAGAAGTTCAGGAAGGCAAAAAAGCGCGTGAACTTGGCGTCGTGACCCATGTACGACACCGAATACACGTGGATCAGGAAGCCAACGCCGGTGATGATCAGGGTCATCAGCGCGGAGAGCTGGTCCCACGTGAAGCCCACGGACAGGTTGACGGTCACGCCGTTCTCGCCCAGGGCCATGTTCGGCAGCCAGGTCCACAGCGTCTCGGTCTGCGAGGTGTCGGTCAGGCCGAAGTAGCGGCTGACGGCGATCAGGAAGCTGGCGAGCACCATCCCCGAGCCGAGCCAGCCGCCCACACGGCCGGGAAAGAGGCGGGGAACGCAGATCAGCAGGGCGAAACCCAGCAGGGGCAGCAGGGGAAGCAGATACAGGGGCACGCCGAGCACTCAGCCTTTCATGCCCGCGAGGGCGTCCACATTGGTGGTCTCGCGCTTGCGGAAGATGGCGACGATGATCGCCAGGCCGATCGCCACCTCGGCGGCGGCCAGGGTCATCACGATGAAGACGGCGGTCTGCCCGGTCGGGTCGCCCCAGGCCCGCGCGAAGGCCACCAGGGCCAGGTTCGCGGCGTTCAGCATGAGTTCCACCGACAGAAAGACCATGATCGCGGTGCGGCGGGTCAGCACGCCGATCATGCCCAGCGCGAACAGGATGCCCGACAGGGCCACGTAGGACGCGGTCGGCACCATTACGCCCTCACCTCCCGCTCGGGCAGGTGCGACACGGACGCCGGCGCGGAGGGCGCCAGCACCTCCTCGCGGTCGTCCACGCCGTCGGGCTGGGCCGCCGGACGCTGCACCAGCGCGACCGCGCCCACGATGGCGACCAGCAGCAGGATGCTCACCGCCTCGAAGGGCAGCAGGAAACGCGTCAGCAGCGTCTCGCCCATCACGTTCGCCGTGCCGTCGCGCACGCCCGCCACACCCCGCGCGAGCGGCTGCGGGTCCTTGAAGGTGTACGCCAGCACCACGAAGGCCCCGGCCAGCACCGTGCCCCCGATGCCCGCGAGTTCCCGCACGTACGGAATGGGATCGGCCGTGCTGACCGGCGCGTTCGCGTTGAGCAGCATGATCACGAACAGGAACAGCACCATGATCGCCCCGGCGTACACGATCACCTGCGTGGCCGCCAGGAAGGACGCGCTCATGGTGGCGAACAGCCCCGCCACGCTCAGCAGCGTGCCCACCAGCCCCAGCGCAGCGTGCACCGCGTTCCTGGCCGCGATGGCGACCACGCCCCCCGCGATGGCGAGCGCGCCCAGAAGAATGAACGCGATCATCATGGGTGGCCTCCACTTCCCAGCCCGGCGGCGTCTGTACCCCTCACGCCACTCTCTCCGTTCCTCTGCGTCCTGCTCATGTCGGGTACGTCACCCCCTCCAGCTCGGCGCGCACGCCGTGTTCCACCTGGAAACCCAGCCGCACGGGTTTGCCCTTGCGGGCGGCCTCGCGCCGCTGCGGCAGGCTGCCGGTCACGCCAACCAGCATGTCCTCCTTGCCGTACACGAAGTCGCCGTAGCGGTAGTCCGCCATCTCGAACTCGTTGCCCAGCACGACCGCGCCGGTCGGGCACGCTTCCTCGCACATGCCGCAGAAGATGCAGCGCAGCATGTTGATCTCGTACACCTTCGCGTAGCGCTCGCCGGGACTCGTGGGGTTCGCCGGGTCGTTCTCGGCGGCCTCCACGTAGATGGCGTACGCCGGGCACGCCGCAGCGCACAGGCTGCACCCGATGCACTTCTCCAGCCCCAATTCTCCGGGGCGCTGGCCGGGATGACGCGTGAGGATGTGCCGCCCGCGGAAGCGCGGCTGCAACGTGGCCCGCTGCTCGGGGTAACTGACGGTCACGGGCTTCTGGAAGAGTTTTCCCAGCGTCAGACCCATGCCCTTGGCAATCTCAAGAACGCCCATATCCGGCTCCTTTCATGTGTGATGGGGCGCGCATCAGTCCCCTCCCGCAGGGCGCGTGCGGGGCAGCACAGCCTCGTCCTCGCGGCGGATGGTGGGCGTGTTCCACAGGGAACGCACGCGGTCGCTGAGCACCAGCAGCGCGACCAGACCGGCGAGGCTGAGCACCGCCAGGAACCACAGGCCGCCGCTGCCGCGGTACGCGAGGAACGCGGCGGTGACCATGGTGTTCGCCAGCGCGACGGGCAGCACCAGCTTCCAGCCGAAGCGCATGAGCTGGTCGTAGCGCAGGCGGGGCAGCGTGGCGCGCACCCAGATGAACAGGAACAGGAAGAACGCGATCTTCACGACCAGCCAGATGATCGGCCACTCACTGATGCCGGGGATGATCCCGTTCAGGAACTGCGGCCCCTTCCACCCGCCGAAGAACAGTGTGCTCATCACGGCCGACGCGGTGATCATGTTCACGTACTCGGCCATCTGGAAAAGCGCCCACTTGATCGCGGAGTACTCGGTAAGGTACCCGGCGACAATCTCCTGCTCGGCTTCCGGCAGGTCGAAGGGCGTGCGGTTGGTCTCCGCGAACGCGGACAGAAGGAACAGCGCGAAGCCCAGTGACTGGAACAGGATCAGCCAGCCGTTCTGCGCCTGCCACAGCACGATGCCCTGGAAGGACGTCGTGCCGACCAGCATCAGCAGGCCCAGCAGGCTGATGCCCATGCCGAGTTCGTAGGAGATCATCTGCGCGCTCGACCGCAGGCCGCCCAGAATGGGGTACTTGCTGCCCGACGCCCAGCCGCCCAGGAAGATGCCGTACACGCCCATGCTGGTCAGCGCCAGCAGCGCCAGAATCCCGGCGTTGAGGTTGTACACCCACGGGTCTTCCCCGAACAGGCTGTTCTCCGGCCCGGCCGGCAGCCCCCCAAACGCGGAGAGCGCCATGCCGATGGCGACGATGGGCGCGAGCGTGTACACCAGCTTGTCGGCCAGGGTGACGTTGACGTCCTCCTTGAAGATGCTCTTGATGGCGTCCGCGAGGGGCTGGAGCAGGCCCATGGGACCCACGCGGTTCGGGCCGTAGCGGATCTGCATGCGCGCCAGCAGCTTGCGCTCGACCAGCGTCATGTACGCGAAGGTGGTGAGCAGCGCGAAGGCCACCAGGAAGGCCTTGAGCAGCGTGATCAGGGCGGCGGCGAGCCAATCGGGCATCAGTCGTCCCCCCCGGGCTGGATAGACAGCATGGGCAGCGTCATTCCACCCAGCGAATTGATGTGTTCGGCGCGTTCGACGTCGTCCCGGCGCACCTGCATGCGCTCCGTCCACAGCCGGGGCGTGTGCGTCAGCGCGGTCGGGGCGGTCGGGGCGCTGGGCAGCGGGTGGATCACGCCGCGTTCGGGCACGCTGTCGAGCTTCAGGCCAAAGCGCGCGGCGGCGAGCGCCTGGGCGCTCTTCAGGCCGCGCACCTTCGTCCGCACGCCCAGCGCCTCGGCCAGCGCGCCCAGCGTGCGGATCAGGTCGGCGGCCTCGCCGCTGCTCAGGGCGGCCTGAGACAGGGACAGCAGGCGGCCCTCGAGGTTCACGGTCGTGCCGCGCTTCTCGTAGTTCGTGAGGGCCGGCAGCACCACGTCCGCGCGCTGCGCGGTGGCGGTCAGGTGCGTGTCGTGCACGACCGTGAAGCCGCGTGCGGTGACGCCCGGGTCGAGCCGGCTGATGAACGCCGCCGGCGCCTGCGCGAGCTGTGCGTAGCCCAGTCCGCCAGCACGCGGGACGAGATTCAGCGCGGCCAGACCGCGGCTGTTCGGCCCGGCGGGAATCGCCATGACCTTCGCCCCGGTGCGGGCGGCGAGGCCGGCAACGGCCGACGCGAACGACCCGGACGCGCCGTTCAGGGCGTCCGCGCCCAGGACGATCACGGGCTTCTCGGCGGCCTCAAGCGCTTTCAGGGCGGCGCGCAGGTCGTCGGTGTCGGGCGTGGCCAGGCGGGTCACGCCGCTCATGCCGTTCGCCGGGATGCGCGTGCCCGCGTGTGTCCACAGGCGCGATTCCTGACCGATCACGATCAGCTTCTCGAGCTTGCGGACGGGGCGCTCGATCAGGCGCAGGTCGGCAATCGCGGTGCCGTGGTCGAACTCGGCCGGCAGGATGCCGCCGCGCAGCATCTCCAGAATCCGGAGTTCCAGCACCGGCGCTTCCTCGCCCAGGTCCGCGCCGATCACGACCACCAGATCGGCGGTCGCCACGTCCGTCAGGGTCGCGGCGGGAGCGGTGAGGCTCACCTCGTAGCGGGGCCAGTGGTCCACATGCTTCGTGCCGGTCTGCTCGGCCAGCGATTCGAGGGCGAGCCCCTCCTCCAGCGTGCTGTCCGACCCGATGTACAGGGCCAGGTCGTCCATGTTCTGCCCGGCCAGGCCGCGGTTGATCGCATTAATCGCGTCGTCCCACGTGGCGGCGTGCAGCTGCCCGTCCTCGCCGCGCACCAGGGGCACGGTCAGGCGGTCGGCGGACGCGAAGGAGTGCCCGAAGCGGCCCGCGTCGCAGATCCACGCCTCGTTCACGTCGCGGTTCTCGCCGGCCACGATGCGCTCCAGGCGGCCGTTGCGGGCGTCCACGGTGATGGAGCAGCCCACCGGGCACAGCGTGCAGGTGGTGGGCGTGTGGTCGTACTCCCAGTTGCGTCCCCGGAAGCGCGCCACGTTGTCCAGCAGCGCGCCCACCGGGCAGATGTCCGTGATATTGCCCTGGAAACCCGTGGGCAGCCCGCCCTCCTCGGTGTCGATGAAGGTGTGCCCGCCGCGCTCGATGAAGTCCAGCACCTCCTGGCCCGGCACCTCCTCGAAGTAGCGCACGCAGCGCTTGCAGTGGATGCAGCGCTCCTGGTCGAGGATCACGTACTCCGAGAGGGGGTAGTGCTTGTCGGCGTGGCGGCGGTCGAAGCCGAAGCGGCTCGCGCCGTAGCCGTATTCGAAGGCGCGGTCCTGAAGCTCGCACGCGCCGCCCTTGTCGCAGGTGGGGCAGTCCAGCGGGTGGTTCAGGAGCGTGAACTCCATCATGCCCGCCTGCGCCTTGGCCACCACCGGCGAGGTCTTCGCGCTGCGGATGTGCATGCCCTCGGTGGCCTGCATGGTGCACGACGCCATGGGTTTCGGGAACCAGAAGATCTTCGGCGTGGCCGCGTCTCCCTCGCCCTCCATCACGAAGGTCCCGTCGGGGTTCTTGCGCGGCGAGCCGGACTCCACGAGGCACATCCGGCACGCGCCCACCGGGCTCAAATACTTGTGGGCGCAGAAATACGGCACGTCCCCGCCCGACTGGAACACCGCGTCAATGGCGGACGTTCCGGCGGGCAGGTCGAGTTCCACGCCGTCGACAACGACTTTCATTCATCCCTCCAGCGCTTCCGTGCCGGGTAGAGCGGTTTTTGCGTGCGCTCAAGCGCGTCGTATTCCTCGCGGAACAGGGCGATGCTGCTCAGCACCGGCCCCAGGCACGCGTCGGCCAGGGCGCAGAAACTCCGGCCCCCGATGTTCTCGGACATGTCCAGAATCAGCTGCACGTCGCCGGGCTGACCGTGGCCGCGCACCAGCTTCTCGTACATGCGGGTCATCCACGAGGAGATGCCCTCGCGGCACGGCGTGCACTTGCCGCAGCTCTCGTGCCCGTAGAAGCGCACGAGGTTCCACGTGGCGTTCACGATGCAGTCGGCCTTCGGGATCAGCGTGACGCCGCCGGTGCCGAGCATGCTGCCCGCCGCCGCCACCGACTCGTAGTCCATGGGCGTGTCGAGGATCTTGTCGGTGAAAGGCAGCATGGGGCAGCTCGATCCGCCGGGGATGATGGCCTTCATCTCCTCCAGAGGGCCGCCCGCCCAGTCGTAGATCAGTTCGCGGAAGGTGGTGCCCAGCGGCAGTTCGTACACGCCGGGCCGCGCGACCGGGCCGCTGATCTGGAAGAGCTTCATGCCCCTCGACTTCTCGGTGCCCATGCCGGCGTGCCAGTCGGCCCCGTAGCGCAGGATCTGCGTGGCCGCGCAGAAGGTCTCGACGTTGTTGATGGTCGTGGGCAGACCGTACAGGCCCGCCGCCGCCGGGAAGGGCGGCTTCAGGCGCGGGTTGGCACGCAGGCCCTCCAGCGAGTTCATCAGGGCCGTTTCCTCGCCGCAGATGTACGCGCCGGCGCCCCGGTGCACCTGGATCTCGAAGTCGAAGCCGCTGCCCAGCACGTTCTTCCCGAGCAGCCCGGCCGCCCGCGCCTCGTGCACGGCGGCCCACACACGCTCGGCGGCGTGGACGTACTCGCCGCGGATGTAGATGTAGCCGACGGAAGCGCGCATGGCAAACCCGGCGATCAGCATGCCCTCGATCAGCTGGTGCGGGTCTTCCGACATCAGGTAGCGGTCCTTGAAGCTGCCCGGCTCGGACTCGTCCGCGTTGCAGATGATGTAGTGCTGCCGGCCGTCCTTGAGCGGCATGAACGACCACTTCAGGCCGGTGGCGAAGCCCGCGCCGCCGCGCCCGCGCAGGCCGGACTTCTTCACCTCGTCGATCACGGCGTCCGCGCCCATGGCGAACGCCCGCTTCACGGCCTCGTACCCGCCACTGCGGCGGTAGAAGTCCAGCGTCCAGCTCTGATCCTGGCCCACATAGGCGTACAGCGTGGGGGCAAACCGGGGATCTTTTGCGCTGGTGATTGGCTTGGGAGCGGGTTCCGCGACGGTCATGCGCCACCTCCGGGCAGCTGCGTCAGGCCCGTGATGCTGGCACCCACGATTTCCCCGCTCGCCAGGGTCTGCCGGCCATCGGCCGTGACCGTGACCGGCACCGGGTTGTCCGGCAGCGGCTGGAGGTCGTTTCTGAGCGACTCCAGAATCCGCGCGCACTTCGCCGGGCCGACATTCTCGTAGTAGCCGTCGTCGTTGATCTGCATCATCGGGGCGGTGCCGCACGAGCCCAGGCATTCGACCTTCTGCACGCTAAAACGGCCGTCAGGCGTGACCTCGCCCGGCTGCACGTCCAGCTGCGTCACCAGTTCGTCCCACAGCTCGTCCGAGCCCTTCAGGGCGCACATCAGCGTGGAGCACACCTGGAGGTGATACCTCCCGGTCGGCACCGTATGGTACGTGGAGTAGAAGCTCATCACCGAGCGGACTTCCGTGGCGGTCGTGCCGCACAGCGAGGCGATCTCCGCCATGCGCGGTTCGGACACGAAGCCCTCGGCGTCCTGCACCTCGCGCAGCAGCGGCATCAGCGCGCTTCTGCGGCCCTGCGGCGAATCCGGGTAGCGGGAGAAGATGTCCGCCACCAGGGGTTGTTTGTCTGCGAAGTAGGTCAAGTTTTCTCCCTTCATAGGGTCTGCTCCAGCACGAACGGTTCAGCCAATTTCCCCTGCTCAGCAAAGAAGTAGTAGAAGCCTGTGTCACCCCAGAGCACGTCGGTATCGCCTGTACCCAGAGCCAGAATGAAGTCGGCGGGCCGCCCTGTCGCGGGTCTTCTCGGCCAGCGACCGTCCTGCATCCAGGCCGGGTAGCCACCGATCTGACAGAGCGTGTCCTCGTTCAGATAGGGCCGCGCGGCGTCCCAGTAGGCGTCCCGCTCGTCATCTTCAAGCGTGGTGAACTGCTCGTCGAAGGGATGGGGCAGGCTCAGCACGGCCTCTGGAAGGAGCTTTTTCAAGAAGAGTAGGTTCTGCTCGGACGGGTATCTGGGGCCAGTGTTGTTGCCCCCGCCCTCAGTCCACCGTGCGAGAAGCCGGGAGGAGCCGTATGGGACGGATTTTCCCTCACTCATCTCAAAGGTGAGCAGGTCACGGGCATCTGCATAGGCTTCCCCGCCAGGAAGGCAGTACCAGCAATTCCAGAACTGGAACAGGCCCGATTTCACACCCATGAGAACGCTGACGAGTTCTTCCGTCAGGTGAATCTGCATGACAAAGCCCATCTCGCGTTGACAGTGAACGCAGGTCGGCCACTCCTCTCCCTCAGCGCGGGACGGCGAATCGCCACCCACGACACTGTCCCCCTCGTTCATATGGTCGGCATTCGCAGCGCGTAATAACCAGGCTGGACGCACACTCTTCAAAATCTGTTCCCGAAGAGGGGCCAACGCTTCCGGCACGTCGGGGAGTGGCAGATGACGGTGCGTGGCGGGCAAACTCAAGGTCATCACCGATCCACGTCCCCGAGCACGGGGTCGATGGTGGCGAGAATGGTGATGAGGTCGGCGAACTGCGCGCCCACGCAGGCATATTCCAGCGCCTGGAGGTTCACGAAGCTGGGCGAGCGGATCTTCACGCGGTAGGGCATGGAGCCGCCGTCGGACACGACGTAGTACCCGACCTCGCCGCGCGCGCTCTCGATGGGCACGTACGCCTCGCCGTGCGGCGGGTGGAAGCCCTCGGTGACCAGCTTGAAGTGGTGGATGACCGCTTCCATGCTGGTTTCCAGCTCCTGCCGGGGCGGCAGGCTGATCTTGCGGTTGGGGTCCTTGACCGGGCCGGGCTTCAGTTTCTTCAGTGCCTGCCGGACGATCTTGATGCTCTCGCCGAACTCCAGCAGCCGCATGTTGAAGCGGTCGAGGCTATCGCCGGTCTGGCCGGTGACGACGTTGAAGTCGTACTCCTCCAGGCCGCAGTACGGGTTGGCCTTGCGGTGGTCGAGCGGCACGCCCGACGCGCGCAGGTTCGGCCCGGTCAGGCCCAGGTCGATGGCCACCTCGGGCGGGATCACGCCAACGCCCCGCGCGCGGTCAAGGAAGATGGGGTTCTGCGCGAAGAGGGTCGTGTACTCGGCCACGCCCTGTTCCATCTGGTCGAGGAATTTCGCCACGCGGGGCGCCCAGTCGTCGGGGATGTCGCGGGAAAGGCCGCCGACGCGGAAATATCCCTGGTTCATGCGGTAGCCGCACACCGCCTCGAACAGATCGACCAGCGCTTCTTTCTCGCGGAAGGCGTAGAAGAAGGGCGTCAGCGCGCCGAGGTCGAGCAGGCCGGTGCCCACGAACACGAGGTGCGAGTGCATGCGCCCGAGTTCGTGCAGGATCACGCGGACCACGTTCGCCCGCTCCGGCACCTGCGCCTGCAGCAGCTTCTCGACGCTGAGCACGTACGCGAGTTCGTGGCTGAAGGAGTGCAGGTAGTCCGTGCGGGGCGCGTAGGTCACGCCCTGCTGGTACGTGCGGTGCTCGAAAGTCTTCTCGAAGCCGCTGTGCAGGTAGCCCATGTGCGGCGTGACCTTCACCACGTACTCGCCGTCCATGTCCACGACCAGCCGCAGCACCCCGTGAGTGCTGGGGTGCTGCGGCCCCACGTTCAGGGACATGATCTCGGTGTGCATCATCGCGCCGCCCTGCCCGGAGAGCCGCTCGGCGGCCGTGCTCTCCTGGTGGTCCGGCGTCATCTGCTCGGGCGGCAGCGTGCCCGACTGGGTGCCCTCGCCGTGGGTGGGCTTATCGGTGATGGTCATGGGGTGGTCTCCCTTCGGTCAGTCCAGCGGACTGTCAGACGAGCGCGGCGGGTCCTCATTTCGGCCCTCCTTCCGGCATCACGGGCGGTTCGATGTCGCGCGTGCCGCCGCGGCGCAGGCTGCCGCGGTAGCCGGTCAGGCCGCTGCTCTGTCCGGTCAGGCCCGCGCGGAACGCGGCGGGGTCGAGAAAGCGCCCGTCGCGGAACAGGGTGGGCGACTCGCCCAGCGGGAAGTCTTTGCGCAGCGGGTGGCCTTCCAGGTCGTCCGGGGTGAGCACCTTGCGCAGGTCCGGGTGGCCGGTGAACTCCACGCCCATCAGGTCGTAGACCTCGCGCTCCAGGTAGTTCGCGGCCTTCCACACCGGATACAGGCTGGGCACGCTCTGGCCCTCGTGCAGCCACACCCGCAGGAACAGCCGGCGGTGGTCGCGCGGGTGGTAGACGTTGTGCAGCACCGCGAAGCGCTCCGGCCGGGCGTCGGGATAGGTCAGGTAGTCGATGCCGACGCAGTCCATCAGCATGAACCCGCGCGCCCTGAGGGCCTGCGCCACGCCCAGCAGCTCATCCGGCGTGACCAGCACGGTCGGTTCGGCCGCGTCGTCCTCGGTGAGGTTCAGTTCGCGCAGCAGCGGCACCAGGTCGCGCGGATCAGCCTTCGGCGCGGCGGGAACGGCGGGCGCGGGCCGCGGCGCCCCCGACTGCGACGACTGCGCCACGCCTTCGCGGCCGGTGAGTTTGCTGTCCCCCGTCACCGCGTCCACGCATCCACCATCGGGAGCTGGTGGCCGAGTTCGTCGAAGGCCTCGCCGCGCACCTTCTTCTGAAGCTGCATCACGGCGTAGATCAGGGCCTCGGGGCGGGGCGGGCAGCCGGGCACGAACACGTCCACCGGCACCACGGAGTCCACGTTCTGCACGATCGCGTAGTTGTTGAACATGCCGCCACTGCTGGCGCACGCGCCCATGCTGATCACCCACTTGGGATCGGGCATCTGGTCGTACACGCGGCGCATCACGGGGGCCATCTTCTTGCTCAGGCGTCCGGCCACGATCATCACGTCCGCCTGCCGCGGACTGGCCCGGAACACCTCGGAGCCGAAGCGCGCCAGGTCGTTGCGGCCGTTGGTGGAACTCATCATCTCGATGGCGCAGCACGCCAGCCCGAAGGTCGCCGGCCACAGGGAATTGCTGCGGCCCCACGCGACCAGCTTCTCCAGGCTGGAGAACAGCACGCCCTCGGATTCCAGTTCCTGCCAGTCCTTCTCGAACAGTTCCTTCAGGGGCATGGGCGCACCTCCGGTGCGTGACGCCACGGGTTCAAAACCACCGCAATACTCTGGCCCGTTCCGTGTTCAGTGGCCGCAGGGTCAGGGGCGGCCCCTCCCCTCTCTTGACCAGCCAACGGAAGCGTACCCGCTCTCAGGCCCATTCCAGCACCTTCTTCTTCAGAACATATACGTAGCCCACGAGCAGCAGCAGCACGAAGGTCAGCGCCTCAAAAAAGGCGAAGGGCACGAGTTTCTGGTAGGCGACAGCCAGAGGATAGAAGAAGGCGGTCTCGATGTCGAAGACGATGAAGAGCATGGCGACGAGGTAGAAGTGCACCGGGAAGCGCTGGCCGGTGCCCACGCCGCCGTGCTCGGGATCGTTGCCGCTCTCGTAGGCCATCAGCTTGGTGCGGCTGGCCTTCTTGGGGCCGAGGATGGCGCTGACGACCACGGCGAGCACGCCGATGCCGATGCCGATCAGCAGCATGATCACGAAGTTCGCGTACTGTTCGATGTTCTTTCCCCTTTCCGCCCCCACACTCCTGCTCCCGGCATCACTCGTGAAAAAGAGCACGAGAGGCTGGAAAAAAAGAGAGGGGGCCAGATGACGAGCGGCGACGGACAGACTGAGGTACGCCTCAGTTTTACCACGATTCCCGGCCGCCGCCGCGCCCGACCGGCCACGCATGCCGGCCGCACCGACGGTCATCAGGGCAGGGATAGCTCCGTCGCAGGTGTGCCTTTCCGGTCAGCGGCCCAGCGTGACCAGGGTGAACAGCCAGCGGCTGTCCGCGCCGTTCGGCCCGAACTGGTAGCCGACCCCTGGCCCCAGCAGGCTGGGCAGCCCGCGCACGTCGAGCAGCACGTCGGCCCACACGTAGGTGTACCCGGCCGTCCAGTTGCGGCTCGCGCGCGCCCGAACCGCGCCCAGCGACAGCAGATTCCCGGTCGCGGGCAGCCGGTACAGGGCCGTGAGGTTGCTCTCCTCATAGCGTGACATGCCGAAATCCGGCAGGGGCACCGAACCGACCACGTAGCGCTCGAAGTGCGACGCGGCCAGTGACAGCCCCGGCAGCGGGCTCGACGACGCGGCCAGATAGACATCCACATTCCCCAGCACCTGTCCCTGCGCCGGGAAGACCGACGTGCGCAGCGTGGCCCCCGCGTAGGTGTTCACCACGCCGAAGGTCTTGCCGACGCCGCCGGCCACCTCGGCCTGGGCGTACGGAGCCATGGTGTTTGCCTGCGTGGCCACGCCGGCCACCGCGAGCACCCGCACCTGATCCCCCAGCGTCTTGAAGGCGTAGCCGCCGGACAGGTGCGAGTGCAGGCCGTCTCCCTGGATCAGCGCGCTGTACTGCACGCCTAGCGCCGGGTTGTGGGTGTACTCCATGCGGGGAATGCCCTCGGGCGCCGTGTAGCCGTCGAAGTACACGCCGCCCGCCAGGGTCGTATCGTCCACGCGGCTGCCGATGTTGATCTCCCAGTAGTTCGCCTGCTTCACGACCGTCAGCCGGACATCCGGGTCCGTGGGCAGCGGGATGTAGCGCACGCCGAAGCCCGTGGCGGTGGTGTACGCGATCTCGGACGTGCCGAAGCGGCCCATGTAGTTGGCCGGGAGGTGGAAGATCGTGGACTGTGCCTGCGCGGCCGGGGCGGCCACGGCTGTCAGCACCACGCCCGCGCGGATCACGGTGCGGGCGGCCTGCACAAGCCGGGAGCGGAGGGATGGGCCAGGGCGACGGAGGGACAGCGGCATGACGGCCCCACCCTACCCGTTCGCGCCGTACAAAGTTCTCACATCTGCCGGTCCGGGGCTCCGGCTCTGGTGTCCGGGGTTACGCGCGCAGGTTCACGATGGTCACGCCGTGGCCGCCCTGGTTGGGCTCGGCGTCGTGGAAGGACTCGACCTTGCGGTCGGTCTTGAGGTAATCGCGCAGCAGCCGCCTGAGCACGCCCTGGCCCTTACCGTGCACCACCCGCAGCTGCTTTTCCTTCAGGGCGGACGCCTCCAGAATCGCGGTGCGCAGTTCCTCGACCGCCTCCTCGACGCCCAGGCCGCGTAGCTGCAGCTCTGCCTGGAAGGTGCTGGGCGCGCGGCCCACGAAACTGCCTCGGGCCACCGGCACCTTCACCTCCGGCTGCATGCGCACGTCGCGGCGCTTGACCCCCACCTTCATCACGCCGAGTTGCACGACCAGATCATCGCCGCGCAGTTCCAGCACCTGCCCGGAGGCGTTGTACGCGGGCACGTCCACCCGGCTGCCCACGCGGATGGGATCGCCGCGCTCCTCGCGCACCGGGGGGGCCGGTCGGGCCTTCTGGGCAGCGGTGCGCAGCTCGCGCAGTTCCTGCATCACGCGCGGGCGGGCGCCGTCCTCCTGCGCGCGGGCGCGCAGGGTCCGCACGCGCTCGATGGCGTCGGCGTACAGCGACTCGGCCTTCTGCGCGGCCTCGGCCAGCATCTCGTTCCGGCGCGTTTCCAGCGTCTCGCGTTCCTGACGCACGCGGCCGAGTTCCGCTTCCGCGTCGCGGCGGGCGGTCGTGGCGGTCTCCAGCTGACCGGCCAGGTCGGCCCGCTCGCGTTCCAGGCCCTCCAGCATGCGTTCCATGATGCCGGCGTCCTCGCCCAGCAGGCCCTCGGCCCGCTCCAGCACGCCGCCCGGCAGGCCCATGCGCTGCGCGATGGCCAGGGCGTACGAGCGGCCCGGCTGGCCCACCAGCAGCGCGTAGGTGGGCGACAACGTCTCCACGTCGAAGCCCATGCTGGCGTTCTTCAGGCCCGGCGTCTCCAGCGCGAAGAGTTTGAGCGGCGACAGGTGCGACGTCACGATGCCGCGCGCGTCCTGAGCCAGCAGCGTCTCAATGATCGCCTGCGACAGGGCCGCCCCCTCGTTCGGATCGGTGCCGGACCCCAGCTCGTCCACGAGTACCAGCGTGTCTGGCGACGCGTGCCGCAGCACGTAGCGCAGGTGCTTGAGGTGCGACGCGAAGGTGCTCAAGCTGGCCTCGATGCTCTGCTCGTCCCCGATGTCCACCAGCACGTCGCGCACGACCGGTAGCTTCGCGGCCGCCGCCGGAACGTACAGCCCGCACTGGGACATCAGCACCGCGAGGCCCAGCGTCTTGAGGGTCGCCGTCTTGCCGCCCATGTTCGGGCCGGTGATCAGCAGCAGTTTGGTGTCGCCCAACTGGATGTCGTTGGCGACCGGGTTCTCGATCAGCGGGTGGCGGGCCTCGCGCAGGTCGTATACCCCAGCCGGCGAGGGCTCGGGGCGGTTCAGGCGCCAGTCGCGTGACAGCCGCGCCTTGGACGCGATCAGGTCGAGTTCGCCCACGGTGGCCAGGGTCATCGGTACGTCCGCGTCCTGGGCGAGCAGGCCCGACAGTTCCGTCAGGATGCGGCGCACCTCGGCTTCCTCATCGAGGATCAGCCGGGCGAGTTCGTTGTTCAGCGGCGTGACGGCCGCCGGCTCCACGAAGTAGGTCTGCCCGGTCGCGGACGCGTCCACGATGATGCCCTGCACCTGCCCCACCCGCGACGCCTGCACCGGCAGCACGTAGCGGTCGCGGCGGATGGTGACGATGTGCTCCTGCAGGACGTCCGCCCACTTCTCCAGGGTGCTGGCCAGCCGCTCGCGGATGCGGCCCCGCAGCGGCTCAATGCGTTTGCGCAGGTCACGCAGGTGATGCGACGCCTCGTCGCGCACGCCGCCCTCGCGGTCGAGCGCACCCAGCACCCGGCGCACGAGTTCCGCGTGGTCGCCCAGCCCGAGCGCCACCTCGCGCAGCGGCCCACGCGAGTTCGCACCGATGGCGCGCTTGACCGTCATCGCGCCGTCCAGCGAGTACGCCGCGTTCAGCAGTTCCTGTCCGGACAGCACGCGGCCTTCCTGTGCGCGGGCATGCAGCGCCCGGATGTCCTGAATGCCGCCCAGGCTCAGGCTCACGCCGAAGAGCGCGTCCTCGACCTCGTCCAGTTCCCGCGCGATCCGCCCGGCGTCGTCGGAGGGAACCAGCGCGAGCGCCCGCTCGGTGCCCAGCGTGGTCGCGCAGCGCTCCGCGAGCGCGTCACGGACACGGGGAAAATCCAGGGCAGACAGGGCGCGTGCATCGAAAGCCATCTTGCGTGAAGCATACCGGCGCGCCCGGCTGGACACCGTGCGCCGAGTGGCTTAGAAACCATTGACCCATTTCGCAGCCCGGCACGACGGGTACGTGACGGAGCCCAGGCCGAATCAGTCGAGAAGCTCCATACAGTCCTTTCAGTGCTGCTCCTCCCAGCTTCTGCACGCAGATCCGCGAGTCCCCACCAGTGGCAAGGGGTTCAAAACCGAAGCGTCCCACCGAGCACCTGACCGAAAGCCATCGTGCGCGCAGCGCGCGGGTGGTGACGGCGACAATGCACGAGGCAAAGACGCGGCCCCACGCTGACGAGGCCTCAGCTCCGGCCAGCCCGAATGACGTGCCGACCACCTGCCTAGCGCAGCGCTCTCCCCCTGCCCCTCTGGGGTAGGGGGCCGGGGGGTGGGGAAGCCCGCCGCAGGCGCCCACCTACCCCCTCCACCCAACGTTCAAGGTCATGATCACCCGCCGCTCGCCATCACCCTCCAGAATGCCGGCCGGCTCGAACCCCACCTTGCCGTAGGCGCGAATCGCCCGCGCATTGCGCTCGTCCGGATCGATCACCATGCGGCGCAGAGCCGGTCGCTCGCGTTGAAGTGTTCCGATGAACGCCGTGATCACCCGAGGCCCCACGCCGTGACCGATCAGCTCGGCCTCCCCGATCAGGAGGTCGATGGCCCAGGTCTCCCCTCCCGGCGCGGCCCACGGCTGGAACTCGTGCCCATCCTGTATCCACTCGGTCTGGAGGAAGCCGGCGGGGCGCCCGTCCACGCTGAAGATGAAGCCGGGCACGTCGTCGCGGTCCGGGCCCAGGTACTGCCCGGTGACCGCTGCCTCGTCGCGCTCGCCGTCGTCCCAGAACGCGCGGACATGGGGCTGTTGCAGCCAGCCGGTGAAGCGGGGCACGTCCGCTGCGGTCAGCGGCTCAAAGGTGATCGGCATCCAGGCCCACCGCGGCCAGCGCCGCGCGGAATTCCGTGTCGCTGACGGGCAGGACGCTCAGGCGGGTGCCCTTGCGGATCAGCGGGGAGTCCTGCCACCCGGGCAGGGCACGCAGGTCGTCCAGCGTCAGCACGCGCGGGAAGGCGCGCACCGGCTCGACCTCGACCATGCTCCAGCGCGGGTCGTCCATCGGCGACCTGGGGTCGTAGTACGCACTGGCCGGATCGAACTGCAGGTTGTCCGGGTGGGCCTCGCGGCTCACGCGCGCCACGCCCGCGATGCCGTTCGGTTTCGCGTTGGAGTGGTAGAACAGGCACAGCTCGCCCGAGCGCATGGCGCGCAGGTTGTTGCGCGCCTGGTAGTTGCGCACGCCGTTCCACGGTTCGCGGCCCACACGCTGGAGATCGGGGTACCCGAACACGTCCGGTTCGGACTTGAGGAGCCAGAAGGGCATGATCACCAGCGTAGCGTCCGCTGGTGCGTTCGCCCACCGTGCGGCCGACGCCCGGCGCCTAGACTGCTGGGATGCGCGCGTCTCCGTGGCTTCCGGTCCTGCTCCTGCTGGCGCTGGGAGCGTACCTGCTGCCGCCGCGCGCGCCCGACGCTCAGGCGGCCCCGGCCCCCAGTGCCGCGCGTACCCTGCCCGATCCCCTGCCCCGTGAAACGCGGGCGCTGTTCGAGCAGACCCGCCCGGCGACCGTGCAGGTCGAGAGCGTCGATCCCGCGCGGAACTCGGCAGGCATCGGCACCGGGTTTTTCATCAGCGACCAGGGGCAGGTGCTGACCGCGTACCACGTGGTGAGCACCGGCACGCTGTTCCAGGTGAGCACGGTGTCCGGCAGGAGTTACCGCGCGCGCGTCACGGCCTTCAACGCGGCCGCCGACGTGGCGCTGTTGAGCGTCGACGGCCGCGGGCCGTTTCCGTTCCTGAAACTGACGACGCGCGCCCCGCGCGTGGGCGAGACGGTGCTGGCCATCGGGAACAGCGGCGGGGAGTTCCTGCAGCCCCGGCGCGGCACGCTGCTGGGGCTGGACGCAGCGGCTGGTCGGGCGGATTTCCCGCAGGGCACGCTGGAGATGAGCGCGCCCCTGGCACCGGGCGACAGCGGCGGGCCGATCATCGACGGCAACGGGCAGGCGATCGGGGTGGTCAGTTACATCCGCGTGGACGGCGAGAACCGCACGCAGCGCAGCTACGCGGTGCCGGTCGTGGCGGGGAACGCGCTGGTCGAGGGTCTGCTGGCGGGCCGCAAGCAGGACGTGGCCGTGGTGGGGCTGGTGCTGGACGACGTCCACAGCGGCATGACCGACCCGCCGGGCGCCATCGTGTCGCGCGTCGCGCGGGGCAGCCCGGCGGCGCGGGCCGGTCTGCGCGGCGCGCAGTTCGACAAGGACGGCAACCTCTCGCGCCTGGGTGACATCATCACCAGCGTGAACGGCACCCCCGTGCGCGACGCCGACGAGTTCATCACGGCGGTGCGCGGCGTGGGCATCGGCGTGGCCGTGCGCCTGGGCTACGTCCGCGACGGCACGCCGCGCGAGGCGACGGTGGTACTGGCCGCCAAGGCGAGCATTCCGGACCTGCGCGACTGACCGCGCGCCCGGCTGAAGGGACAGTCACGCCGGGCAAATGCGGCGTTCACGGCCGGGGCCAATGCTGGGGGCATGTCGCGTGCATTCGTGAAAGAGGACGACGGCAACCGCTGGGAAGCGCCGCCGACCGCCCGCGCCTACCGCGTGCTGTGGCGCGGTGAGCGCCCCGAGGTCATGCGCGAGACGGACGACCTGCTGGACGCGCTGCGCTGGCTGTCGGCGCGGCAGCGGCCGGGCTTCGAGCTGCGCGACCGTGCCGGCGTGCTGCTGGCGACGTCCGGACCTACCAGCGACCCTCCAGCGTGAGCCGCACCGCACCCGCCAGGCTCTGACCGGGCGCCAGGACGCGCATGTCCACGCCCCCCACGCCCCGCGCCGCGAGGTTGAAGGCGTCGGTGGCGTGGCTGGTGGGTTCCAGGGCCAGCGAGCCGTCCGGGGCGGTGAACACCACGAGGTGCGAGAACGCGCTGTCGGCCGTGAGGGTCAGCCCGCGCCCGCCCCAGTCGAGGTGTGCCACGCCGTCCCACGCGGTGTACGTGCGGTCGATGGTCCGCTCACCGACGGGTGCGGGCACGCGGTAGTCCTCGTCGGGACGCAGCGTCCGAGCCGCGCCGAGCGGCAACGCGCGGTCATCGGTGTCGTAGGCCAGGGCCGCGTCAAAGGTCACGGTCGGGTCGGTGGCGCCGTCCCGGCGGGTGAAGTACGGGTGCAGCCCCATCCCGGCGGGCATGGGGGTGGTGTCCGCGTTCGTGAGGGTCACGCTGGTGTCCAAGTGCGGGCCGTGCAGCGTGTACTCCACCCGCGCCGTGAACGCCCACGGCCAGTTGATGTCCGGGAAGGCGCGCGAGTCGAAGTCGCAGCGCAGCCCCGCGTCCGAGACGCGCGTGACGGTCCACGGCCGGTTGCGGACGTCGCCGTGCTGGGTCAGGCCGTCCTTGGTGGTCACCTTCAACTGGTGCTCCGTGCCGCCGAACGCGAAGCGCGCGTCCCGGACGCGGTTGGAGAAGGGCAGCAGCGTGAAGCTGGCGCACTGGCTGCTGGTCTGCACGTCCGCCAGCTTCACCGGCCGCATCACCGGTCGGCCCGACGCGGCGCGCAGGTTCAGGATGCTCGCTCCGACCTCCGGCAGTACTTCCAGGGTCAGGGCGCCGCTGGAGATGGTCTCGACGCGCCAGGAGTGGCCCGGCGTCACGCGCGGCCCCGCGTGACCTCGTACAGCAGGATGCCCGCCGCCACCGAGGCGTTCAGGCTCTGCACCCGCCCGCGCGTGGGAATGCTGACCAGCACGTCGCACTTCTCGCGCACCAGGCGGCGCAGGCCCTCGCCCTCGGCGCCGATCACCAGCGCCACCTTGCCGGAGAAGTCCACGCGGCCCACCGGCTGGGCCGCCTCGCCGGCCGCGCCGTACACCCACACGCCGTCCGCCTTGAGCTGGTCGATCAGCCGGGGCAGGTTCTTGGTCTGCGCGACCGGCAGGAACGACGTGGCCCCGGCGGCGGTCTTGGCGACCACCGGCGACAGCGGCGCGCTGCGGCGTTCCTCCACCACCACGCCGTGCGCGCCCAGCACCTCGGCGCTGCGGATGATCGCCCCGAAGTTGCGCGGATCAGTGACGCCATCGAGCAGCACGACCACCAGCGGTTCGGCGCGCTGCTCGGCGCGGTCGAGGATGTCGTCCACGCTGGCCCACGCCAGTTCCTCGACCTCGGCCATCACGCCCTGGTGCGCGGTGGTGCCGGCGAGCTGGTCGAGTTCGATGCGCGCGCCCCAGCGGATGTGCACGCCGGTGGCCTTGAGTTCCCGGACGAACGCGTCCTCGACGCCCCTGGCGACCAGCACCTCGGTCACGCGACCGTCTTTCAGTGCTTCCAGCACCGGATTGCGCCCATACAACAACATGGAGGGAAGTCTACCCCGCCCCCGGCAGCCCGCCGTTCCGTCCTATGGACGTGGGCGCCCGTTTGGAACGCTGCGCTCCGGCTGCTACGCTGGGGCCACCTTCCTTCCGGGCGTCAGCCCGCCCGATCACGTCCCTGATCATCCCTGCGAAATGCCGACGATGCCGCGCCCCCTGTCCAGCGTTCCACGTCGCCTGCTCAACCAGCGGCGGGCGCCCTGATGCGTTCCGGACGCCGCCCCGCGATCCAGACCCCGCCGCACAGGAGCCCGCATGACCCCCACCCCGTCCACACCGCAGGAATCCGCCGACACGGACCGCGCCCACCACGCCGCCCGCACCGCCTACGACACCGCCCAGGCCGCCGAGGACCTGTTCCAGATCGTCGCGCCCGACGGCACGGTCACCCGCCCGGACCTGCTGCCCGACGCAGAGATCCGCGTGCAGCTGTACCGCCACATGCGCCGCGCCCGGCACTTCGACGAGCGCGGCTGGGTGCTGTACCGCCAGGGCCGCATGGGCGTGTTTCCTCCCTTCGGCGGCATGGAGGCCAGCCAGGTCGGCACCGCCGCCGCGCTGACGAAGGACGACTGGCTGTTTCCCACGTACCGCGACACCGGCGCGGCCCTCACGCTGGGGCTGCCGATCGCGCGGGCCATCGCGTACTGGCGCACCAGTCCGCACGGCTGGCACATGCCCGACGACCTGAAGGTGCTGCCCTTCTACATTCCCATCGCCACGCAGTATCCGCAGGCGGTCGGCGCGGCGCTGGCCGAGCAGCGCCAGGGCACGCGCAACGTGGCGATGGCCTTTATCGGCGACGGCGGCAGCAGCGAGGGCGACTTCCACGAGGCGCTGAACTTCGCGGGCGCCCTGAATGCCCCGTGCGTGTTCATCCTCCAGAACAACGGCTGGGCAATTTCCGTCCCAACCCGCGCCCAGACCAGGGCCACGAACCTGTCGCGCCGCGCCGACGGCTACGGCATTCCCGGCGTGCGCGTGGACGGCAACGACGCCCTGGCGACGTACCACGTCACGCAGGAGGCGGTGGAGCGCGCCCGCAGCGGCGGCGGCCCCACGCTGATCGAGACGGTGACGTACCGCGTCAAGCCGCACACCGTGGCCGACGACCCCAGCCGCTACCGCACCGACGCCGACACCGCCGGCTGGGACGCAAAAGACCCCGTGCTGCGGCTGCGCACGCACCTGCTGTCGGCGGGCGTGCTGACGGAGGCGGACGAGCAGGCCATGCTGGCCGACATCGCCGCCGAGTTCGAGACCGCGCTAGCCGAGGCCGACGGCTATCCCGAGCCCACGCCGGCCGAGATTCTGGATCACGTGTTCGCAGAGCCCACGCCGCAGCTTCGCCGGCAACGCGAGCAGATCGCCGCGGAGGCCGCGCAGTGACCGCCACCGCCGAGGCCACGAGGACCATGACCATGGTCGCGGCCATCAACGACGCGCTGGACGTGGCCCTGGGCACCGACGACGCCGTGCACGTCTTCGGTGAGGACGTGGGCGTGATGGGCGGCGTGTTCCGCGCCACCGACGGCCTCCAGGCGAAGTACGGCACGGCGCGCGTGTTCGACACCCCGCTGGCCGAGGCCGGGATCGTGGGCATGGGGATCGGCATGGGGCTGGCGGGCCTGAAACCGGTCGCGGAGATCCAGTTCGCGGGCTTCCTGTACCCGGCGCTGGACCAGATCCTGTCGCACCTGGGGCGCTACCGGCACCGCACCCGCAGCCGCTACCACCTGCCCATGGTGATCCGGGCGCCGTACGGCGGCGGCGTGCACACACCTGAGCAGCACGCCGACAGCCCCGAGGCGATCCTGGCGCACACGCCCGGGGTCAAGGTGGTCATTCCCAGCACGCCGGCCGACGCCAAGGGCCTGCTGCTGAGCGCGATCGCGGACCCCGATCCGGTGTTCTTCTTCGAGGCGATCAAGCTGTACCGCAGCGTGAAGGAGGACGTGCCGGTGGGCGACCACCGCGTGCCCCTGGGCATGGCGCGGATCGTGACGCCCGGGGACGACGTGACCGTCATCTGCTACGGCGGCATGGTCGAGGTTGTGCAGAAGGCCGCTGACGCCGCGCGGGCGGCCGGGATCGGCGTGGAGGTGATCGACCTGCGGACGCTGGTGCCCATGGACACCCAGACCGTGCTCGCCAGCGTGGAGAAGACCGGACGCGCTGTGGTTGTGACCGAGGCGCCGCGCACCGGCGGTTTCCACAGCGAGATCAGCGCCGTGATCGCCGAGGAGGCCATCGAACACCTGCGCGCGCCGATCGTGCGCGTGACCGGCTTCGACGCGCCGTATCCGCCCTTCACCGCCGTGGAGGACGTCTATCGCCCGAATCCCGTGCGCGTGGCACGGGCCATCAAGGCGGTCATGGGCTACTGACAGCCGGTCATGGGCTACTGACAGCGCAGGACACGGTTCGACCTCAGCGGCGGATCATGAAGGGCACGGACGATGGAGGGGATGCGTCTGCCTGCTCTGCTGCTGACCGCCGGCCTGCTCGTGGGAGCGGCGGCCTTCGGCGTGAGCCAGTACCACGCGACCCGCGACGTGCCCGAGGAGACGGCCAGCGCGGCGCCCGTCGAGCCATCCGCCCCGGCAGAGACCGCCCTCCCGGAACCCGTCCGCGTGCCGGCGCAGGTGACGGAATCCGCGCCGCCCGTGCCGGAACCGGCCGCCGAGCCCACACCGGCACCGGCGCCCACCGTGGCCCGGCCCACACCGACGCCGCTGCCCGTGCGGGCGAGCATTCCCGGCATCCGGCACGAGTACCAGCGCATGAACAACTGCGGGCCGGTGACCATCGGCATGGCGCTGAACCGCTGGGGCAGCACGCTCACGCAGTACGACATCGCGCCACAACTCAAGCCGTCCAGGGGGGACGTGAACGTCTCACCGGACGAACTCGCCGCGTACGCGCGCTCGCAGGGCATGGACGTGCACCTCGCGCGCGGCGGCGACCGGGCCATGCTGCGCGCCCTGCTGGCGGCCGGCTACCCGGTGATCGTGGAGACGTGGTTCATCACGCACGACTCAGGCGGGATGGGGCACTACCGCCTGCTGACCGGCTATGACGACACGGCGCAGCGCTTCAGCGCCCTGGATTCCTACCTGGGACGACTGAAGCTCGACTACGCGCCGTTCGACGAGATGTGGCGGGCCTTCGGGCGCACGTTCCTGGTGGTCACGCCGCCCGCGAAGACCGCGCCGCTGCGCGCCCTGCTGGGCCTGCGCGCCGACCCGGCCGCCGCGCGGGCCGAGACGCTGCGCGTGGCCGAGGCCGAGGCCGCCCGCATCGGGGACGCCGTGGCGTATGCCAACGTGGGCGAGGCGCGGCTCGCGCTGGACGACGCCCCAGGTGCCGCGCGGGCCTTCGATCAGGCCCTGGCCGCCCGGCCGGACCCCGCGCTCGACCCGACCAGACCCGGCTGGGTGCAGGGCGGCCTGCCGTGGCGGGCGCTGTGGTACGACTTCGGGCCGCTGGAGGCCTACGTGCGCACCGGGCAGTACGCGAAAGTCCTGTCGCTGACGGGCGCGGTGCTGCGCTCGGTGCCCACGCACGAGGAAGCGCTGTACTGGCGTGCCCGGGCGCTGAGTGGCCTGGGCCGCACCGCCGAGGCGAGGGCGGCGTACCGCGAGGCGCTGCGCCTGCGGCCCACCTTCGCGGAGGCCCGGGCCGACCTCAGCGCGCTGTGAGCGGGCGTTCCATACCGCACTGAACTGATCCCCGCACACTCGGCGCATGAGAGCCCTCCTGCTGGCCCTGTTGGCCTTGAGCGGCGTCGCCGGCGCCATCCGGCCGTCCCTGGACGCGCCGGGCGTGATCACGCACGGGCCGCGTGCCCTGCAGGACGTTGCCCTCACCTTCGACGCGGACATGACGCCGGGCATGGAGCAGGAACTGCGCTCGGGCCGCGTCCGCAGCTTCGACAACGAGGCGGTCGTGCGGGTGCTGGAGCAGGCCGGCATACCCGCCACCTTCTTCCTCACGGGCATGTGGGCGCAGGTGTACCCGGCCTCGGCGCGGGCGATGGCCCACAACCCGCTGTTCGAGATCGAGGACCACAGCTACGACCATCCGGGCTTCGCGCAGCCGTGTTATGGGCTGGCGGGCATCGCGCCAGGGGCCAAGGCGCCGGACATCCTGCGCGCGCAGCGGGCCATCTCGCAGGCGACCGGGGACACGCCGCGCTATTTCCGCTTTCCCGGCGGGTGCGCCACGGCCGCCGACGTGGCCCTCGCGCATGCAGCGGGACTACAGGTCGTGCACTGGGACGTGGTGGGCGGAGACGTGAACCAGCCCGACCCGGCCGTCATCGTGCGGCAGACGCTGCGCGCCGTGCAGGGCGGCAGCATCGTGGTGCTGCACGTCAGCGGGGGGCACGCGCCGGCCACCGCCCTGGCGCTGCCGGGCATCATCGCGGGCCTGCGGCAGGAGGGCTACCGCTTTGTCACGGTGCAGGCGCTCCTCGGGGCGCCGGCCACCCACACGCCGACCACACCGTAACCAAAGCAACCGGAGGCCACGGTCGGTGCCGGGCCTCCGGGGAACAGCGGTCTTACTTCTTGGGCGCGTCGATGGTCTTGGCGTTGGCGCGCGCGACCTGCCGCGACGGCGCCTTCTCGACCTTCTGGCCGATGGTCGCGGTCTCGCGCTCGACCTGCTTGTTGATCAGGATCTGCTGCCCGATGCCGATCAGGGTGGACAGGATGATGTAGATGGTCACGCCCGCCGGGAAGGTCAGCGCGAAGTACAGGAACACGATGTAGATCATGGCCTGCTGCCGGAACATGTCCGGGTTCTTGCGCGTCATGACGTACAGCTGCCCGACGTTCACGATCAGGTAGATCACGGCCAGGATGTAGAAGGGATCGGGCACCGCCAGGTCCGGCAGCCACAGGAAGCCCGAGTCGAACTCGAAGTTGCGGATGGTGGACCACAGCGCGATCAGCACCGGGAAGGGAATGAAGGTGGACAGGCACCCCGCCGGGTTGAAGTTGTAGTCGCGGTACAGCTGCGCCATCTCGGCCTGCATGGCGCGCTGCGAGTCGGCGTCCTTGCGCTCCTTGTACTTCTCCTGAATTTCCTTGATCTTCGGCTGCATGACCTGCATGCGGGCGGTGGTGCGGCCCTGCGTCTGCATCAGCGGCCACATGATGGCGCGCAGCAGGATGGTCAGCACGACCAGCACCAGGCCCCAGTTGCCGATGAACTTGTACAGCGTTTCCATCAGCTTGACGATGATCAGGCTGATCTGGCCGAAGGGGTTGGGTTTGAACACGCCCGGCAGCGCGGTGTAGCCGCTCTGGTACAGGTGGATCAGCTCGTTCTTGCCGCCGTACACTTCCAGCGAGCTGCTGGCGGGCAGGGTCGCGCTGATCAGGCCCTGCGGACCGCCGGTCAGGGTGGCGTCCAGCGTGGTGCCCGCCTGAGGACGCACGATCACCGCGTGCGCGACCTGGCTGGGATTTTCCTGGAGCGCGGCGTACTGCACGTTCTTGACGTCCTGCGTGCCGGCGCCCTGCACCGCGATGGCCGAGGCGGCGCCCACCGCGTAGGCCTGCACGCGCGGGTTGTCGGCGCGGCCCAGGCCGGGGAAGCGCATCTGCACCTGTGCGGGACCGCCACTCACGTCGGTCTTGACGTCAATCTTGAAGTTGCGGGGGTGCAGCGTGATGGTCTTGGTGACGCTCACGCCGCCCTGGGTGTAGCGGAACACGGCGTCCTGGCGGTTGGCGGCCAGATCCGTCCTGAGCTGCGGCGCGCTCGTCTCGGCCGGCTGGGCGGGGTCGAGCGCGCCGCCGGTCAGCGCCAGGGCGCGGCGGTCGGCGGGGAAGGTCGGGGCCGTGCCCTTGGCGACCGGCACGCCGACCATGTTCGGCATGGCCGCCTGTCCCTTGACGCTGCTAAAGTCCCACGCGCCGTTGGTCTTCTTGATGTACGGCGTGCCGGCGGTGGGTTTCACGTACCAGCCGATCACCTCGCCGCGCGCGTTGAACACCACGTCCTGCAGGTTGCTGGTGGCAATGTACTCGTCGCCGGGCTGGCCGTCGAAATCGGCGGTGATCCACTCGGGCGTGATCGCCTTGCCGAAGGTGGGGAGGGGGCCGGTCTGTCCGCAGCCCGTGAGGAGCAGCGCGCCGGCCAGGGCCGTCAGGGGAAGCAGGAGTCGTGTGTTCATGGCGTTCTCTTTGGAGTGGAGGCGGCGGGGAACCGCTCAGGAACGGGATCGAAGCCGCCGGGCACGAGGGGATTGCAGCGCAGGACGCGCCACGTGGCGAGCCACCCGCCGGCCAGCGCGCCGTGCTTCTCGAGGGCCTGCGCGGCGTACTCCGAGCACGTGGGCGTGAAGCGGCAGGTGGGCGCAGGCTTGCGGGACGACAGTTCGCGCTGGTAATAGCGGACGACCCGCACCAGGCCGCGCGAGGCGGCGCTCACGGCGTGCCGCCGGCGGGGGAAGAATCAGGGGTCACAGGGTCCGGTACGGGCCGAACTGACCCGGAGTTCCCGCCCCTGGCCTTCACGCGGCCCGGCGCGCGGGCCAGCGCGCGGCCCAGGGCGCCCTGCACCTGCGCAAAATCGGCCGTGAGCACCGCCGGGTTCGGCAGCAGGATCGCGCGGCACGGCGGCAGCCCGCCCGGCAGGGTCCGCAGCGCCTCGCGCACGCGGCGCCGGGCACGGTTGCGGTCCACCGCCCGCTTCAGGGTCTTCTTGCTGATCACGATCCCGATGATCGCGCGCGGGCGCCACGTCTCGCCATGACGCGGGCGGTACTCGGTGATGCGCAGGGTGAACAGCGGATCACGCACCGCCACGCCGTGCGCGCGCACCTTGCGGAATTCCCGGTCGCCACGAAGCGAGTCCAGCGCCACCGGACGGCGGGGCCGTGCCTGCGTGGCGCTGGACGTGGAGGACGTGGAAATGGACGGCTCCTGAAAGTGGAGCTTACTCGTCGCTGACGGTGAGCTTGTGACGGCCCTTCGCGCGGCGGCGCGCGAGGATGTTCCGGCCGGACTTGGTCTTCATGCGGGCGCGGAAACCGTGGGTCTTGGCCCGCTTGCGGACGTTGGGCTGGTAGGTACGCTTCATCTTGGATCTCCTTGCTCGCGGCGTGGCGGCCAGTGCCCGTTTCCCGTGCCCAGACCTGCCGACTTCACGCGCCACTCCACCCCGGTGTCGGGGCAAACTCCGGGAGTGTATCACGGCGGTGGCAAAGGGGCCAAGGGGGACCGCGTCCGTCAGGTCAGACTGCCGTACAGGCGGTGGACCACATCAGCAGGAGAAGGGCGTCCTTCTGCCCCTTGAGCGTCTGGACACTCTCTGAGACCACCCACGGCAACGCCTACAAGAAGGTGCCTCTCCAGCATTCCCTCAGATTCCCAGCGAGATGTACTTCGTCTCCAGGTATTCGTCGAGGCCCCAGTGGCCGCCCTCGCGGCCGACGCCGCTGTTCTTCATGCCGCCAAACGGCATCTGCGGCGCGCTGGCGCTGGGCACGCCGTCGTTGATGCCGACGATGCCGTACTCCAGCGCCTCAGCCACGCGGAAGGCGCGGCCCAGGTCGCGGGTGTAGGCGTAGGCGGCCAGCCCGTACTCGGACGCGTTCGCCAGCGCCAGCCCGTCCTCCTCGGTCTCGAACGCCACGACCGGCGCGACCGGCCCGAAGGTCTCCTCGCGCAGGATCACGGAGTCCGGGTGCACGCCGGTGAGCACGGTGGGCTGGAAGTACAGGCCGCGCTCGACGTGGCCGCCGACCGTGGCGGTCGCGCCCCGCTCCAGGGCGTCCTCGACCTGCGCGCGCACCTTGTCCAGCCCCCCCTGCTCGACGACCGGGCCGACGTTCGTGCCGTCCTGCAGCGGATCGCCCAGCACGAGGTCACCCGTGAGCCTCGACAGGATCGCCGTGAACTCTGCCGCGACCTCGCGCTGCACGTACACGCGGTTGGTGCTGATACAGGTCTGGCCGGCGTTGCGGAACTTGCTGCCGACCACCTCGCGCGCCGCCCGCTCCAGGTCGGCGTCCGCGAAGACCAGGAAGGGCGCATGGCCGCCGAGTTCCAGCGACACCCGCTTGAGCGTCTTCGCCGCCTGCGTGTACAGCAGGCGCCCCACGGCGGTCGAGCCGGTGAAGGTCAGCTTGCGCACACGCGGATCGTCCATGAAGGGCGCGGTGAAGGCCGGCGCGTCGCTGGTGGGCAGCACCTGCAGGGTGTTCGGCGGGCCGCCCGCCTCCAGCCACAGTTCCGCGAGGTACAGCGCGGTCATGGGGCTCTGCTCGGCCGGCTTGAGGATCATCACGCAGCCGGCGGCCAGGGCGGGCGCGGCCTTGCGGGTGACCATCCCGGCCGGGAAGTTCCACGGCGTCACGGCGTACACGATGCCGACCGGCTCGCTGGCCGTGAAGCCGCGCTTGTGGTCGAAGCGCGACGGCACACGCTCGCCGCCGATGCGGCTGGCCTCCTCGGAGCACCACTCGATAAAACTGGCCGCGTAGTGCACCTCGCCGCGCGTCTCGGCGATGGGTTTGCCCATCTCCAGCGTCATCAGCCGGGCAAGCTCCTCCTTGCGGGCAATCATGAGGTCGTGCCACTTCCGCAGGATCTGGCCGCGCTGGTATGGGTTGACGCGGCGCCACTCCCGCAGGGCCACCTCGGCGGCGTCGATGGCGCGGCGGGCGTCGGCGGGCGTGCAGTCCGGGGCCGCGCCGATGCTCTGGCCGTTGCCGGGATGGATGACGTCGAAGGTCTGCGGCGCGGCGCGCCACTCGCCGTCAAAGTACGCCCGGGTGCGGGTCACGGGGTCGTTCAGCAGTGTGGTCATGGGTCCTCGCTTCCGGCGGTCACGTCGGCGCCGCCGCGCACCGACTGGATAGCCGGGCCTGGGTCTCAGTATGAAAGGCGCCCTGCCGGCCGATGGTCAGCTGAGCGGGCTTTGGGCCGCCCTGACCGCCGCCGCGAAGCGTTCCAGCCCTTCATCTAGCTCGTCGTCGCTGACAGTCAGGGGCACGAGCACCCGGATGACGCTGGCGTACATGCCGGCCTTGAGCAGCAGCAGGCCGCGCGCGCGGGCTTCCTCGACCACGCGGGTGGCCAGCTCGGGATCGGGCTCGCGGCCCCCCCGGTCCTTCACGAATTCCATGGCGATCATGGGACCCTGGCCACGCACGTCCCCGATGCCGGGAACCTCGGCCTGGAGGGCGGTGAAGGCCGCGTGCAGGCGCTCGCCCACGTGCCGGGCGTGCGCGAGCAGCGTCCCGTCCTCGAACAGGTCCAGCACGGCCAGACCGGCGGCGCACGCCAGCGGATTGCCGGCGTAGGTGCCGCCCAGGCCGCCCACCGCCGGGGCGTCCATCACGTCGGCGCGGCCGGTCACTCCGCTGATGGGCAGGCCGCCGCCGATGCTCTTGGCGAAGGTCAGCAGGTCCGGCTGCACGCCGCTCGCCTCGATGGCCCAGAACTGCCCGGTGCGGCCCACGCCGCTCTGGATCTCGTCCGCGATGAACACGATGCCGTGCTCGTCGCACAGCTGACGCAGCGCCCGCAGGAACTCGGGCGGCGCCGGCAGGAAGCCGCCTTCACCCAGCACGGGTTCGAGAATGATTGCGGCGACGCGGGACGGATCGACGGTGGTCCGCAGCAGTTCGTGCAGACCCTCCAGCGCGGCCGGGACGCTGGTGCCCCGGTACTCGTACGGGAAGGGAGCGTGATACACGTCCGGCGCAAACGGGCCGAAATTCTGCGCGTAGTACGCCTTCTTACCGGTCATGGTCATGCCCAGCAGGGTGCGGCCGTGGAAGGAATGCGTGAACGAGATCACGGCCGGGCGGTTGGTGTACGCGCGCGCGATCTTGACGGCGTTCTCGGTGGCCTCCGCGCCGGTCGTGAGAAACAGCGTCTTGGCCGGTGCGCTGCCGGGAAAGCGGGCGTTCAGGCGCTGGGCGAGGCGCAGATACGGCTCGTACAGCGTGACCTGGAAGGCCGTGTGGGTGAACGCCGCGAGCTGCTCCTGCACGGCCGCGACCACCGCCGGGTGGCTGTGCCCGACGTTCAGCACGCCGATACCGCCGATCCAGTCATGGTACTCGCGGCCCTCGATGTCCCACATGCGCACGCCCTCGGCGTGGGCGGCCACGATGGGGTGGGCGAGGCTGACGCCGCGCGGAATTTCGGTGCGCCTCAGGGCCAGGAGGTCTTCGGTGCGGGTGGTGACGGTCATGGTGGGTGCCTCCCTGGGCCGGCGGAACGGGAACGTGGGGTCTGGAGCTGTGAATAGCACACTCCGGACGACACTTATCCCCCCCGCGGCAGCGCGTGCGGCGCGAAGTGCCGGGGCACCTCACCGCTGTCGTCCTTGAGGGGGACGCCGCTCAGCGCCCGTCTCAGGGCGTTTAGGATCAGCCAGTGCAGGCGCCACGCGGCCGTGCGGCCGTCCAGACCGGCGGGACGGATGTTCGACACGCAGTTGCGCGCCGAGTCGGGTGTGACGGGCTGCGGCGCGTGGGTGACATACGCGCCCAGGCTGTCCGGGCTGCTCAGGCCAGGACGTTCGCCGATCAGCACCAGCACCAGCCGTGCGCCCAGCGCGAGGGCCACACCGTCGCCCAGGGCCACGCGTGCCTGCGCGGCGAACACGACCGGGGCGAGCCGGAAGCCCTCGCGGCGCAGCTCCGGCAGCAGCGCGCCCAGCACGCCCGGCACCTGCGCCAGCGCCCGTGCCGAGAGCCCATCCGCGACGACCACGGCAACGTCCAGCGGTTCGGGATGCGCGGCGTGCCACGCGTCCAGTTCTGCGGCCGACGCCGGGTGCAGGGCCCGCCCGAGATCGGGGCGGCGCACGTATGTGGCGCGGTCGGGGGCGCGGCTGCGAACCTCCAGCACGGGCTCGCCCAGTCCGTCCAGCGCCGCGCGCAGGCCGGTGAAGTCGGCATCAGCATGCACGGCGTCCCGCGCGGCGGCGTGCGCCTGCGTGAAGGCCAGCAGCTCACGCGTGGGCAGCGACGTGCCCGCGCAGCCCTGTCCCACCCGCGCGTCCGTGAAGGCGCGCAGGAGCGCCCACGGATCGGCGTCCCGCCCACTCACGGCCGCTCCTCCAGCCCAGCCATCAAGGCGTGCATGCGCCGGTCGTCCGGGCGGGCCAGCACGCCGCCGCGCGTCAGGCCCACACCCTCCAGCCACGCGGCGAACTCCGGCGCGGGCGGGCGGCCGAACAGCCGGCGCACGTACCACGCGTCGTGGAAGGACGTGGACTGGTAATTGAGCATGATGTCGTCCGCGCCGGGCACGCCCATGATGAAGGTCACGCCCGCCGCGCCCAGCAGGGTCAGCAGCACGTCCATGTCGTCCCCATCGGCCTCGGCGTGGTTGGTGTAGCAGATGTCGCAGCCCATCGGCAGACCCAGCAGCTTGCCGCAGAAGTGGTCCTCCAGACCCGCCCGGATGATCTGTTTCCCGTCCGCGAGGTACTCCGGGCCGATGAAGCCCACCACGGTGTTCACCAGCAGGGGCCGGAAGCGCCGCGCGACCGCGTATGCGCGGGCCTCCAGCGTGCCCTGATCCACCCCGTGGTGTGCGCCGGCCGACAGCGCGCTGCCCTGCCCCGTCTCGAAGTACATGACGTGGTCGCCCACCGTGCCACGCTCGAGGCCCGCAGCCGCCGCGTGTGCCTCGGCCAGCAGCGCGAGGTCGATGCCGAAGCCCGCGTTCGCCGCCTGGGTGCCCGCCACGCTCTGGAACACCAGATCGACGGGCGCGCCGCGCCGGATGGCCTCCAGCGTGTTCGTCACGTGCGTCAGGACGCAGGTCTGGGTGGGCACGCCCGCGCGCTGCCGGAAGTCGTCCAGCATGGTCAGGAGCAAGGCGGCGCTGTCCACCGAGTCCAGCGCGGGATTGATACCGATCACCGCGTCCCCGGCCCCGTAGCTCAGGCCGTCCAGGATGCCCGCCAGCACGGCGCGCGGGTCGTCGGTGGGGTGGTTGGGTTGCAGGCGTGTGCTGAAGGTGCCGCGCGTGCCGAGGGTGTTGCGGAAGCGCGTGACGACCTCCACCTTGGACGCGGCGAGCACGAGGTCCTGCGCCCGCATCAGCTTCGCCACCGCCGCGACCATCTCGGGCGTGAGACCCGGCGCCAGGGCGGCCAGCGCGGCCGGAGTCGCGTCGTCGCCCAGCAGCCAGTCGCGGAACTCGCCCACACTGAGGCCGGAGACGGGCGTAAAGGCCGCCGCGTCGTGCGTATCCACAATCAGCCGCGTGACCTCGTCGGCCTCGTAGGGAACCACCGGCTCGTCGAGAAAGACCCGCAGCGGCAGGTCGGCCAGCACCGCGCGGGCCGCCTCGCGCTCGGTGGCCGACGTGGCCGCCAGCCCCGCGAGTTCGCCGCCGGACTTCTGGGGGCTGGCCCGCCCCAGCAGCGTCCGGAGGTCCGCAAACGAGTGGTGCGTGTGGCCCAGCGTGACGTGGTACATGCCAGCCTCTGGGCGCTTCAGCTGCCCCGGTACGTGGAATACGACCAGGGCGTCATCACCAGCGGCACGTGGTAGTGCGCGCCGGCGTCCGCGACCGTGAAGCGCAGCGTGACCACGTCCAGAAAGGGCGGCGTGGACACCGTGGGGAAGTCCGCGTAGTACGCGCCCACGTGGAAGGTCAGCTCGAAGGTGCCGGGGCGCAGGTGGCCGCGCCCGATCAGCGGCGCGTCCGTGCGGCCATCGGCGTTGGTGGTGGCCTCGGTGACCGGCCGGCGCTCGCCGCCCGTGACCTCGTGCAGTTCGATCCGCACGCCCGGCGCCGGCCGGCCCCGCGCCGTGTCGAGGACGTGCGTGCTCAGGCCTGCGCCCGCCGCACTCATTCGGCGCGCTCGATCCAGGCTTCCATCAGCCCGTAGGGCTCGGGGTCCACGTGGAAGATCTCATTGTCGTTGTCCAGGCCGAAGCGCTCGAGGTTGTAGCGCAGATGATGTTTATTGGGCAGGTGGAACCACACCCGCGAGAGTTCCGGGCACGTGCCCAGCACCGCCTCGCCCAGTCGGTACAGGGTGTGCTGGAGGCTGGGCGAGTAGTGGTCGGTAAACGTCTGCTGGATCTGCGCCATGGCGCGCTGCCACACGGCGTCGTAATCGCAGGTGTCCACCGCGTACTCCCACTTTGCGGTCACGACCGTCGCCATGATGCGGTCGAAGGACTCCGGCAGGGTGGTGAAGCGCTCGTCCAGCAGGTACCCGGCCCACCCGCTCTGCGTGGTCTTCAGCACGTACAGCTCGTCGATACCGCTGGTGACGCGGAAGGTCTGCCCATCGTCCGTCTCGACGCGCACGGTGTGCTTGGGGAGCTGCCGGGCGAAGCCGTGGTCGTGGCCCGCCTCGCCCTCGCCCGGCAGGCGCTCCCACAGGTGCTCCGTGAATTCCGCGAAGCCGCCCGTGACCCTGGGGCCGGCCTGCACGAAATGCGCCAGCAGTTCCTTGCCGAAGTCCTCCACGCTGCCCGCGAAGCCCTCCTTCGCCAGGGCGTAGATGGTGTTGCGCACGGTGTCCGTGGCGAGCAGGTCGGTGTTGTCGCCGTCGGCGTGCGCTGCCTCGAAGTTGCCGGTCATGGCCACGCGCACGCGCACGTCCCGCACGCGGTGGCGCGGCGTGTCCCGGTACACCTTGAACAGCTGCACGTCCGCCTTCCCGTAGTTGTTCTCGCCGAGTCTGACGTTCACCTTCGTCATGCGCCCTCCCCCTGGATCAGGTCCAGCACCCGCAGCCGCGCGATCCGCCCGATTTCGAACAGGGCCGCCGCGCGCTCCTGCTCGGGCGTGTTCGCCAGCCGCCGCCGCGCGCCCTCGAAGATGCTGGCCTTGGTATTCTCCCGCACGCACACCACATAGGGCAGGCCAAACCGCGCGTGGTACGCCGCGTTCAGGGCGTGGAACTCCGCGTACTCCTCGGCACTCAGGCGGTCCAGGCCCGCCGAGGCCTGCTCACCGGCACTCTCCGGCGTCAGGTCGCCCGCCAGCGCCGCCTTGCCCGCCAGGTCCGGGTGCGCGCGGATCAGGGCGAGCTGCGCGTCCGCCGGAGCCGCCCCGAACGCCTCCGCGAAGGCCCGCGCGACTGCTTCGGCGTCCGCGAAGGGCCGGGCACGGGCCGCCGCACGCGCGTACTGCGGCGAGTGCTCCAGCACGCCCGCGAAATGCGCCTCGAACGCCTCGGGGCTCAGGGCATTGATGTCGGACAGCGTCCGGGGGGACCTCGCGCTCACACTCCACCTCCAGCAGGTGCCCGCATTCTGCCGCACCGCCGGCCCACGTGCGCCCAGCCCACCTGATCAGAATGTGAGAGGAGCACGCCAGCCCACTGAAGGCAAACCCCACCCCCCGGCCCCCGCCGTTCGTCAGCGTGGGAAGTATGCCCCTGCTTCCGACCCGGCCGCTGACCCTGAGCCTCCTGACCGGTCTGACCGTCCTGCTGGCCGCGTGCGGGAGCACGGCGCCTCAGCCCCTCACGCCGAAGCCCACCCCTCAGCCGGACCCCACGCCGTCCGAGGTCAGCGGCCTGATCATGGGCAAGATCACCCCGTTTACGGCCGGGGACGCCAGCAGCGTGCACGAAGGGAACGGCACACCGGCCGACCAGGCCAACGGCGGAAGTCTCGTCGATGCCAGCGGCAACCTGCTGGTCGCCCTGGTCAGCGACCAGGGGCAATTTGACCTGGCGCTTCCCAAAGTAGGAACCATGACGAGCGCGCCGGACGCCAGCCTGCTGTTCACAGTCCCCGCCGTGTTCGGCTCATGCGAGAACAGCCAGACCACCGCGCCGTCTGGGCTCAAGGTGTATCCCATCAACTTTTTGACCACCGATACTGGCAAAAACATCGTATCGGAGATTGATCCGAGCAAGGCGGACCTGAACTATCGAGCGTGGTGGTTCTCGAACATAGATGCGACGGTGGAGTACTCCGGCAACTGCCTCGGCTTGGGCAAAATCAATACCTCATTTGAGCTCAAACGCGGCTGGAACTTGCTCATCACCGAGACCAATCCGGGCGTCTCTACGACCTATACCGTGTCCACCCAACCCACCTCGCATGTGAACTGGCAGTACTCCGTCAGCAGCGTAGGAAGCGCCAGTATCAAGTACCCCAACCTGCTCTCCCCCTGGAAGAACCTGCCCCAGTACCACAACCGCTGATCCCACCTGCTCGGGGCGACCGGCACCACGTGTGTCCGGTCGCCTCCGCCGTACAGTGACCGGGTGGACGTGCGCGCCCTGCTGGCCGAGACCTACCACGCCGCTCTGGACGCGGTGCGGCCCGGAGTGCTCCTCGCTCCTCACCTGAGTGGACCGCGGCCGGAGTTCGTGCTGGCCTTCGGCAAGGCGGCGGTGCCGATGGCGCGGGCGGCACTGGACGCGTTTCCGGGCGTGCCGGCCCTGGTGGTGCCGCCGATGCCGGCAGCCGTGCCGGGCGCGGAGGTGCTGGCCGCGAGCCACCCAGTGCCGGATGGGTCGAGCGTGCGGGCGGCAGAGCGGGCGCTGGAGCGGCTGGGCGCGCTGCGTGAGGGTCAGGAGGCCCTGGTGCTCGTGTCGGGCGGCGGGAGCGCGCTGCTGTGCGCGCCGGACGGCGTGACGCTGGCGCAGAAGCAGGCCCTCACGCGGGCGTTGCTGCGGGCGGGGGCAGACATCCGCGACCTGAACACGGTGCGCAAGCATCTGTCCCGCGTGAAGGGCGGCCGGCTGGCAGCGGCCACACGGGCGCGGGTGCGGGCGCTGCTGCTGTCGGACGTGGTGGGGGACGACCCGGCCGTCATCGCAAGCGGCCCGACGGTGCCCGATCCGACGACCTTCGCGGACGCGCTGGCGGTGCTGGACCGCTATGGGCTGGACGCCCCGGAGGCCCGTGCCCACCTGCAGGCCGGCGTTCGGGGCGAGGTTCCGGACACGCCCAGGGCGCTGCCGAACGTGTCCACGGCGGTGATCGGCGGGGGCCGCTCGCTGCTCGAAGCCGCGCGGCGCGTGCTGGAGGGCCGGGGGGTGCGGGTCGTGATCCTGGGCGACACCTTCGAGGGCGACGTGCGCGACGTGGCGGCGGCACACGTGGCGGCTGTCCGGGCGGCCGCGGCGACCGGCGAACCGGTGGTGCTGATCTCCGGGGGTGAGGCGACCGTGCACGTGCGCGGGGACGGAGTGGGCGGCCGCAACACGGAATTCGCGCTGTGGCTGCTGCGCGATCTGCATGGGCTGGGCGTGAGCGCCCTCTCAGCCGGGTCGGACGGCGTGGACGGGAGCAGCGGCGGGGCGGGGGCGTTTCTCACGCCGGACTCGGCGAGGCGGGCGCAGGCGGCCGGTCTGAACATCGCCAGCTGCCTGGCACGCAACGATTCGGCGTCGTTCTTCGCCGCGCTGGGTGACCTGTTCGTGACCGGTCCGACCGAGCACAACCTGAACGACGTCCGGCTGATCGCTGTAGGCCTGGACGGCGGAGACAGAGCGGCTGGCTGAATCTCCACTGGCGATCCGTGATCTGTCCAGAGACCGAGCGCAGGTCCTTCCCGATCAACCTTTGCTCAAGCGCAGATGCACCACACGACAGGTCCATGACAGTTGTCCCACCGGGCGCTCCGCACTAGGTAACGGCAGCTACAGTTCAATGATGCTCTAATTTACCCACAAATTGTACCGCGACCTACGCAGTTCGTAGACTGCCCTGAGTACGCTGACGGCGTCAATAAGAAGTGTCGTCGGACCGGGGGATCTCTTGGTTCTTCAACACTTCCGATGATGTTCGGGTGTGCACAGCAGCAGACCAGGCTCCAGCAGCGATCTGCGTCGTCTCTCTATGTCTTTCGGAGGTTTGCCATGAAGTATATCGTCCTGTCGGCCACGCTGCTCCTCGGGAGTACCGCTTTCGCTGGTGGTGGGAGCGCCATGCCCGCCGGCAACACCATCGCCGGGATCGTGTCCAGCGATCCGAACTTCAGCACGCTGCTGGCCGCCGTGAAGGCCGCCGGCCTGGTGGAGACGCTGAGCAGCCCCGGGCCGTTCACGGTGTTCGCACCGACCAACGCCGCCTTCGCCAAGATCCCGAAGGCCGATCTGGACGCCCTGCTCAACGACCCCGCGAAGCTCAAGGCCGTGCTGCTGTACCACGTCGTGGCGGGCCGCGTCACGGCCGCGCAGGTCATGGGCATGTCGTCCGGCAAGACGGTCAACGGCGCCAGCGTGCGGGTCTCGACCATGGGCAACAGCGTCATGATCAACGACGCGACCGTCACGAAGGCGGACGTCCGGGCCAGCAACGGCATCATCCACGTGATCGACACGGTGATGATGCCCTGAGCGGCCGCGCCCGAGCCATCAACGCGGGGAGGGGCGGTACGCCGCCCTTCTCCGGTTTGTTTTCACGCCCACAGGACCCCTGACATGCTGAGACCTCCTCTATCCATCCACGCCGCTCTGCTGCTCGGCGCGGCCCTGCTGCTCGGCCCGGGCGCGGCCGCGGTCCCGACCTTACCGGAGAGCCCGGCCCGAACGGTCGCCCTGCGCTGGACGGTGCCCGAACCCTGGCTCGTCGGAGGGCAGATGCAGCGGCCCGTGCTGCACCGGGAACTGCCCCTGACCCTGAGCGCCGCGCAGGTGGAGGCGGTGCGGCGGTCCGGCTCGCTGGCGGGCGTGCGCCCGGCCGTGGACCGGCTGTACGCACAGGTCGCGGCGCGCACGCCACGCGACGTGCGGTTCACGCGTGTGGGCAACCAGTGGGTGGGCGAGGCGCGGACGGGCTGGGCCGTGAACCGGGCCGCCAGCGACGCGGCCCTGCTGCGGGCGGTGCGCCGTGGAGAGCAGGACAGCCCACTCGCGGTGACTCTGCGGGCGCCTGCGCGGTCCGTGCGCTGGGCGGCGGCGCAGCGGCTGGACGTGCTGGCGAGCGGCGACTCGACGTTCACGGGCAGCCCCGCGTTCCGGGTCCACAACATCCGCGTGGGCGCGGCGCGGGTGCACGGCGTGTGGGTGGCGCCGGGCGCGTCCTTCAGCTTCAACGCTGTGATCGGCCCGATCCGCGCGGCCACGGGCTTCCGGCCGGGGTACGTGGTCACCGGGAACACGCTGAGCACCGAGGACGGCGGGGGGCTGTGCCAGGTGAGCACCACGGTCTTCCGGGCGGCCCTGCGCGCCGGCCTGCCGATCACCGAACGGCACGGGCATTCGTACCAGGTGGGGTACTACGGCGATCCGGGTCTGGACGCCGCCGTGTACGCGCCGGCCAAGGACCTGCGCTGGCGGAACGACACGGGCGCGCCGGTCCTGGTGCAGGCAGCGTGGGATGTCACGGCGCAGACCCTGACCGTCACCCTCTTCGGTCGGCCAGACGGCCGGCGCGTGCAGATCGCAGCCCCGGTCGTCACGGAGCGGCGTCCGGCGCCCGACCCGAGTTTCGTGGCCGACCGCGCCCTGCTTGCGGGCGAGGCGCGGCGGATCGACATGCCGGCGGCGGGCCTGCGTGCCAGCGTGACGCGCACGGTCACCTTCCCGAATGGCCGCCAGCGTATCGACCGTATCGAGACCCGCTACCGCGCGTGGGGCGGCGTGTTCGCCGTGGCGCCGGGGGACGACCGCCTGCGCTGAGGCAGGCCAGCCGCGTGTCACCGGCGGGCGGACATTGCGGAGATCGGGCAGCATCCCATACAGTGGAAGCCAGTTTCACTGGATGAAAAGCTGCCGCCCCTCTCGTTCCCAGGAGCCCGCATGACCACGCTGCCCCCCGCCGACCTGAGCCTCCCCGACGGCATGACCATCACCGGCCCGTTGAAGCCCGGCTACGACGAGATCCTGACGCCGGACGCGCTGGCCTTCGTGGCCGAGCTGCACCGCAGCTTCGAGGGGCGCCGCGCCGAGTTGCTGAGCGCCCGCGACGCGCGGCAGCGGCGCCTGGACGCCGGCGAGAAGCCGGATTTCCTGCCGGACACGCGGGCCATCCGCGAGGGCGAGTGGACGATCAGCCCGCTGCCGGCCGACCTGCAAGACCGCCGGGTGGAGATCACCGGGCCGGTCGACCGCAAGATGATCATCAATGCGCTGAACAGCGGCGCACGCGTGTTCATGGCCGACTTCGAGGACGCCAACAGCCCGTCGTGGGAGAACTGCGTGGAGGGCCAGATCAACCTGCGGGACGCGGTCCGGCGGACCATCCGCCTGGAGACGAACGGCAAGACGTACCAGCTGAACGACCAGACCGCCGTGCTGCTGGTGCGGCCACGCGGGTGGCACCTGCCGGAAAAACACGTGCAGGTGGACGGCCAGACCGTGTACGGCGCGTTCTTCGACTTCGGGCTGTACGCGTGGCACAACGCGAAGGAGCTCCTCGCGCGCGGCAGCGGGCCGTATTTCTACCTGCCGAAGATGGAATCGCACCTGGAAGCGCGGCTGTGGAACGACGTGTTCACGCTGGCGGAGCAGCGGCTGGGAATCGAGCACGGCAGCATCAAGGGCACCGTGCTGATCGAGACGATCCTGGCGGCCTTCGAGATGGACGAGATCCTGTACGAGCTGCGCGAGCACTCGGCGGGCCTGAACTGCGGGCGCTGGGACTACATCTTCAGCTACATCAAGAAGTTCCGCGAGGACCCGGCGGCCATCCTGCCGGACCGGGCGAAGGTCACCATGGCCGTGCCGATGATGCAGAACTACTCGAAGCTGGCGATCCAGACGTGCCACAAGCGCGGCGCGCCGGCCATCGGCGGCATGAGCGCGTTCATTCCGGTCAAGGGCGACGAGGCCAAGAACGCGGCGGCCTTCGAGCAGGTGCGCGTGGACAAGGAGCGCGAGGCCACCAACGGCCACGACGGCACATGGGTCGCCCACCCCGGCATGGTGGAACTCGCCACCTCCGTTTTCGACCTCGTGATGCCCACGCCGAACCAGATCAGCAGCAGCAAGCAGAAAGACCTCCACATCACCGCCGCCGACCTGCTGACCCCGCCGGAGGGCACGGTCACCGAGGCGGGCGTGCGGACGAACGTGAACGTGGGCATCCAGTACCTCGCCGCGTGGCTGCGCGGCTCCGGCGCGGTGCCGATCCATAACCTGATGGAAGACGCCGCCACCGCCGAGATCAGCCGCGCGCAGCTGTGGCAGTGGCTGAACCACGGCGTGACGCTGGAGGACGGCCGGCCGCTCACGCCGGAGCTGTTTGACGCGCTGTACGCCGAGGAGGTGGCGAAGCTCGGGCCGCAGTTCGCGGAGGCCGCCGCCCTGTTCCGCCGCACGGCCACCGAGCGCCCGCTGATGGACTTCCTGACCGTGCCCGGCTACGCGCAACTCGCCTGACATGGGTGCCCAGGCCGCCGGCGGGGAGGGCAGCGGGGTCCGGACGCTGGAACGCGGGCTGGCGGTGCTGGCCGCGCTGGCCGGGCGACGCGCCGCCACGTTGACGCAGCTCGCGCGGGACGTGAACCTCAGTGCGAGCACGGTCTCGCGGCTGCTGGACACGCTGTGCCGCCAGGGCTTCGCGGAGGACGTCGATGGCACATACCGCGTGGGACCGCGCGCCGCGCAGGTCGGGCAGGCCTACGACGCGCACGACGCCCTGCTGGCTGCCGCCCGGCCGGTCATGCGCGCGGTGGTGGACGACCTGAACGAGAGCGTGAACCTCGCCGCGCTGCGCGGTCCGGAGGCCGCGTATGTCGCGCAGGTCGAGGGCAGGCAGCTGGTGCGGATGTTCACGCAGCTCGGGGCTGCCGCGCCCCTGCACGCCAGCGGCGTCGGCAAGGTGCTGATGGCGTGGCGGGACGACGCGGACGTGGCCGTCCTGCTGGGCAAAGGGCCGTACCCGGCGTTCACGCCGCACTCGCTGACTACGTGGCCCGCGTACCGCGATGAACTGGCCCGCGTACGTGCCCAGGGCCATGCGCTCGACGACCAGGAGCGCGAACTCGGCGTGCGCTGCGTGGCCGCGCCGATCCGGGGCGCGGATAGAAGCGTGGTCGCCGCGCTGAGCGTGTCGGCGCCCACGTCCCGCCTGACGGAGAGCGAGGTGCCGCGCTTCGTCGCGCGCATCACGGCGGCCACGGGCGAGATCTCGCGGGCGCTGGGGTGGACGCCATAGGCGTTCGGGCCGCATGATCGGCGCACGTCCGGAGGAGCCGCCCATGTCCCAGACCGTCACCCTGACCCCCACCGCGCACGCCCTAGCCGCGCACCTGCACGCCGAACTGGGCGGGCGCTGGCGGGCGCTGCTCGCCCCCACAGATCGGCCGAACTACGAACTGCATGCCCTCCAGCCCTTCCGCGCCGCCCCCGTCCCGGACGACCTGCGGGGCCGCCGAGTGGAACTGATCGTGGAGGCGTCAGACACCCTGGCCCTGCGCCACGCCGTCGCCTCCGACGCCGACGCGGTCGTCATCGACTTCGACGACACCTTCTCCCCCACCCGCGCCAACGTGCAGGCCGCCTACGACGCGCTGGCGTGGGTCGCCGCGTCGGAGAAGGCCCTGCTGGTGCGGCCCCGCCCGCTGTACGCCACGGAACTCCACGTGGACATGAATGGCCCGAGTATCGCCGCCCTGTGCGACCTCGCGGCCGTGCTGAGCGCCCGCCCGACCCGCCCGCCGCACGTGTACGTGCCCAAGCTGGAGACCGTGGCCGAGGCAGAGTTCTGGCAGGACGCGCTGGCCGCGGCGGAAACGCACCTGGGGCTGCCCGCGAACACGGTGCGCGTATGCCTCCAGATCGAGACCTTTCCCGGCCTGCTGAACGCGGGCGCGCTGCTGCACGCCCTGCACGGGCGCGCGTATGGCCTGAACGCTGGGCGCTGGGACTACGTGTTCAGCGTCGTCAAGCAGCTTGGCCGTAGCCGCTCCGGGCCGGTGCCACCGCGCTCGCAGCTCACGATGGACGTGCCCGCCATGCGCGCGTACGCCGAGCACCTCGTCGCCGTGTGCCGCCAGCACGGCGCGGAGGCCATCGGCGGCACGGCGTCGCTCGCGCCCGATCCGGCCGATCCGCAGCCCGCGCTCGACGCCGTGCGGGCCGACAAGCAGCGTGAGGCCGCACAGGGCTTCACCGCCGCGTGGGCCGGGCTTCCCGATCTGCTGGACGCGGTGCGGGGGGGGCTGACGGCGCGTGATCCGGTCCGGCCGGCCGGGCACCCCGTTCCGACCGACCTGCCTGCCGTCCTCACCGACCTGCCCACACCGGACGTGCTGCCCGTGGCCGAACTGCGCGATACCGTCGGCCTCGCGCTGGACGTGTTCGCGGCGTGGCTGGATGGGCGCGGCGTGGTCGTGCGGGCCGGGCGCGTGGAGGACACGGCGACCGCCGAACTCGCGCGGGCCCTGGTGTGGCAGTGGGTCAAGGTCGGCGCGCGGCTGACAGACGGCAGCACACTCAGTCCCGCGCGCTATCTGGACGAACGCCGCGCGCTGATGCCCGACACTGCGGGGGCGGCGCAGTTGCTCGACCATCTCGTGCTGTCCGTTCCCTGCCCGGCGTATTTTCCGCAGGAAGCGCAGCGGCTGTTTCCCGACCCATCCCAAGGAGTGACCACTTGACTTCGAATCCGGGTGTGACCCTGAGCGACCTGAACGCGCGCGTGCTGGCGGCATGTGCCGACCTGGCGCGACTGACCGAGGTGCCGGGCACGACGACCCGGCCGTACCTGTGCCCGAGTACACGTGACGTGCACGCCTTCCTGTTCGGGTGGGCGGCCCGGCTGGGCCTGAGCGTGCGCGTGGACGCGGTGGGTAATCTGCGTGCCCGGCGCGAGGGGCCGGCACCGGACGCCCCGACGCTGTACGTGGGCTCTCACATCGACACCGTGCCGAACGCCGGGGCCTTCGACGGCGTGTTGGGCGTGCTGCTGGCCTTCGCGCTGGCCGAGGCGGTGCAGGAGCGCCCGCTGCCCTTCGCGCTGGAACTCGTGGCGTTCTCCGAGGAGGAGGGCGTGCGCTACGGCGTGCCGTTCATCGGCTCGCGGGCGCTGACCGGCACGGCGGACGACCTGCTGGGCCTGACGGACGCGGAGGGGCAGACGGTGGCGGACGCCATCATGGCCTTCGGGCTGAACCCGGATCACCTGCCGGACGCGCGGGTGCACGGTCAGTCCCTCGGCTTCCTCGAGTTCCACATCGAGCAGGGGCCGGTGCTTCAGGCGGCGGGCGCGGCGCTGGGCGTCGTGTCGGCCATCGTGGGCCAGAACCGCGTGCTGCTGGACTTCACGGGTCAGGCATCGCACGCGGGCACCACGCCGATGGCGCACCGCAAAGACGCGCTGGCGGCGGCCGCGCGCTTCGTGGTGGCGGCCGAGGAGCTGGCCCGGAGCACGCCGGGGCTGGTGGCGACGGTGGGGATCATGCACGCGCGGCCGGGGGCGATCAACATCGTGCCGGGCGAGGTGCACTGCACGCTGGACCTCCGCCATCCGGACGACGCCGTGCGGCTGGAGAAGCTGCACGGGCTGCTGGAGGGCGCGCAGCACTTCGCGGCCGAACGCGGCGTGACCCTGACCGTCTCACCGATGATGGGCGAGGACGCCACACCGATGGACGCGGGCCTGCGCGACCTGCTGCACCGCGCGGCGGGAGCCGAGGGCGCGGCGCACCCGGAACTGGTGAGCGGCGCCGGACATGACGCGATGATCCTGGCGACGGTCATGCCCGCGGCGATGCTGTTCATCCGCTCCCCGAACGCGCTGAGCCACCACCCGGACGAGATGGTGAATTCGGACGACGTGGAGGCTGCCCTGCGCGTGGGCGTGCGCTTCCTGGACGTGCTCGCGCAGGAGGTGGGCGCGTGAGCCTCGACGTGGTCGTGCGCGGCGGGCAGGTGGTCATGCCGGCCGGCGCACGCCGCCTCGATATCGGCGTGTCGGACGGAGTGATCGTGGAGCTGGCCGCGGAGCTGGCCGGCGCCCGCGAGGTGGACGCCACCGGCCTGCACGTCTTCCCCGGCGTGGTGGACGCGCACGTGCACCTGAACGAGCCCGGCCGCACCGAGTGGGAGGGCTTCGAGACCGGCTCGCGGGCGCTGGCGGCGGGCGGCGCGACCGCGTTCCTGGACATGCCGCTGAACTCCAGCCCGCCGGTGCTGACCCGCGAGCGCTTCGAGGAGAAACGCGCACTGGGCGAGCAGAAATCCCTGCTCGACTTCGGATTGTGGGGCGGCCTGACGCCACTGAACCTCGACCAGATGGACGACCTGGCGGACGCCGGCGTGATCGGCTTCAAGGCCTTCATGTCGAACTCCGGCCTGGACGAATTCCCCGCCGTGGACGACGTGACGCTGTACGAGGGCATGCGCGCGGCCGCGCGGCTGGGGCTGGTCGTGGGCACGCACGCCGAGAGCGACGACTTCACCCGCCGCCTGACCGTGGCGGCGCGGGCCGGAGGCGGGCGGAGCGTGCGCGACTACCTTGCCACCCGCCCGGTGGTCACGGAGCTGGAAGCGGTGGGCCGCGCCCTGCTGTACGCCCACGAGACCGGCGCCGCGCTGCACCTCGTGCACCTCAGCAGCGGCGCGGCCGTGGCGCTGGCGGCCGAGTGGAAGGCCAAGGGCGTGGACGTGAGTGTCGAGACCTGCCCGCACTACCTGCACTTCACGGACGAGGACGTGGAGCGCGTCGGCGCGGCCCTCAAGTGCGCTCCGCCACTGCGCCCGCGTGCCGTGCAGGACGACCTGTGGCGCCATGTGCTGGCGGGCGATGTGGACACCGTCGGCTCCGACCACTCTCCCGCTCCGCCCTCCATGAAGACCAGCGACGACTTCTTCGCGCTGTGGGGCGGCATCTCCGGCGCGCAGAGCACCCTGAACGTGCTGCTGGACGGTGGGCACCACCGCCGGGGCCTGCCGCTGGAGGCCGTGGCTGCCCTGAGCGCCCTGAACCCTGCTCGCCGCTTCCGCCTGCCCGGCAAGGGCCGCATGGAGGTCGGGGCGGACGCCGATCTCGCGTTGGTGCGCCTCGAAGAGACGTTTACCCTGACGGAGCTGCACGACCGCTGGCAGCAGAACCCGTACCGGGGCGAGACCTTCCGGGGCCGCGTCCACGCCACGTACTCGCGCGGCCGCAAGGTCTACGAGAACGGCGTGTTCGACGACTCGGTGCGGGGCCGGCTGCTGCGGCCTCTGCCCGCCAGTCAGAAAGTCTGAACGCCTGGAACACCTCGCCCCCGTTCAAACGTTGAGACACTCGGACGGTTAGACCCTCAGACCCCATTCCCCAGGAGCCCCACCGTGAAGCACCTCGGCGTCACCCGCAGTTCGTTGCAGCCGTCCCACGCCGTCATCACGCCCGACACCTTCGTCCGCACGGCGCTCGCGGAGTGGCCGGGCAGCGCGGTCATCCTGCACATCGCGCCCGTGATCGGTTCGGGCGCCCGGTTCGTGCAGTTCACGGCGGAGATGCCGGCGGGCGCGCGGGCGCAGGAGTCGGCCCACGGCTTCCAGCGCTTCGCGTTCGTGCTGGACGGCGAGGTCGAGGTCACGGTGGAGGGCGACACCCGCACGCTGCGCGAGTACGACTACGTGTTCCTGCCGGCCGGCATCGCCCACACCCTGACAGCGACCTCCGCGGCGCACGTGTCGGTGTTCGAGAAGCCGTACGAGGTCGCGGGCGTGCAGACCCCCGGCGTCGTGTGGGGCAACGAGCGCGAGAACGCCGGGTCGGCCTTCGAGGGCGACGACCACCTGATCGCGCGCAAGCTGCTGCCGGACTCGCCGGAGTTCGATTTCATGGTCAGCACCATGAGTTTCGCGCCGGGCGCCAGCCTGCCGTACACGGAGGTGCACTACATGGAACACGGCCTGCTGATGCTGGAGGGCGAGGGCCTGTACAAGCTCCAGGACACCTACTACCCGGTCACGCGCGGCGACGTGATCTGGATGGGCGCGCACTGCCCGCAGTGGTACGCCGCGCTGGGCCGGCAGTGGAGCAAGTACCTGCTGTACAAGGACATGAACCGCCACCCCCTGACCGGAGGACATACATGAGCGCCCGCGACCTGCCCCTGACCGACCACTACGACGTCAAACGCGGCGAGGACGGCCACCGCTACCTGGTGCCGCTGATCCGGGGGTTCAACCTGACGCGCATCCCGCTGCTGAACAAGGGCACGGCGTTCACCGCCGAGGAGCGCGACCTGCTGGGCCTGGACGGGCTGCTCGCCCCGCAGGTGGACAGCCTGGAGGTGCTGGTCGAGCGGCTGTACGCGGAATACGCGGCGCTGGACGACCCCATGCGCAAGCACACCTTCCTTCGCAACCTGCAGGACCGCACCGAGGTGCAGTTCTACGCGCTGCTCTCCAGGCATGTCGAGGAGATGCTGCCCATCGTGTACACGCCGACGGTGGGCGAGGCGGTCAAGCGTTTCTCGCAGATCTACCGCTATCCGCGCGGCCTGACCATCAGCACACAGAATGTCGCGCGGGCGCGCCGGGCCCTGGCGAACGTGCCGCTGAACGACGTGCGGATCATCGTGGCGACCGACTCCAGCGCGATCCTGGGCATCGGGGACCAGGGCTTCGGCGGCATGGCGATCAGCATCGGGAAGCTCTCTCTCTACACGGTGGCGGGCGGCGTCGGGCCGGACAAGACGCTGCCGGTCGAACTGGACGTGGGCACCACGAGGCAGGACCTGCGCGACGATCCGCATTACCTGGGCGTCAAGCACGACCGCCTGACGGGCGAGGCGTACCTGCAGTTCATGGACACCTTCGTCGAGGCGACGCTCCAGCGCTACCCCAAGGCGATCATCCAGTGGGAGGACTTCGCCAAGGACGCGGCCTTCGACGTGCTGCGCCGCTACCGGCGGGTCGTGCCGAGCTTCAACGACGACATCCAGGGCACCGGCGCGGTGGTGCTGGCCGGTGTGTTGAACGGCTGCCGCGTCAAGGGCGAGCGCCTGTCGGATCAGGTCGTGGTGGTGCATGGAGCCGGTGCGGGCGGCGCGGGCGTGGCCGCCGCGATCCGCGAGGGCCTGCGCCGTGAGGGTCTGGACGATGAGGCCATCGCCCGGCGCGTGTTCGTGCTGGACTCGCGCGGCCTGCTCACGGACGACCGCGACATGGAGCCGTACAAGCGGGATCTGGCGACGCCGAAGGGCCTCACGGACGGCTGGGCCGGCACCGATCTGCTGAGCGTGATCCAGGGCGCGCGGGCCACGGTGCTGCTCGGCCTGAGCGGCCAGGGCGGCATCTTCAGCGAGGACATGGTGCGCGCCGCCGCGGCGAACACCGAGCGGCCGATGGTCTTTCCGCTCAGCAACCCCACCGCGAACACCGAGGCGCTCCCGGAGGACGTCCTGCGCTGGACGGACGGACGGGCGCTGGTTGCCACCGGCAGTCCCTTCCCTCCCGTCACTCACGGCGGGCAGACCTACGAGATCGGGCAGGGCAACAACGCCTTCATCTTCCCCGGCCTGGGCTTCGGCGCGATCCTGGCGCGCGTGCGCGAGGTCACCGACGGCATGGTCACGGAAGCCGCGTACGCCCTGGCCGCGTACACCGAGGAACACCACCCACAGCGCCTGTACCCGCCGGTCACGGAACTGTCGCGGGCCAGCGTGGCGGTCGCGGTGGCCGTGATCCGGCAGGCCCTGGCCGACGGCGTGGCGACCGAGTTCGAGGTGCGCCGCCTCTCGGACGACGAACTGCGCGCCTTCGTGGAGCGCAAGTTCTGGCAGCCCAAGCACCTGCCCTTCCGGCTGGAGTGAGCCGGCCCCTTTGAGCGAGAGCGCTCAGCCGTGCATGGCGCGTTCCGGCAGGTCCCGTGGGCCGGGCGCGTCGATGTACGGATCGGGCGGCACGTCGCGGGACGTCATCGGCGCGCTGATCAGGGGCTTGAAGTCCTCGTCGGCCACGAATTCCCAGCGGCGCCGGCCCAGCAGCGCCATGCCGAAGCTGGCGACAAGCACGGCCAGCAGCGCCAGCATGAACGCGGCGGAGCGGCCCTCCAGGGCGCCGCTCAGGGCGTGGCTCAGCGCGCCGGCGCTCGGCGTGACCGGCAGCCACGCGTGGATCACCTGAATCAGCCGCGGCGCGGTCTCGATGGGCGCGCTGCCGCCCACCACGGCGAGTTGCAGCACAAGCAGCAGCAGCGCGAGCAGGCGCCCGGTCGCGCCGAAGCACACGACCAGCGCCAGCACCAGCATCAGGAAGGTGGCGCCTGTGACCACGGCGGTCAGCACGGCCTGCGCGGGGTGCAGGATCTCCACGCCGATGGCATGCACGCCGAGCAGCACCAGCACGGCCTGGGCGGCGACGAGCGCGGCCGGTACGGTGGCCTTGCGCAGCACGCGGGCAAGCTGCGCACTCCGGCGGCCGCTGCGGGGCAACTGCTGGTACGGGAAGATGAAGGTGGTCAGCGTCACGCCCATCCACAGGCTCAGGGCGACGACGGCCGGTGCGAGGGCCGCGCCGTCGGTCCGGACCGGCGCGAAGGTCTGCACGGCGGGAGCCACGCTGACATTCAGGCGGGCCGGGTCGCCGGTCAGCGCGTCGAGGCGTGGGGGAATCTGTCCCTGAAGGCTGGTCAGGTCCGCGAGGAGCCGACCGGCTCCGACGTTCACGTCGCTGGCGCCCCGTTGCAGGTCCGTGGCGCCGGACGCGACCGCAGCGAGGGTCTGGCCGAGCGTGCCGCTGGTCGTGGCGAGCGTGCGGGCACCGCCCGTCACGGCGGTCAGGTCGCCCTGACCCGGCAACTGGCCGCGGAGCCGGGCCAGCGAGGCCCTGAACGCCACCGTGCTGTCCGCGAGGGTCGAGACGCCCGCCTGGAGGGTTCCCGCGTCGCCCTGCACGCTGCGGGCGTCTGCGGCGGCCCGGGTGGCCCGGCCGGCCAGCGCGGCGGCGCCGGTCTGCATGCCCTGCACGCGGCCGGCGAGGTCCGTCGCGTCGCGGCCGAGGTCGCGCACGCCCTGCACGGCGGCGGCCGCGCCGCTGCGCGCCGCACCGGCCTGCGTGGTCAGCTGGCCCGCGGCGGTCGTCAGGGTGCGAGCGCGGGTGGCGAGTGGTCCGGCGCCGCTGGACAGTGCCCTGGCCTGTTGCGCGGCGGCGGTGACCCCGGCCCGGGCGGCGCTGAGGGTGGCCGCGCCTGCGGCCGGGAGGGGAGCGGCCGCCACCGGGGAGGCAGCAGGGCTGCCGGCCGCGCGGCGCAGGGGCGCGCCGAGCTGGTCCAGTCGGGCACGCAGCAGGACGCTGTCGGCCCGCACGCGCTCCGCCTGGGCGGCCAGGGCAGCCACGTCCTCGCGCACGGCCTGCGGCACCAGGAACTGCGTGCGCAGCGTGGCGTTCATGCGGGCGAGCTGCTGGGCGAAGGTGCCGGCGCTGACGCTGAACTGCCGCGCCCGGGCGCTCACCTGCACGAGGCCGCTCTGCAGCGCGGGCAGGGCCGGGTCCGCCGGCGTGAGCGTGCGGGCGCCGGTGTCCAGGGTGGCCGCGCTCGCCGCGAGCTGGGCAGCGCTGCCGGTCAGCTGGGTCAGGCGGCCCTGGAGGTCCGGCAGGGTCACGGCGAGCTGCCGGGCACCGGCCGACAGCCGGGTGGCGTCCGCGCTGGCGGCGCGGGCCGAGGCGGCGACGCGCGCCGCCGTGCCGGCCAGCTGCTCCACGCTGGCGAGCACGGCGGGCAGGGTCTCGGCCAGCGCGGCGCTGCCCTGCCCGAGCTGCCGGGCGCGGCCGGCGGCGGTCCCCGCGCCGTTCGACAGGGTTCCGGCGCTGCCGGCCAGGGTGCCCAGGTCATCCGTCAGCTGGCCGGTGCCGGCGGCCACCCGGGTCGCGCCGGCCCGCAGGCGCGAAAGTTGATCCGGGCCGGGTGTGGCGGCCTCCAGCGTCTTCAGGTCGGTCGCCAGCCGGCCGGTACGGTCGCCCAGACGGGTAACCGAGCCTGACAGGGTTGCCGCGCCGCGCACGAGCTGCCGGCTCTCGCCCGCGGCCTGCGTGGCGCTGGCCGCGAGGGTGCCCGCACCGTACGCGAGCTGGCGGGTGCCGATCTTGAGCTGCGTGGCTCCGTCGGTGAGGCGGTCGGTGGCACTCCGCAGCGCGGTCAGCTGCTGCTGGGCGCCCACCAGGGTGCGCTGTACGATCGACCAGCGGGTACTTCCCAGCGTGGCGTTCAGCTCGGCGGCCAGGTCGTCCGAGAACGCGGTGGCGACGCGTCCGGCGAAGGTGGTGGGTCCTCCGGCGACATAGACGTTCAGCGTGCCGTGCTGGGCGCTGCTGCCGGCGGCCGCGAACCGGGTGAAGGTCTGCGGAATCGTCAGGGCAAAGGACGCGTCGCCGCGCCGCACCGCGTTCTGCGCCGCGTCCTCGGTGGCGTAGATGGTGTAGCGGAATTTCGGGGTGGCGGTCAGGTCGCGCAGCAGGTCGCGGCCCAGAGCGGCGCGCTGGCCCCGGATCACCGCGCCCTGATCGAGGTTGACCAGGGCCACCGGGAGCGTGTCCAGGTGGCCGGAGGGGTCGAGCGCGCCAGCGAGGGAGAGGACGGCGTAGCCGAGCGGCGCGGCGGTGATGACGGCGGCGGCCAGCCACATCATCGGCCAGCGCCACAGCCGACGTTCGGCGGGACCCAGTCGGCGGTAGTCGTCGCGCGTGGCATGGAGGAAGAGGGGGGCGCGTGCGGGCATGGGCTCTCCTGGAATTGTGGGGAACGACGTCGGGACGACGGGGAGTATGATGCCTCGACAGGTGAGGATGATTGTTTGCTGACACTTGGTCAGGTGACATAATGTCAATTGAGTGCTAGACTCAGGGCATGCCCTCTCCGTCCGCTCCGCGCCGCCTGGACGCCGATACCCGGCGCGCCCAGCTCCTCGAGGCCGCCCAGGCGCTGTTCATCGAGCGCGGCTTCGAGGGCGTCGGCATGAACGACGTTGCCCATGCGCTCGGCACGTCGCGCCCCACGGTGTACGCCTACTTCACGTCCACGGAGGCGATGCTGCGCGCGCTGCTCGACGCCCGGCTGCCGGCCCTGTGGCAGCGGCTGCGTCCGCTGCTGGACACCGGCACGGGGCTCGCGGCCCTGGACTACGCCGCGATCTTCACGGCCCTGCTGCACGAGCGCGACCTGCTGCTGCTGATGCACTCCGGCGGCGGCCCCACCTTCCGCGAGGAGCGCGCCCGCTTTCTGGACGAACTCGCCGCCCTGCTCGCTCCGTACCGGCCGGAACACGCCGCGCGGCACGACGGAGCGCTCAGGATCGTCACGCTGCTGCTGGAGGCGGTGGCCGTCGAGTCCCTGCGCCACCCCGGCGCCACGCCAGGGGACGTGGACGACACCCTCGCGGCGTTCATCGCGGGCGGGCTCGCGGCCCTGCGGCGCGCTCCCGCGTGACGGTTCGGGTGGGTAGACTCGGCAGATGAGCGACGCGTCTTCCCCTGCCCGGCCGGTGCCCGCTGACGTGCTGGTGATCGTGGGCGGCTCCATGGCGGCCGTGAAGGCCCCGTCGGTGCTGCGCCGCCTGCGCGAGCGCGGCGTGACGGTGCGGGTGATCGCCACGCGCGCCGCGCTGGCCTTCATCACGGAGCTGAGTCTCAGCACCGCCGCCGACGGGCCGGTCGGCACCGACGCGCAGTGGTTCGAGGCCCGCCCCGACGCCCTGCACCTGACCCACGCGAAGGTGGACGCGGCCGTGGTCGTCGGCGCGTCGGCCGAGCTGCTGGCCGGCGCGGCGGGCGGGCACGCCGGCGACCTCGCGCTGGCCACGCTGCTGAGCGTGCAGGCACCGCTGCTGTGGGTGCCCGCCATGAACGAGGCGATGTGGCGCAGTCCGGCCGTGCAGGCGAACGTGGCGCGGCTGCGAGGGTGGGGCCACGCCTTCCTCGGCCCGGAGGTCGGCGCCTTCGGCACGCACGGCGAGGGCTCGGGCGTGGGCAGGATGGCAGAACCCGAGGACATCGCCGCGCGGGTGCTGGACCTGCTGCGCCCCAGCCCGCGCGACCTGGAGGGCCGCACCGTGGTCGTCTCGGCCGGGCCGACCCGCGAGTACCTCGATCCGGTGCGCTTCATCAGCAATCCGTCCAGCGGCAAGATGGGCTTCGCGGTGGCCGAGGAAGCCCGTGACCGCGGCGCCCACGTGACCCTGGTGACCGGCCCCGTGACCCTGGCCGACCCGCCGGGCGTGACCACGCTGCGGATCGAATCGGCCTTGGACCTGCGCGACGCGGTGGTCGCGGCGGCCCGGGGCGCGGACATCGTGGTCATGACGGCTGCCGTGGCGGACTACCGGGCGGCCGAACAGGCCGGCGAGAAGCAGGCCAAGGTCGCCGGCGACGTGACCATTCACCTCACGCCCAATCCGGACATCCTGGCGCAGCTCGGGGCCGAGAAGGGCGCGCGGGTGCTGGTGGGCTTCGCCATGGAGACGCACGCGGGCGTGGAGCGGGCCGCCGCGAAGGCCGCGCGCAAGAACGCCGACTTCATCCTGCTGAACTACCCCACGCGCGAGGGCACGGCCTTCGGCGGCGACGACAACCAGGTCACGCTGGTGCGCCCGGACGGCACCCATGAGGACTGGCCGCGCGTCAGCAAACGCGAGGTCGCCCGCCGGCTGCTGGACGAGGCGGTGCGGGTCCGCCGGGAACGCGTCCCGGGCTGAAGGGGGCCGGAGCTGAGGCGTGGCAGTCGTCCTGCCCCTGACCGTCAGACCTCCCTGAACGCGGTCCTTCGCCCAGCGTCCACGGCCTGTCCCGCCGTTAAGGTTTGATGCCTGCACCGGGCTGAACAGCTGGATACGCTGCGGACGTGAGTGTCGACCTGAACACCGTCCTCCAGGAATTGCATGGCATGGTGCAGCGGCCGGCCCACGGTGCCCCGCCCCCCCCTGCCGGCGCCCCCGGCACGCCTGGACCCCTCAGCGGAGCGCGCGCGTGATGCGGACCGTGCTGCGCCTGCGGCAGCTGACCGAGCAGTTCTGGTTCATTCCGGCCGTCATGACCGTCCTCGCCGTGGTGCTGGCTGAGCTGGGCGTGGAGGTCGAGGAGACGTACGGCGTGCCCTACACCCTGCATTTCGTGTATGGCGGCGGCGGCACGGGGGCGCGCAGCGTGCTGTCGGCCGTGGCGAGCAGTTCCATCGGCGTGGCGGGCACGGTCTTCTCGATCACCATCGCGGCGCTGTCCTACGCGGCCGGCAGCATGGGGCCGAGGCTGCTGGACAACTTCACGCGCGACCGGGGCAACCAGATCACGCTGGGCGTGTTCATCGCCACCTTCGCGTTCTCGCTGTACTCCCTGCGCGCCGTGTCCGGCACCGAGGACGTCCCCTTCGTGCCGCACTACAACGTGACCGGCGCCATGCTGCTCGCGCTGGCGTCGGTCGCCGCGCTGGTGTACTACCTCGCTCACGTGACCTCCAGCATCAACATGACCCGCGTGGTCAACCTGCTGCGCGACGACCTGACGCGCACGCTGGAGGGGGCCACCCAGGAGCGCGAGGGCGACGGCCACCCCAACGCCTCCCCGCCGCCCGAGACCTTCTGGGAGAGCGGCGCGGTACTGCGCGCGCCCAGCGGCGGCTACCTGCAACTGCTGGACGTGGAGGCCCTGACGCGCGCCGCCACCCGCGCAGACGCCGCCGTGCGGCTGTACGTGCGGGTCGGCGATTACGTCTTTCCGAACTCGGTGATCGCGCGTGGCGTGCCGCACCTGCCCGCAGGCGTGGTGGACGCCCTGACCGTGGGCCCCACCCGCACCACCGGGCAGGATCTCGAATACAGCGTGCGGCAGCTCGCCGAGGTCGCCGCACGCGCCCTGAGCCCCGGCACCAACGACCCCGTGACCGCCATCGACGTCATCGACCGCTTCGGAGACGCGCTGTGTACCCTGGAGAGCCGCGAGTGGCCCGGCGGCACCGTGTACGTGGACGGCCAGCTGCGGCTGGTGCGGCCCGTCACCGACTACGCGGGCCTGCTCGACGGCATGTTCCACATGATCCGCCAGTACGGCAAGGGCGCCCCCGCCGTCGTCCTGCGCGTGCTGGAAGTCCTGCGCAATGTCGCCGACTGTACCCCGGACCCGGCGCGCCAGCGCGAACTCCGGCGCCATGCCGACCTCGTGCGGGAGGACGCGGCGGCGAACATTGAGAACGCCAGCGACCGCCGCGACGTGCAGGACCGCTACGACGCCTTCCTGGGCAGCCTGCGCGAGGGGCCCGCAGACGAACGCTGACAGGTGGAGTGGGCGGAACGCGGCAGAGCTCTTCAGCCGCCCGTGTTCATCATCCTCTGGCCGTTTTGCGGTGGCGCCTTGAATTATTCACCCCATTTGCATAATCATGGGGGGCGTGCCCGCCGCGCTCAGCAAGGAACAGCGTCAGAAACGCATTCAGGACATCATCGCCCGCGAGAGCGTCTCGACGCAGGGCGAACTGGTGGCGCGCCTGCGCGAGGACGGCATTCAGGTCACGCAGGCGACCGTCAGCCGCGACATCAACGAACTGCGGCTGGTTCGCGTCCCGGTCGGCAAGGGCCGGCACCGCTACGCGCTGGCGCACATGACCGGCCACAGCAACGTCGAGGGCGAACTCGCGCGGCTCTTTCAGAACTTCGTGCACGACATCGACCGCGGCGAGAACACCCTGGTCATCCGCACCGCCGACGGCCACGCGACCGGCGTCGCCATGCTCCTTGACCGCCTGCGCCGCGACGACATCGTGGGCACCATCGCCGGCGAGGACACCATCTTCGTCCTGGCCCGCACCGTCGCCGAGGGTGAAGCGCTGCTCGAGGAATTCCACGAACTGATGCTGGGATGAAGCAGCAGAGGGCACAGAGCGTAAAGGCCTGAGCCCTCTGCTCCCGACCCCACGGCTTCCTACGGCACGTCCTCGTCGTCCAGATCGGGAATGTTCCCCACCGGGAGCTGCACGTGCGCGGCGGTGCCCTCGCCCACGGTGCTCTCCAGCCAGATGCGGCCGCCGTGGGCGTCCACGATGCCGCGCGCGATGCTCAGGCCCAGGCCCGCGCCGCCCTGGTCGCGGCTGCGGCTGTCCTCCAGGCGGTAGAAGCGGTCGAAGAGGCGCTCAAGCTGGTCCGGGGGAATGCCCGGTCCGTCGTCGCGGACGCTCAGGCGCACCTGCTGGCCGTCCAGCACCGCCTGGCTCTGCAGCGTGATGGTCTTCGCGCCGGCCTTCAGGGCGTTGCTGAGCAGGTTGATGATCACCTGCTTGAGACGGTCCGGGTCGCCCTCGAAGGCCACCTCCTGCCCCATGACGCGGATGGTCGTCTGCTGCGCCTGGGCCAGCGGTCCGAGTTCCCGCCCGATCTCCGTGAGGAACAGCGTGGACAGGATCGGCGCTTTCTGCATCACCAGCGCGCCCGAGTCGCTGCGCGCCAGTTCCAGCAGGCTGGCGATCAGGTTGGTGAGGCGCTCGGACTCGTTCTGGATGATGTTCAGGCTCTCCTGCTGCTGCCCGGTCGGGCTGGTGCGGCGCAGCAGATAGCTGGCGTGCCCGCTGATGGCCGTGACCGGCGTGCGCAGTTCGTGGCTGGCGTCGCTGGTGAACCGCCGCTGCGCCTCGAAACTGGCTTCCAGGCGGCCCAGCATGCCGTTCAGGGCCTGCGCCAGCGACTGCACCTCGTCGCCGGTGGCGGGCTCCGGGACGCGCTGGGCGAGGGTCTGCCCGCCGATCTTCTCGGCGGCGCGCTGCACCTGCCGCAGGGGGCGCAGTGCCTGCCCGGCCAGGAGGTACGCGCCCGTGCCGGCCGTGACCAGCCCCGCCAGGAACAGCAGCAGGATCACCGAGCGCAGCCGGGTCAGGGTGGTGTTCAGGTCGTCCATGCTGCGGCCCACGTACACCAGGCTCAGCACCGTGTCCTCATCGCCCGGCAGGATGCTGGTGGCCTGGCGCACCGGGGCGAGCACGACCAGCAGCCGGATCGGTACAGGCTGGGCGTTGATCGAGTCGCGGCGGGGGTAGTTCAGGTACAGGCGGCCGCCGCTGGACCGGATCAGGTCGCTCAGCTGCGCGTCCGTCAGCTTGACCGGGAACGCGCAGTCGAAGCCCAGCGAGCTGCGGGTGTACTCCTGCACGTAGCGCAGGGTGGACAGCGTCGCCTTGCCGTTCGCCCCGCCCAGGGAGCCCATCAGGCCCTGCTGGGTGTAGAACGGCAACTGCTCGACCTGCAGGTTCGAGTTCGAGAACAGGTAGCGTGACGTCAGGCCCGCGTCCGGTCCCTGGTCATTCGGCGCGGCGTCCGGATCACAGGAGTTCAGAGAGATGGTGGTGGACGTGGCGGCAAAACGCGTGTACGTCTCCAGCATGTCCTTGTCGAGCGCGTCAATCAGACTGTTGCGCATCAGGTACAGCGTGGTGACGCCCACGACGAGCAGCAGCGCCGCCAGGAGCGCCGTGTAGAAGAGGGTCAGCCGCCAGCGCAGGGTCATGGCCAGCCTCCCGTCGCGGCGCCGGGCCGCGCCCACGCCGGCGGGTGGGGGCTGGCCGCGGCGCCCCCGGTCGGGCAGGCGGGGGAAGGCAGCTTATTCCTCGCGCAGCACGTAGCCGACGCCGCGCACGGTATGGATCAGGCGGCGCTCGCCCCCCTCCTCCAGCTTGCGGCGCAGGTAGCCGATGTACACGTCCACGACGTTACTGCCGCCGGTGTACTCGGGCCAGACCTTCTCCTCGATCTCGAAGCGCGAGAAGACCTTGCCGGGATTGCGGGCGAGCAGCTCCAGCAGCTCGAACTCCTTGGCGGACAGTTCCACGCGCCGGCCGCCGCGGAAGATCTCGCGCCCGTCGAGGTTCATGACCAGGTCCGCGACGCGCACCTCGCCGGTCACGGCCGGGTTCACGCGCCGCAGGTGGGCACGCACCCGGGCGAGCAGTTCCTCGATGGAAAAGGGCTTGATGAGGTAGTCGTCGGCGCCGGAATCCAGGCCCTCGACCTTGTCCTGGATGCCGTCCTTGGCCGTGAGGATGATGATCGGGGTGTTGCTGGTCTTGCGGATGCGCCGCGCGACCTCCAGGCCGTCGAGCACCGGCAGCATCAGGTCGAGGATCACGAGGTCCGGGTTGACTTCACGGAATTTGGACAGGCCGGTCACGCCGTCGAAGGCGACCTCGGTGGCGTACCCTTCGGCAGCGAGTTCCAGCTCGATAAAGCGGGCAATGTCTTTCTCGTCCTCGATGACGAGTACCAGGGGCTTGCGTTCCATACCCGCAGTCTAGAGATGGCTCTCATGAGAATACGGCCGCGGTGCTTAATCTACTTTCATGCGCAGGATCGGCGACGGCGCAGGCCGCAGTCGCAGGCTGACCGCGTCGCACACCGGCCCGAAACCCCTCAGGGCGAGCGGCGCGTGCGAGTCGTGGAGCACGCTGGGCAGGACCATCTCCGCCACGCGGCGGCACGCCAGCGTCTCGCCCACAGCGGCGGCGTCGCACAGGCGCCGCGCGTAATTGACCGGCAGGCCGTACGCGCTGCGCTGCCCTCCCACGTGGCCGGTGAGGACCTCGCCCACCGCGACACCGGCGCGCAGGCGCAGGTTGATGCCCAGCATGCCGGCCAGCGACAGCCGCGCGGCGCGGTCATGCGCCTCGAGCGCCGCGCAGCACGCGCTGTCGGTGTCCTCGGCCTCCCAGTACGCGAGGACGGCGTCGCCCTGATGCTGGAGCACGTGACCACCGCGCGCCTCAAAACTGAGAATCATGAGCTGCACGAACTCGGTCATGACCGCCATGTACGCCGGCAGGGTCAGGATGTGCGCGAGCGTGGTGCTGCCGACCAGATCCACCAGCACGAGACACGCCGTCCGGGTGTCGGCGGCGGTGCTGGGAAGGGGCAGCAGCTTGGTCATGGATTGCAATTATCATGCCGCACACATGAATCGGGCGGAAGGCCACCGTCAGACAACACCAGCTCAACCGTTCACAAACGGTTGCCCCTGATCCCAACCTGACGCGGCGCCGTGGGAACGGCGCTCAGCGGTACGGCGCGCCGTCGTCCTTCCCGAGCACGAAGCCGTGCAGCGGCGGCGCCGTCCGGAACGCCACCCACTCGCCAGGATGCAGCGCCGGACCGCGCGCGAAGCTCGCCAGCACCAGCGGCACGCGCGCGTGTACCACCCACGTGCTGCGGCCCACCTCCAGCACCCGGCCACGGCCCTCAATGCCCGACACGCCCTGCACCGTCAGCGTCTCGACGCGTTCCTCGTCCTCCGGCAGCTGGGTCAGTTCCTCCACGATGCCGTGCACGACCACCCGCGCCGGTCCGGGCGGCGCTCCGTACGGCCCGCAGCGGTCGAACAGGTACAGCACCCGCCCGCCTGCAGAGAACTCCAGCAGCGGACTGCCCTCCACCTGCGCGTACAGCGTGCCGGTGGCCGCGAACGCCGCGTACTGCTCCCGGAACTCCCGCTCGGAACTCTCCAGCGTCATCCGGCGCTCCCACCCGGCACGGACGCAGCGGGGCCAGGAACGCGGGGCGACGGGGCGGGGGTACAGGCGGCGGGGCGCATCACGAGGATTCTAGCGGGCCGCACGCGCCGTCCTGATCCAGCCACTCCAGCGTGGGCCGGGGCGCGTCCGCCGCGTCCAGCAGCGCGTCCGCCCGTTCCAGCGCGAAGGTGCCCTCGACCTCGCGCTGCACGTGGATCAGCACCAGGCCCCGCAGCCGCTCCAGCACCGCCCAGCCCACCGAGTGCGCGTCCTGGGCGTCCCGCGCGCGCGCCAGCACCGTCAGCGCCCATACCTCCTGGCCCTCCCGGAACGCCTGCCCGGCGCCGCCCGGCACCAGCGACCTCAGGTCAGGGTGCGCCATGTCACGTCCGCGATCACGCCCACGAGCATGGTCAGGGCGAGCCACATGTTCGCGTCGAAGAACGCCACGTTGACCCGCCCCAGATCCTGCGGATTCACGATGCGGTGCTCGTACAGCAGGATGCCGCCCATCACCAGCGCCGCCAGGACGTACCAGAAGCTCGCGCCCGTCACCACCCCCACCACCAGCAGGCCCACGAAGGTCAGCGCGTGGCTGACGGCCGCGATCCGCAGCGCCGTGGGAATGCCGAAGCGCGCCGGAATACTCTTGATGCCGTTCGCCACGTCGAAGGCGTAATCCATGGTCGCGTAGATCACGTCCAGGCCGATCATCCAGAAGATCACCACCGCCCACAGCGCCCACGCGCCCGGTGCGAAATGACCCGTCACCGCGATCCAGCCGCCCGCCGCCGCCGCGCCGTCCGTCACGCCCAGCCACGCGTGGCACAGCCACGTGAAGCGCTTGGTGTACGGATACCCGATCAGGAACGCCACGGCCAGCGGCATCAGCACCAGGCACAGCGGATTGAGCTGTGCTGACGCGACCGCCAGCACGACCAGACTCAGGAGGACCAGCGCCCACGCCTGCCCCGGCGAGACCTTGCCGGACGGCACCTCCCGCCCCGCCGTGCGCGGATTGCGCGCGTCGATGGCGCGGTCGATCACGCGATTGGCGCCCATCGCCGCCGTGCGCGCCGCCGCCATCGCCACCGTCACCCAGATCAGGGTGTGCCACCCGGGCCAGCCGGTGCCGCGCGCCTGCATGCTCGCCAGCAGCATCCCGGCATACGCGAACGGCAGCGCGAACACCGTGTGCTCGAACTTCACCAGATCCAGAAAGGTCTTCACGCGCGCCGCGCCGCCACTCACCATGCCGCCCTCACGATCCCGCAGGATACGCGGCTCCGGCCCGCCGCACACGCCACAGGTCACACGGCGCCGCGCATCTGCTATCATTCCGGACGCGCGCAGGAACGAGGCGTAGCGCAGGCCGGTAGCGCACTTGGTTTGGGACCAAGGGGTCGCTGGTTCGAATCCAGTCGCCTCGACCACCCGCTCGGAACCCCCGGCAGGACGCGCGCACTGCGGGATTGGTGTAGTGGTAGCACAGCAGCCTTCCAAGCTTCTGGCCTCGGTTCGAATCCGTGATCCCGCTCCAGCCTGAAGCTCCCGTCCAGGGAGCTTTCTTCATTCCGCACGCGCCCTTAGCTCAGCTGGATAGAGCAACCGCCTTCTAAGCGGTCGGTCGCAGGTTCGAGTCCTGCAGGGCGCGCCACGACAATCCCGGCCTGGCGCCGGGGTTTCTGTTGATCGCCGCTCCGTGGGCGAGGTGGAGGCCGCTGATACCAGGGCGTCCACAGGTGCGCCGGACGCGCGTCGGGGCCACCGTATAGTGGGCTCGACCTGTCCACGCGGCCGGGTTGCCTCCACCGGCCTCAGAGGAGCGACATGAAACGAATGCTGGCGCTGCTGACCGTGACCCTCGCTGCCTGTGCACCGCAGTTCACGCCTCGTCCGGACGCGACGCCCTTCACCGGGTACGTGGCCGTCGGAGACAGCATCACGGCCGGGTTCCAGTCCGCCGGCCTCACGGCCGAGTCGCAGCGGGCCGCGTATCCCCACCTGCTCGGGCAGCGGGCGGGCGTGGACGTGCCCATGCCGGAGATCGGTGAGCCCGGCTGCCCCCCGCCGGTCGGGGTGAAGGGTGAGGCCAACTGCGAGCGCACGCACCCGGAGATCGTCTCTCCGGACGTGGCGGTGCCCGGCGCAAAGGTGCACGACGTGCTGGTCACCACCGACACGCAGGTGACGGACCCGGACCCCCAGCTGTACGACCCGCGGCTGTACCGCGCGATCCTGGGGGCCGGGGTCACGCAGATCGACGCGGCCACCGCACGCAAGCCTAAGTTCGTGACCGTGTGGATCGGCAACAACGACGTGCTGCTGCCCACGCTCCGCGGCGACCTGACCAAGGCCACCCCGCTGGAGAGTTTCCGCACGGATTACGCCACGGTCATCGAGCGCCTGAAGGCCGCCGGCGCCCAGTATGTGGTCTTGATGACCATTCCCGACGTCACGCGTGTGCCGGCCCTGGTGCCCGTGCGGCTGCTGAAGTTAACGGGCCTGGTGGACAGCTCGTGCGACGGGCAGGAGAGTTACTTCGGTACAGGCACCCTCGCCACCGCCAGCAAGGACAAGCCGCTGTCGTGCACGTCGCCGGAAGTGCTGACGAAGGACGAATACCTGCGCGCACAGCAGATCGTGGAGGGCTACAACGACGCGATCCGCACCATCGCCGCGTCGCACGGCGCCGTGGTGTTCGACGTGAATGCCGTGCTGAACACGCTGCCGGGCCGGCCGCTGATTCCCACCGCGTCCTCGCCGTTCGGGCGGACGTTCAGTCTCGACGGCGTGCACCCGAGCAGCTTCGCGCACGCGCGCTTCGCCCAGGCGCTGGCCGCCTTCATGAACGAGCAGTTCGGAACCAGCATCAATCCGTACTGAGGCTGCTGCTCCGCTCTGGGCTCTCCTGGCCGCCCGATGGCCTCGCCGCCATGAGGGCGTCCAGCCCATCCGGATGGCCGTGGTGACCGGAGGCGTACACTCGCGCGCAGTGAGTGCCGCACTGCCCCCGCTGAACGCCCGCGCGCTGCTGCTCGCCCTGATGATCACGTTCATCTGGGGCGTGAACTTCATCGTGATCAAGTGGAGCGTGGCGGACGCGTCGCCGCTGCTGGTGGCGGCGCTGCGCTTCGCGGTGGCGGCGGTGCCGGCCGTGTTCTTCGTGCCGCGCCCCCGCGTGCCGGCCGGGCTGCTGTGGAGTTACGGGCTGATGGTGGGCGTGGTCCAGTTCGGGCTGCTGTACCTCGCCATCCAGCTCGGCATGAGCGCCGGCCTGGGCTCGCTACTGATGCAGATGCAGGCGTTCTTCACCGCCCTGCTGGCCGCACGCTTCCTGGGCGAACGCGTCCAGCCGTGGCAGGTGGCGGGCATCACGCTGGCCTTCGCCGGCATGGGCGTGATCGGAGCCCTGTCCGGCGGCGACCTGACGGCGCTCAGCCTGGGCCTGACGCTGACGGCCGCGCTCGGCTGGGCGGTCAGCAACCTGCTGGTACGCGCGTCGGGCGGAGCGAACATGTTCTCGCTGGTCGTGTGGAGCGCCCTGATTCCGCCCCTGCCCCTGACGCTGCTGGCCGGCGTGACGGGCGGGTGGGCAAGTGTGGGGCACACCCTGACGCACTCCGGGCCGGGCTTCTGGGCGGCCATCGTGTTCATGGGTCTGGGCAACACCGTGCTGGGATTTGGCGTATGGGCCGCGCTGATTCAGCGGCACGGCGCGGCCCGCGTCGCGCCGCTGTCACTGCTGGTGCCAGTCTTCGGCCTGATCGCCAGCGCCATCGCGTACCACGAGGCCTTTCCACCCGGCAAGGCGCTTGGGGCCACGCTGGTGTTCACGGGCCTGATCCTGCACGTGTTCGGGCGCCGCTGGTGGCCCACGCGGGCCGCGCCAGCCATCGAATAGCGGCCGGCGTTCCCATAGGTCAGATCACGGTGTGGGCAGGATCTACGTCAGAGGCGGCGGGTCGGCCGAACCGCATTGACCGTGTTGCGGAGCATGCGCCGGAAGGGCGCCGGCAGCAGCGCGTGCTTGAGGAAGCGCAGCAGTTCCAGCGCCGTGGGCCGTGCCGAGAGCAGAGACCGGCCCAGGACCGCCAGGCCACGGTAGTCCCCGGCGGCGGAGGCGCGCGGAGCCAGCTGGAACAGCAGGAAGCCGGCGAAGGCCCGGTCGGACAGGCGGGAGGCCTGCCAGTGCTCGCGGGCCCAGTGCAGGTTGTCTTCCCAGATCAGGTGTCGGCTGCCGGAGGGCCGCGCTTCTCCCGAGTAGTAGATCGTCAGGCTCGACGCCTTCTCGCGCGGCACCTGATCGAAGCCCACGCCGGGCACCTGTTCGGCCCGCAGGAGCCAGTCCCAGTCCTCCTGGCTTTTCAGGCCCTCCTTGAAGGGCACGTTCAGCATCAGGGCGCGCGGCGCGAAAAAGAGGCTGCTGACCAGCACGCACTCCTCGTCCTTCAGCGTCCGGCGTACCATGAGGTAGTCACCGATGGGCTCGCTGTCCTCCAGGGGACGGGATGGATGCAGGCGGTCGCCGGCGGGGGTCCGCCCGATGTACCCGTTGAATACCACCGGGAACTCGTGAACGGAACGCCGCGCCGTGGCGGCCTGCTCCCACAGCTTGTCCGGACGCCACTCGTCATCATCGTCCAGAAAGGCGATCCACTCGCCGCGGCTGTGCCGAACGCCGGCATTGCGGGCGGCCGATACACCGCCCTGTTCGGACAGGGCCACGAGGGTGACCTGCGGGCCGACTGCCTCCAGCATGGCGGGAGTTTTCCCGTCTTGGCCGTCGAGCACGACGATGATCTCGACATTCGGATAGGTCTGGTTCAAGGCGCTTTGGAGTGCCCGCTCCCGCAGCAGCTCGGGGCGATTGTAGGTGGGGATGACCACAGAAATCAGGGGGTGTTCTGTACTGAAACGGGTTGCCGTCATATAGACCTCGCGCTCTTCGGACACCACCACAGCAGACATGGAAAGGCACAGGACACTGCCCCTCGTCAGCCATGCCATGCGCTGTTCCGATACCCGGAGTCTACCGACTGCCCTCCCACGGCGCGGAAGAATTGACCGGTCCTACCATTCATTAAGTATCAATGACGCAGCCGGCGAAATATGCATGCAACTCGCCCCGCTGACTTAAATACGGTCGAGCTAGAGCAAGGCAGGCGGCCGTGTCAAATGACAAGTGGGGTTGGCCGTAAACAACTGGTAACGCCTCAAGAGGGTGCTCTGATGGCTGGCTACTCCCGCTGCCGGTACACGGTCAGGGCGTGGCCGTCGGGATCGCGGGCATCGAGGGCCTCGCCCCAGCCCATGCGCTGAAGTTCGCCCACCTGTGCGCCGGCAGCCAGCAGAGCGTCCCGCGTGGCCGTCACGTCCGGCACTGCGAAACCCAGTTCCACGCCGCCCGGCTCGGCCGCCGCGCCGCCCGCACCCGGCGGCTGAAAGATCAGCGTGACGCCGCCCGCGTCGAGCATCACGAAGCCCGGCGAGGCGCGGGGCGAGTCCGGCAGGCCGAAGACCGAGTGGTAGAAGGTGCGAGACGCCGCCGGGTCACGCACGGCCAGCGTCACGTTGCGGAGCTGACCCCGCCCGCTCACGCTCGGTCCTGCGCGTCCAGCGCCTTCACGATGCGTTCGCTCCACGTACGCCCGGCGTCGCCGCCCCACAGCAACCACGCGATGTACCCGCGCGACGGCGGCTGACCGTTCTTGCCGTCCTGGTCGAGATTGTCTCCAGCGTGTCGGGGAAAGTACCGGCTGATGTGCCGCACCTTGCGGGCCGTGACGGTGCCGCCCGCCGCGAGCAGCCGGGCGGTCGCCTCGCCCACCTTGGTGCCGCCGAAGCCATGCTCCGTGCGGAGATCGAGGCCGCGTTTGGCGTTCGCCTGCACGTTCTTCGGAATGCCGAGATCCACCGCCCTGTTCGCCATGCTCCACCGTGCCAGACGCGGGAACACGGCGCTGTGGCCGACCGTGCAGTTCGGCGGACAACCCGGCCGCCCAGACCGGCCCGTCGCATACCCTGGTCAGCATGTCCCCCCTGCTGCTCGACTCGCACATGCACACGCCCCTGTGTGGGCACGCGACCGGCACGCCCCGCGAGTACGCCCAGGCGGCGCTGGACGCCGGCCTGGCCGGCATCTGCTTCACGGACCACATCCCTATGCCCGCGTGGTACGACGCGCCGTGGCGCATGCGGCGAGATCAGCTCGCGCAGTATGTGGAGAGCGTGCGGGACGCGCAGCAGGAGTTCGCGGGGCGGCTGGACATTCGGCTGGGCCTGGAGGCGGACTTTCACCCCGGCACGGAACGGTACGTGGAGGGCGTGCTCAGCGCCTACCCCTGGGATTACGTGATCGGCAGCGTGCACTACATCGGCGCGTGGGGCTTCGACAATCCCGAGTACGCCGCCGAGTACGACGCGCGCGACCTGCGCGGCCTGTACCGCGACTACTACGTGCTGGCCGAGGGCGCGGCCAGGAGCGGCCTGTTCGACGCCATCGGGCACCTCGACCTGCCCAAGAAGTTCGGGCACCGCGACCCCGACGGCTACGCGGCCCTGCACGCGCTGGACGTGATCGCGGAGGCGGGCCTGAGCCTGGACTTCAACACCGCCGGGTGGCGCAAACCCGTGGCCGAGGCCTACCCCGCCCCGGACCTGACCCGCCTCGCCGCCGAGCGCCACATTCCCTTCGTGCTGGGCAGCGACGCGCACAAGCCGGAGGAGGTCGGCTACCGCTTCACCGACGCCATCAAGCAGATTCACGACGTGGGCGGGCGGATCGTGGCGTACCAGGGACGGGTGCGGCACGGCTGAGGAGCCGCGAGCCCTGGGCTGCTGACCGCTGACGTGGCCTCGGAGCCCGCTACTCTGGGCGTATGTCCGACATCACGAAAAAATCGCTGGTGGGCGTGCTGAAGACCACGGCCGACCTGCTGGACCTGCTGGGGGTGGGCGACGATCCCTTCCGGGCGCAGGCGTTCCGCAGCGCGGCGCGCAGCCTGGAGGGCGTGGACACCGAAGTGGAGGCCCTGGCGGCGCGCGAGTTCGCGGGCGTGCCCAAGGTCGGCAAGGCCATCGCCACGGACCTGCTGGAGTACGTGCAGACCGGCGTGTTCGGGCCACTGGAGGACGCCGCGAGCCTGATTCCGGCGGGCGTGCTGAGCCTGTTCCGGGTGCGCGGCCTGGGCCCGAAGAAGATCCGCGCCCTGTGGGACGCCGGCATTGACTCGCTGGAGGGCCTGCGCGAGGCGTGCCGCGACGGCCGCGTGGCGGCCCTGAAGGGCTTCGGGGCCAAGAGCGCGGCGTCCTTCCTGGAGGCGGTGGAGTTCGCCCTGAGCGCGCAGGAACGCCAGCACCTCAGCACCGCGCTGGAGGTCGCGTCGGTGCTGTGCGCCCGTCTGGACGGTCTGGAGCCGCGTCTGGCGGGCGACGTGCGGCGCGGCCTGGACACCGTGCGGGTGGCGCGCGTGACCGTGACCGCCGCGCCGGAGGCCGTGCAGGAGCGCCTGAGCGGCGTGGTCGAGGGCCTGGCACCCGTCGAGCGCAAGCCCCTGCTCGCGGGCCGCGTGGACGGCGTGCCGGTGGAGATCGCATACGCGCCCACGCCGGGTGTGCGCGGCGCCCTCGACCTGATGATGGGCGGCAGCACCGCGTACCGCGAGGCCCTGCGTGGGGAGGCCAAGGCCCAGGGGTTCGACCTCAGCGGACGCGGCCTGACACGGGACGGGCAGGTGCTGGACACGCCCAGCGAAGCGGACGCCATGCGCGCCCTGGGCCTGCCGCTGCGCCCCGCCGAGTACCGCGAGCCCGAGCACGACGAGGTCTGGCAGACCCTCCCCCACCCGGAGCAGCTCGTGACCGTGGGCGACCTGCGCGGCATGCTGCACACGCACTCCACATGGTCCGACGGCGCGGCGTCCATTGCCGATATGGCCGCCGAGACCATCCGGCTGGGCCACGGTTTCCTGGGCACCGGCGACCACTCGCGCGCCGCGCACTACGCCAACGGCCTGAGCATCGAGCGCCTGCGCGCGCAGCTGAAGGAAGTCCGCGAGTTGCAGGCGGCCGGCGTGCCCCTGGTGGCCGGCGCGGAGGTGGACATCCTCGACGACGGCACGCTGGACTACCCAGACGACGTTCTGGCCGAACTCGACTACGTGGTCGCCAGCGTGCACAGCCTGTTCACCCTGGACGCCGCCCGGCAGACCGAGCGTCTGATCCGCGCTGCCAGCCATCCCCTCGTGACCATCCTGGGGCACCCCACCGGCCGCCTGCTGCTGCGCCGCCCCGGCTACGCCCTGGACCTGGACGCCGTGCTGGCCGCGTGCGAGCACCACGGCACGGTCGTGGAGATCAACGCCAACGCCTACCGCTTGGACGTGGACTGGCGCGTCGCCCTGGCGTGGCGCGGCCGCGTGACGTTCGCCATCAACACCGACGCGCACGTGCCCGGCGGCCTGCGCGACGCCAAATACGGTGTGATGGTGGCACGAAAAGCCGGGCTGACGCCGGAGCACGTGGTGAACACGCTGGAGCGGGACGACTTCTTGGCATTCGTGGCGCGGCAGCGCGCGGGACGCTAGGCCACTCCCGGCGGGCATGACATGACGTTGACTTGCCGGACGCTCAAAACCTAGACTCGGTGCGTCCTCTTCTGTGGCTCTTCCGTCTGGGCGCTGTCCGGCCCGCTCCCAACCGCCGCTCTGGCGCGGATGTTCCGTTCGTATCGGGCCTGCCCGGTTCAGCAAAGGAGTTCCCATGAAGCGAATCCTGACCGCCACCCTCGCCCTGAGTCTAGGCGCCACGCACGCGCAGAAAATCGATACGATCACCATCGGGGTGGCCGTGGCGCAGACGAGCAACACCGCCCTGCTCGGCCAGGAACAGGTCATCGGCGCGAAGTTCGCGGAGAAGTTCCTGAACGCCCGCGGCGGCATCAACGGCACGCCCTTCAAGCTGGTCTTCCAGGACACCGGTGGCGACGAGGCCGGCACCATCAACGCCTTCCAGAATCTGATCACCAAGGACCGCGTGGTAGGCATCGTGGGGCCGACGCTCTCGCAGCAGGCCTTCGCGGCCGACCCGATCGCCGAGCGCGCCAAGGTGCCGGTGCTGGGGCCGAGCAACACGGCCAAGGGCATCCCGCAGATCGGGGACTTCATCGCCCGCGTGTCGGCGCCGGTCGCCGTGGTCGCCCCGAACGCCGTGAGGCAGGCGCTGAAGCTCGACCCGAAGATCAAGAGCGTGGCCGTGCTGTACGCGCAGAACGACGCGTTCTCCACCTCCGAGACCGGCACCTTCCAGGAGACCGCCAAGGCCCAGGGCCTGAACGTCGCCACGGTGCAGAAGTTCCAGACGACCGACACGGACTTCACCACACAGGTCACGGCCGTGCTGAACGCCAACGTGCAGCTCGTGATCATCTCGGGACTCGCGGCCGACGGCGGGAACCTCGTCAAGCAGCTGCGCCAGCTGGGCTACAAGGGCCTGATCATCGGCGGCAACGGCCTGAACACCTCCAACATGTTCCCGGTGTGCCAGCAGCTGTGCGACGGCGTGATCATCGCCCAGGCGTACAGCCCCGCGCAGGCCAGCGCCGCCAACCAGGTGTTCGTCAAGGAATACACCGCGCAGTACAAGAAGGCTCCGCCGCAGTTCGCCGCGCAGGCCTATGCCGGCGTGCAGGTCATGGTCGAGGCCCTGAAGGCCATCGACCGCAAGAAGAAACTGAACACCTGGGAGCTCGCGGACCTGCGCGTGGAGCTGAACAAGCAGATCCTGGCCGGCAAGTACAACACGCCGCTGGGCCCGATCGCCTTCGACAAGGAAGGCGAGGTGCAGCAAAAGGAGTTCTACGTCGCGCAGATCAAGATGAAGGACGCCAAGAACGGCACGTTCGTGTACCTGAAGTAATGGGCTGTGGGCGGCGGGCCGTGAGCAGAACCGATTGACCTCATCGTCCGCCGCTCAGCGCCACGTCTCCGCCGTCAGCCCCCCTGGACGCTGGCGGCGGCGCCCTGAAAGGAGACCGCATGGAGTTCAGTCAGTTCGTCCAGAACCTCATGAACGGCCTGGCGATCGGGAGCGTGTACGCGATCTTCGCGCTGGGATACACGCTGGTGTTCTCGATCCTGGGCATCATCAACTTCGCTCACGGCGCGGTGTTCACGCTGGGCGCGTATTTCACGTACACGCTGGTGGTCGGGCAGTTCGAGAACAACGGGCTGCTCAAGGGTGTGAACCTCTTCCCGACCGGCTCGCCGCTCTCGGGGCAGCCCCTGACTTTCGCGCTCGCCACCCTGATCGGCGCGGTGCTGGCCGGACTGGTCGCCGTGCTGATCGAGCGGCTCGCGTTCCGGCCGATGCGCTCACGCGGCGCCGACCCGCTGCTCGCGCTGGTCAGTTCACTGGGCGTGGCGCTGGTGATCGTGAACCTGATCCAGCTCCTCGTCGGCGCGGAGATCTACAACTTCCCGTCGGACGCCTACGGCAGTACACCTCCCGCGCTGTCGTTCACGCTGGGCGGCAAGATCGTGATCATCCGCACCGTGCAGGTCATCATCTTCGCGGTCAGCCTGGTGATGCTGGTGATCCTGGGGTACGTGATTGGCCGCACCAAGATCGGCAAGGCGCTGCGGGCGGTCGCGGAGAACCCCACCACCGCGTCCCTGCTGGGCATCAGCGTGGACCGCTTCATCCTGATCACGTTCTTCCTGTCGGGCTTCCTGGGTGGGCTGGCGGGCACGCTGGTCGGCACGGCCTTCGGCGTGGCCGGGCCGTACTTCGGCGTGGTGTATGGCCTCAAGGGGCTCGCGGTGATCGTGCTGGGCGGCCTGGGCAGCATTCCCGGCGCGGTACTGGGCGGGCTGGTGATCGGGCTGGCCGAGGCCTTTGTGCCCGCGCAGTACTCGGCGTACAAGGACGCGGTGGCATTCGCCCTGCTGTTCGTGATCCTCCTCGTGCGTCCGCAGGGCCTGCTGGGCCGCAGCGTGATCCAGAAGGTATGAGATGACCGACTTCCTCGCCACCTACGGCTTTCTGCTGGTGACCATGATCCAGGCGGGCCTGCTGGGCCTGAGCCTGTACTTCCCGCTCCAGGCGGGGCAGCTCAGCCTCGCCAGTCCCGGCTTCTACGCGGTGGGCGGCTACACGGCCGCGATCATGCTCACCAACCCGGCGTTCTCGGGCCTGCGTGAGGCCCTGGGCAACGGCATGTTTCCGCTGACGTGGCTGGTGGCGGCGCTGCTGGCCGGCGTCCTGGGCCTCGCGGTGGGCGTGCCGGCGCTGCGGCTGCGCGGCATCTACCTGGCGCTGGCGACCATCGCGTTCGTCGAGATCCTGCGCGTGATCAGCCTGAACCTGACCATCACCGGGGGGGCCATCGGGATCTTCGGGATTCCGCAGCCCTTCGGCATTGCCGACCGCTGGCAGTACGTGTTCATCTTCGGGCCACTGCTGATTCTGGCGCTGCTCTTCGCGCGGCAGCTGGAACGATCGCGGGTGGGCCGCGCCCTGCGCGCGATCCGCGAGGACGAACTGGCGGCCGACGCCATGGGCGTGCCGCCCACGCAGTACAAGGTGCTGGCCTTCGTGATCGGCGCGGTGCTGGCCGGCATCGTGGGGGCCATGAGCGCGCCGCTGCTGAGTTCGTGGAACGCCCGGCAGGGAACCTTCGACGCCAGTATCGCCACGCTGGCCTTCGTGCTGATCGGCGGCAGCCGGAACATCTGGGGGCCGGTGGTGGGCGGCGCGCTCCTGACCGCCGTGCCGGAGGTGCTGCGCTTCCTGGCCGACTGGCGGCTGGTGATCAACGGGCTGGTGCTGGTCGTGGCGAGCCTGTACCTGCCGCAGGGCATCGTGGGCGCGCTGACGAACCTGGGCCGGCCGCGCCCGCCGCAGCGGCCCGTGCCGAGCGCGGCGGAGGTGAAGCCGTGACGGCCGCGCCGGTGGTGCTCGAGGCACGGAACATGACCCGGCGCTTCGGCGGGCTGGTCGCCGTGAACGACGTGTCCTTCGACGTGCGCGAGGGCGAGATCTTCGGTCTGATCGGCCCGAACGGCGCGGGCAAGACCACGCTGTTCAACCTGATGACCGGCCTGACCCCGCCCTCAAGCGGCACCCTGAGCTACCGGGGCAAGGCGGTCACTGGCCTCCAGCCCAACCGCGTGGCTGCCCTGGGCCTGAGCCGCACCTTCCAGAACATCCGACTGTTCCGGGGTCTGAGCGCGCTGGAGAACGTGAAGATCGCGCAGCACCAGCGCACGCACACCGGGCTGTGGCGCGGCGTGTTCGGCGGCGCGCGGGCCGAGGAGGCGCAGGTGGAGCGCCGCGCGTGGGAACTGCTCGACCTGGTGGGCATGGGCGACCGGGCCGGGGAACTCGCCGCGAACTTCAGCTACGGCGACCAGCGCCGCCTGGAGATCGCCCGCGCCCTGGCGACCGGGCCGCGCGTGCTGCTGCTTGACGAGCCCGCCGCCGGCATGAACACCGCCGAGAAGGGGCAGCTGACCGGGTTCATAAGACAGGTGCGCGACCAGTTCGACCTGACGGTGCTGGTCATCGAGCACCACGTGCCGCTGGTCATGAACCTGTGCGACCGCGTGGCCGTGCTGAACTTCGGGCAGCTGATCGCGGTGGGCGACCCGGCCAGCGTGCAGCGCGATCCGAAGGTCATCGAAGCGTACCTGGGAGGTGAGTGACGTGCCGCTCCTCGAGATCGAGCACCTGAGCGTGAACTACGGCGCGATCCAGGCCGTGCGCGACCTGTCGCTGACTGTAGAGGAGGGCGAGGTGGTCACGCTGATCGGCGCGAACGGCGCGGGCAAGACCACCACCCTGCGCGCCGTGTCGCGGCTGCTGCGGCCCGTGTCGGGCAGCGTCCGCTTCGCCGGGCGCGACATCACCCGCGTGCCGGCCGACGAGGCGGTGAAGCTCGGCATCGCGCAGAGCCCGGAGGGCCGGCAGGTCCTCGCGCGCCAGAGCGTGCAGGACAACCTGGAACTCGGCGCGTACACCCGCTCCGGCCCCGAGGTGCGCTCGGACATCGCGCGCATGTACGAGCGCTTCCCGCGCCTGGGCGAACGCCGCGATCAGCTCGCCGGCACGCTGTCCGGCGGGGAGCAGCAGATGCTTGCCATCGCCCGCGCCCTGATGAGCCGTCCCCGGCTGCTGCTGCTGGACGAGCCGTCGCTGGGTCTCGCACCGATCATCGTCCGCGAGATCTTCGCGATCATCCGCGACCTGAACGCGCAGGGCGTGACCATCCTGCTGGTCGAGCAGAACGCCAAGCTCGCCATGAACGCCTCGCACCGGACCTACGTGCTCGAGGCCGGGCAGATGACCTTCCACGGCGACAGCGCGCAGCTCGTGAACGACGAGCGGGTGCTGCACGCCTACCTGGGCGGGTAGGGGCACAAGGGAGCGGCGCCGCCCTGCATCGGGTCGGCGCCGCGTTCAGCTCTCCCGAGACGTCAGCTCGCGCCGACGCGGTTCAGGCCGTCCTGCGCGGGCTTGTAGTTCGGGTTGAGTTTCAGCGCGCGCTGGTAGTTCTCGCGGGCCTTCACCCTGTCCGGCGCGATGGCGCCCGCGCCCCGCTCGTAGCTCAGGCCCAGGTAGTACGCGTACTCGGGCGTGCTGCTGCCCAGCGCGGCGGCGCGCGTCAGGTTCTCGCGGGCGGACTTCAGGTCGCCGCCGTCGAGGTTCAGGCGGCCCAGGTAGTAGTAGAACTCCGGGTAACGCAGCGGGTCGAGCTTCACGGCGGCGTTCAGCTGCGCGGTGGCAGTGCCGGTATCCTTGGCGAGATAGCTGACCACGCCGTACTGCCCGACCGCGTACGCGTTGGTCGGGGCGAGCTTCGCGGCCTGCGCCGCTTCCGGGCGCGCGGCCGTGAGGTTGCCGCTGAGGGCCAGCAGCTTGGCGTAGTACGCGCGGTTGTACGGATCGCGCGGGTCCGCGATCACGGCCTGCTGGAGGTAGTCGAGCGCGACCGGCAGGTTGCCCGTGGCGTAGTACATGTCGCCCAGGTTGTACAGGAAGATCGCGTTGTCGGGGTTCAGGGTGCTCGCCTGCTTGAACGCGTCGATTGCCTGCGGGCCGTCGCCCTGCAGGCGGTACACGTAGCCGCGCTCGTTCCACACCTTGCTCAGGCTCACGGCGCGGTCCGTGCCGGTCTGCGCCTGCGCGAGGGTCTCGGCGTCGGTCAGCACGCGCAGCGCCTCGGCGAGGTTCCCGGCCACGCTGGCGCGGTCGCCGGCCCCGATGTACTGCTGCTGGTACGCCTGCGACAGCGCGATGTACGCGCTCATGTTGCGGCTGTCCACGCCGATCAGCTTCTTCAGCGTCTCGATGGCGGCGCTGTACAGCCGCAGTTTCACCTGCGAGCGGCCCAGGCCCAGCAGGGCGTTGCTGTTGGTCGGCTCCAGTTCCGACGCGGCGCGGAACGACACGTACGCCTCGTCGTACTTGCCCTGCTCGTAGTAGAAGACGCCCAACGCCACGTAGTTCGCGGCGGGAATGGGCCGCGTCTGCGGAGCGGCCGGTACGGCCGGTGTGGTCTGGGTCTGGGCGGGCGGCGCGGCCGGTTGGGTCTGGGCGCGCGCGGCGCCCACAGACAGACCCAGCGCCAGCAGGCCGATGAGGGTGGGGCGTACTTTCACTCGGAAACCTCCGTGGGGCTCAGCCGTCCTGGGGGCGGTGAAACCCGGCCCCCGTGCTGTCCTGTTGGGACATGATCGCATGATATGGGAACCCGCTTCACGCACAGGTGAAGTGGCTGTGAGGAGAAGCGGGCGCGCAGCGGGCACCCAGCCAGTGTCCCCGCCCTCCTTGACGGCGATCTGATGTCGGTGCAACGCGGACGCCGCCCCCGAATGGCGGGGCGGCGCTTCCTGAAGCCGGGCGGCGTTACGCCAGCAGCGCACCGACCATTGCGGTGGCGCCCGTCATCTCCAGCATTTCCTCGGTGCCGACCAGCAGGACGCTCAGCACGCCCGGGGCATGGGGCCTGGTCAGCGGGACCGGCCGCCGATGAACGACAGATCGAGATGCAGATCCGGCAGTTGCCGGCGCAGGTAGTCCAGCAGCACGCCGATGAACAGCACGACGCTGCACATCTCGAGCGATTCTTCGATGGTGACGAGCGCGGCCATGGCCACGCTGAAAAAGTGGCCCTCGAAATCCAGCACGCCCTCAAAGACCTCCAGGCCCATCGCACCCAGCACGTACAGCGCGCCGGCCAGGATCATGCCGCCGGCCGTGCGCCGCGGCAGGTGGAGCAAGAAGGGCACAAAGGTCACGATGACGGCCAGCACCACGAGGGCATAGGGCGCCACCCAGGCGTAGTGGAGCACGGCCGAATCGGCCACGATCCGGCGGACGCCCGTGGCGACGCGCTCATGGATCTGCGCCACCTCGTCCACCGACAGGTACACGAACACGGCGCTGATGGCCAGCCAGGCGCGCTGGAACCGGTCGTTCACCTGCCGCTTGGTCCGGGCGATCACCCACGCGATGGCGGCCGCCATCGCCAGCAGGAAACTGGAATAGTACGTGGGCATATTGCCCTCACCGCTCAGCGCGAACATGTTCGCGAGCACATCACGGCCCACAAAGTCGGTTGTGGTGGTGGACGCGACGCGGCTGACGATCCCCATGACGATCATCACCCCCGTGAGGAGCGACAGCGCCCGCAGCACGCCACGCACATCGACCTGAACGGGAACCGGGGCAGCGTCTCCGGCTACCGGAGGAAGTGTCGGGCGCCGGGTGCGGAAGGACACTCCGGCCTCCGCGGCTAAGCCTGAACGACGGGTGGGGCGTATGGTCATCTCCGTTCAACCTCCCTCGATGCGGCCACGCGGCGTCCCTGAATCCCCAGGGCACCCGGACCCTCATGACATGGGCATGACGGAACGATGATAGGCGCTTCACCGCCAAAGACCTATCCGCCGGACGGCCCCACGGCAGGGGCACGGACGAATAACGTTCCTGACGCGCCCAGGAAGAGGCGCCTGCGCTCCGGCGGCGACGGGCTGCTACAGTCCGGCCATGACGACCCCCGCCGCGCCCCTCAGGCGCCTGGGCCTGACCGGCAGCATCGGCGCGGGCAAGAGCACCGTGGCGGCGCTGCTGCGCGCACGCGGCCTGACGGTGCTGGACGCTGACGAGCAGGCGCGGCACGTCACGCAGGAGCCGGAGACCCTGCGGGCCATCGGGAACGAGTTTCCCGGCACCGTGACGGGCGGCGTGCTGGACCGGGCCGCCCTGGCTGCCGCGGCCTTCCGTGATCCGCAGCGGACCGCGGCCCTGAACGCCATCGTGCATCCGCGCGTGCGGGCGCGCATGGCGGCGCTGGAGGCGCAGGCGGCGGCGCGCGGCGAGCCGTGGGTGGTGCAGGACGTGCCGCTGCTGTTCGAGGGCGGGCTGGACGAGCAGATGGACGCCGTGCTGGTCGTGGACGCGCCGCTGGAGGAGCGCGTGGCGCGCGTCATGGCGCGAAGCGGCCTGAGCCGCGAGGACGTGTTGGCCCGTGACGCCCGGCAACTCGGCGCCGCTGAGAAGCGCCAGCGGGCCACCGTGGTGATCGAGAACGCCGGCCCGCCGGACGAACTGGGAGCGCGGGTGGACGCCGCACTGCACGTGCTCGGCATCCACCCGCGCTCCCGGCAGGTCTGAGCGTTACACCTGTGCGGCGGTCTCCCCTGTCCGGGCGGGCACGTGTTCGCGCTGGGCCAGAGCGGCCTTCACGAAGCCGGCGAAGGGGGGGCTGGGCCGCATGGGACGGCTCTTGAACTCCGGGTGCGCCTGCAACGCCACGAAGAAGGGGTGCTCGGCGATCTCGATGCTCTCCACCAGGCCCGCGCCGCGGCCGTTCATGCCGGGCGTGACGCCGCTGATGGTCAGGCCGGCGTCCTGTAGCGCGCCGGTGTACGCGGGGTTCACCTCGAAGCGGTGGCGGTGGCGTTCGCGCACCGTGCCGCCCTGCGGGACCCCGTACAGCGCCGCGATGGTCGTCCCGCCGCGCAGTTCCATGGGCCAGTCGCCCAGGCGCATGGTGCCGCCCAGGCCCGCCACGTCGAGTTGCTCGGGCATCAGGTCGATTACGCGGTGCGGGGCGTACTCGTCGAATTCCGTGGAGTTCGCGCCGCCCAGCCCGGCGACGTTGCGGGCGTACTCGATCACCGCGATCTGCATGCCCAGGCAGATGCCCAGGTACGGGACGCCCCGCGTGCGGGCGTACTCGGCCGCACGGATCTTGCCCTCGATGCCGCGGATGCCGAAGCCCCCGGGCACCAGGATGCCGTCGGCGTCCCCGAGTTGCGCGGCGAGGTCGCCGGCCTCGGCGAGTTCCTCGGCGTTGACCCACTTGATCTTCACGCGGGCGTCGTTGGCGATCCCGGCGTGCGTGAGCGACTCCATCAGCGACAGGTACGCGTCGGGCATTGCCGTGTACTTCCCGGCGATGGCGATGGTGACGTCCTGCGTGGGCTGCTTGATGGTCCGCACGGCATTCGTCCACACGCCCAGGTTCGGCATGGTGCGCTCCAGGCCGAGCAGGTCCTCCACGGCCTTGCCGAGGCCCTGCTCCTCCAGCGCGAGCGGCACCTCGTACACGTGCGACACGTCGTAGCTGGAGAACACCCGGTTCTCGCGCACGGACGTGAACAGCGCGATCTTTCGGGTGATTTCCGGCGGCAGCTTGTCCTTGCTGCGGACCATCACGATGTCCGGGCTGATGCCCACCGAGCGCAGGGTCGCCACCGAGTGCTGCGTGGGCTTGGTCTTGAACTCGCTGCTGGTTCCCAGGTACGGCACCAGCGTCAGGTGCAGGAACAGCACGTTCTCGTCGCCCTCGTCAAAGCGGAACTGGCGGATCGCCTCCAGGAACGGCAGGGACTCGATGTCGCCCACCGTACCGCCCACCTCGATCAGCACGATCTCGGCCCCGGCGCTCTCGCCGGCCGCGCGGATGCGGCGCTTGATCTCGTCGGTGACGTGCGGGATGACCTGCACGGTCTGCGACAGGTAATCCCCGGCGCGCTCCTTGCGGATCACCTCCTGGTACACCTGCCCGGTGGTGATGTTGCTGCCCGGCGGGATGTCGAGGTCGAGGAAGCGCTCGTAGTTGCCGATGTCCAGGTCGGTCTCGGCGCCCGACGCGGTCACGAAGACCTCGCCGTGCTCGTAGGGCCGCATGGTGCCCGCGTCGATATTGATGTATGGGTCGATCTTCACGGCCGACACGCGGTAGCCGCGCGCCCGCAGCAGCGCGCCCAGACTGGCGCTGGCGACGCCCTTGCCGAGGCTGCTGACCACACCGCCGGTGACGAAAATGTACTTCATGTCCTTCCGAGCGCTCGGCCCCAAGGCGGGATGGGGGCCGCTGTATGTATACCCAAAGAAAAAACCGGGGCGCTCGGCCTCCGGGATTGCAGGATAGCACGCCCGCCGCGGGGCCTCCCCGCGTGGTCAGTTCGGCAGTTTGCCCAGGTTGCGCGGCACGGTGCCCACCGTGGTCACGGACCCGGCGGCGTCGGCGCCGCGGTTCGGCACGGTCACGTCCTGCCGCCCGATCCGGCGCGAGACCGCCAGGTTCACCGTCACGCTGATGTCGCCGGGCGTCTGCCGCCACGGGCCACCGTTCAGGTTGGTCACGGTGAACAGGGGCGGCGTGCCGGGCAGGGCCAGCGCCGGCGGCTGCACGTAGTCGAGCAGCAGCCGCGCCGCGCCGCCGGGCGGGGGCGTGTAGGCGCCGCCACTGCCGCCCGGCAGCAGCGACAGGGGCGGCGCGGCAGGGTAGGTGCTGCGGTACTCGACCAGCACCCAGCGTCCGCCGTTCGCGGCGTCCGGGCCGGGGTCGTCCGCGCCGCTCACGGCGCCCACCCAGGTGTCGCGCGGCAGCGGGTAGTACGCCAGGAACTGGTAGCACGCGTCGGGGTCGGTGACGCCGGACGGCAGCACGCACGGCGTGCCCACCCGCCGGGGCGGCCGCACGACCGCCACCACCGGCCACGTGTCGTCGCCCACGCGCCACGCGCTCTCGCCGGGCGGCGTGGTCGTGGCGCCGGCGCCCAGGGCCAGGGTGGTGCCCTCCGGGAAGACGTACGCGGCCTCGCGCAGCTGGGCGACCATGTAGTTCTGCGCGATCTGGCTTTCCTGCAGCAGATCGTTGCGGCCCTGCAGGTCGGACGCCGAGCGCGACGACGAGATCAGCAGGTCGCTCGCCACCAGCAGGATGACCAGCCCCAGCGCCAGAGCGACCAGCAGTTCGATCAGCGTGAAGCCCGCCGTCCGGGCGGTCATGGCCGGTCGACGAGCACGGTCAGCCGCGACAGCACGCGGCCGGTGTCGTCCGTGCGCGTCACCTGCACGCGCCGCAGCGGAGCGCGGTCGGCCGGGCTCAGGGGGTACGCGGGATCGCACGTGCCGCGCCACGGCACCTCGCCCAGACTCTGCAGGTCCGGGTCGAGGCTCGTGATGCGGACCTCCAGCGGCGGGAAGGTGGTGGGCAGGGGCGTCTTCACGCACAGCTGATCGTAGCGGGCCACGCTGAGCCACTCGCCCCGGATGGTCTCCAGGGCCCGCTGCGTGACCTGGGTGGCCGTCACCTGGTCGTTGCTGCGCCGGGTCAGGCCGAAAAAGCCCGTGAGCGGCGTGAGCACCACCAGCACGATCACGCTCAGCAGCGCGATGGTCACGATGATCTCGATGATCGTGAAGCCCGCCTGGGCCTCAGTCCTGCGCGGCACTGACCATCACCTTCCCCGTGATCCCCACGACCTTCACGTACAGCCGCAGGTCGTCCGCGGCGGGACTCTGCACTTCCCACACCGCCCCCTGCGCGCCGAGCGTGCCGAAGGGCGGATGGTACGTGACGCTCGCGCCGCCCTGGACCGGCGTGACGAGCACGCGGTGCGGCACTTCCACCACCCGCGGCGTGGCCGGGCCGGTGGTGACGCTGTACGTCGTCTTCGCGGCGGCGAGGGTCACGGTGCTGTCCTGGCCGGTGCGCTGGGCGTCCTCGCGGCTGCGGCGCAGGTCGCCGGCCAGCTGGGACGCGGCCTCGCGCAGTTCCTGCTGGCGCAGGCCGCGCAGCAGATTCCAGCCGAACAGGCCCATGATGATTCCCAGGATCGCCAGGACCACCAGCAGTTCGACCAGCGTGAACCCAGCCGTGCGCGTAGGCGCGCTCACGACCCGCCCTCGCCGACCGCGACCGTGTCGCCCTGCAGGCGGATGCCGCGCCCGTCGTCCGGGTCCGGGGCGGTGCCGGCGGGCTGTGCCCGGGACAGCGTGATCTGCCAGTCCTGCTGGGTGGGGAACGAGGGCGGAGCGATGCCGTCGGCAGTGCGCTGGTCGTACACGACGTTGCGGCTGTAGCCGTGGGTGGTGCCGGCGTTGTTGAACTGCCCGAAGGCCCCGTAGTAGTTCTCGATCACGCCGCCCAGCAGTTTCACGCGGCCCAGCGGCGGACCCTGGTTGTAGCCGCGCACCTGCACGGCGCCCTGGCTGGCCATCAGGACCGCGTCGATCTCGGGGTTGTCGGGCAGGCTGGGACAGCTGCCGGGATCGCCCTCGCAGCCGTGCGGGCTGATCAGGTCGACGTTGCCGGCGCTGGAATACACGCCCAGGATGTTCTTGGCGCCCAGGTTGTCGCACGGAGCCGGCGCGGTGGCGGTGTTCTCACCGCTGCACGGCGGAGTGGTGTACTTCAGGGACGACGTGACGTTCACGTCGCCGCTGGCCGCCACGGTCACGCCGGCGAAACTGGCGATGCTCGCCCCGGCCGGGACCGGCTGCTCGGCGTCCGGACCGCCGTTGAGGTTGCCGATGCCGCCGCCCTCGACCGAGATCACGCCGTTGAAGGACGCCTGCGGGCCGGTGGTCGTGAACTGACCGCTGGCGTCCCGGCTGGCCGCGACCCACGTGCCGCCGCTGAGCATCCACAGCTGGCCGTCCGCGCCGTACGACAGGTCGACGGTCTTGCCCGCCTGGACGTAGGTGATGCGCTGACGCTCCGCGCCGCCCTGCACCTCGCGGTACAGCCGCAGTTCCGCGACGTCGCCGGTCAGGTACAGGCCACCCTCGCGGGCCGCCTGGTTCTGGTTGTGGTTGTTCGACGGCAGCGGCACGAAATCCGAGTCCCACCGCACGGTGTTGCGGAACTGCGGGGCGGACGTCCCGGACACCGGCGCGTCCGGCGAGTCCGTCATGGTGGCGCTGCCGACGAACAGCTGCGCGGACGAGTCGAAATACGCGCCGGGCTGGGCCGCGGCCGTGCAGCCCTCGGCGGCAGTCCCGTCCGGCATGGCGACCTGGCCGATCGACCGGTCGGGGCAGCCGGCGCTGGTGACCGGGCCCCAGAACACCGGCTGACTGCTGCCGTTGCCGTTGAACAGGAAGTGCTGGTTGGTGTGCACGGGGCCGCTGAAGAGGGTCAGCGGCGTGAAGTTGATACGCTCGCCGTTGCCCTCCGCGTCGGCACTCTTGAAGTGGTGGTTGGTGAACAGCGCGTACTTCGCAAACGACGGCCGGCCGATCCACAGCGACCACGTCACGTCGCTGCCGTCGGTGGTGGCGCGCGCCCGGACGCGCTGCACGGCGAGCGGCGTGCTGCCCTGCGCGGTCAGGGACGGCACCGTGAAGGTCAGGCGGTAGGCCTCCGGATAGCGGCGAAGCTCGGTGGGTACTAGGCCGAAGGCCGTGCGGTAGGTGCTGCCGTCGTCGGTGCCGGTGTACTCCTGCTGGGCGGTGCCGGAGAACATGCTCATCCAGTAGCGCTCGCGGTCGGCAGCCGAGGTGTTCTGGAAGCCCTGCCGCGCGAAGTCCGCGCTGCCCACCGCCAGGTCGAACAGGCCCACCTGCGCGGCGCTGCCGGACAGCCCGGTCGCGGGGAAGGTGCACACGGGCGTGCCCGCAGGCGTGGCCGGCGGCAGCACCGGGACGCCGCACAGGTCGCGGATGCGCGCGTCCACCACAGAGTTGCCCACGCTGGCCGGAATGCTGGATTGGTCGAGCAGCGCCTTCATGCTGCGCAGCCGCGCCTGCACCTGCGCCACGCCGGACTCGGCGGCGTACCGGGCCGCGAGGATCCGCTGCTGGTCGGCGCTGGACCGGCGGGTCGAGAGCGTCACCTGGGCCGTGACGGCCATGATCACGGCCAGGATCAGCATGACGAACAGCAGCGAGACGATCAGCGTCGCGCCCTGCGTCCGGCGGGGGAACTCCATGCCCCGAGTATGGAGGATACGGAGCATGCTCCTCACCCCTACCTGGGGGTCGGGTCACCAGAAGCCCACATTAAGGTGCGTGCCCGTCAGGGTCCTGTGACGGCCGCCGTGCCAGCGCCCGGAGATTCAGCGGGCGCGGATGCGTTCGAGCAGCGCGGTGTTGCGGGCCTCGCGCGAGCGGCTCGCGGCGGTCTGCCACGCGCTGGCCGAACCCGCCGAGTAGAAGCGCTCGCGGGCGCGCGTCAGGGCGGTGTACGCCAGGTTGCGCGACAGCATGGGCATGTGCGCCTCGTGCAGCACGCCCAGCACCGTGCCCCACTCGCTGCCCTGCGCGCGGTGCACCGTCAGCGCGTAGCCGAGCTGCACGTTAAACAGTTCCGCGCCGGCGAGTTCCACGATGTTCCCGTCGAAATCCACCGTCAGGCGGCCGTTCTCGGCCTTGAGCACCGTGCCCAGCGTGCCGTTGAAAACCTCGTTGGTGTAGTCGTTCTTCGTCTGCACCACCGTGTCGCCGGCGCGCGCCTCGCCCTCACCGATGCGGACGCCGCCCTCACCGGGATTGAACAGGCCCTGCAGGTGGTAATTAAGGTGGTCCATGCCCAGCGGCCCCTTTCTCATCGGCGTGAGCACCTGCACCTGCGTGGGGCCGCCGAGTTCGCGCACCATCAGGGCCACGCGCCGCGCGCCGCCATCCGGGTCGGTTTCCGTGAGGTTCAGGCGGGCGTCGCCCCACTCGGGCGCGCGGCCCCGGAGCAGCCCGTGCGCGGCGCGGATGATGGGGTTCTCGGCCGCCTGCCGGTACACCTGCGTGAGGCGCACCGTGGGCGCGCTCTGGCTCAGGGCCAGCAGCGGCAGCCCGGCGTCCACCGGCGGGAGCTGGTCCGTGTCTCCGACGAGCAGCACCCGCGCGCCCGGCGGCACCGCCGCGAGCAGCGAGAGCATCAGGCCGTCGCCCATCATGGACACCTCGTCCACGATGAACAGGTCGTAGGGCGCGGGTTCCAGGTGGTTGTGCCGGAAGCCCGCCGGGCCGTAGCCGAGCAGGCGGTGCACGGTGCTGGCGCTGCGGCCCGTGACCTCGCCCAGGCGCCGCGCGGCCTTGCCGGTCGGGGCACACAGCGCGACTTCCAGGCCCAGCCGCTCCGCGAGGTCCGCCACGGCCCTGGTGGTCGTGCTCTTGCCAGTGCCGGGGCCGCCGGTGAGCACCACCAGCCGGTGGTCGGCCAGCTCCTCCAGCACGCCCGCCTGCTCGGCCGACAGCCCGGCCGCCGCGCCCGCCGGCACCGTCCACTCGTCGCCGGCGGGCGGTGTGGCGATCAGCGTGCGGATCAGCCCGGCGAGCTTCTTCTCGGCGCGCAGCACCTGCGGCAGGTAGATGCGGCCCTCGGCGCCCGTCTCTCCGTCGAAGAGGGGCAACTCGTCGGCGCTCAGGCGGCCGAGGTCCACCGCGGTCTCGACCGCCAGGCGCGCCTGCGGCAGCGACACGCGGGTGTAGTGCGCCGTGCCCCGCTCCGCTCGCTCGCGCGGCAGGAACGAGTGCCCGCCCTGCTGCCCGGCCTGCTGGAGGGCGTACACGGCGGCAGCCGTCAGGCGCCGGGGGTCGTCCATCGCGCCGCCCCGGACCTGCCACAGCTTGTCGGCGGTCAGGAAGCCGATGCCCTCGACCTCGGTCAGGGCGAACAGGTCGGCGGTCAGGCGTTCCAGCGCGGCCACGCCGAAGTGCTTCACGGCGCGCTGCGCCTGCGAGATGCTGAGCCCAAGGCCCTGGAGTCCCGCCAGCAGCCGCCGTTCCAGGCCCTGCTGCGACCAGCTGGACGTCATCTTGTGCAGCGTGGAGGCCGTCACGCCCGGCACCTGCAAGAGCTTGTCCGGTTCCTGCTCCAGGATGTCGAAGGTGCCCGGCCCGAAGGTCCTGGCGATGCGCCCGGCCAGCACCTTGCCCACGCCACCCACGCGGGCTTCGAGGTACGCGGCGATCCCGGCCTCCGTCAGGTCGACCGGCTGGGCTTCGAGCACCATGTTCAGCACGCGGTACTGGTAGCCGTACTCGCGGTGCTCCTCCATGATCACCTCGGCGCTGAAGGCGTCGCCGGCCTCCAGCGGCGGCATCACGCCGATCACGGTGGCGTCCGGGTCCTCGCCGTCGTTGTTGCGGATCTTGGCGGTCATGACCGTGAAGCCGGTGTCGGAGCGGAAACGCACGCGGTTCACGCCGCCCGACACGCGCAGGGGCTCGGTGGGCGGCGCGGCAGCGGGCATACGCTGTCAGGATAGCGGGCGGACGGCCAGCGGCGCAGGACCGCGGTTACACGCCGCGTCCGTCCCGGTCAGGACGTCACGACCGCGCCATCCCGCGCGACGTCCCGTGTTCACCCGTAGCCGTCCGGCAGCTGTTTCAGGCCCGCCCACTGCGCCGCGTCGTGCCCGAAGATGACCAGGGTGGCGGGCTCGCGCTCCACCAGATCAAGCAGCTTGGCCGTGCTGGCGCGCACCCCCTCGGCGTCCGGGGTCTGGCCGTCGTCCGGCACGTCACGGGTGAAGCCCTCGGCGAAGGGCACCGCGTCAATCGTCAACAGGACCGGCCCCGTGGTGGGCAGCCGCAGCAGCACGGACTGGTGCCCCGGCACGTGCCCGCTCGTCTCGATCAGCTCCAGCCCCGGCAGCAGTTCCGTGTCCCCGTCCACCAGCCGGATGCGCTCCGCCGGCTGATCCCACTCGGGCCGGGTGAGTGCGAAGCGCGGATTGCTCGCCGCGTCCAGATGGTGCGCGCGCTGGACGACATACTCCGCCTTCGTGAACGCCGCGTGCCGGCCGGCATGGTCGAAGTCGTAATGCGTCGAGATGACGGTATCGATGTCGTCCGGCGCGAGGCCGATGCTCGCCAGCTGCTGAATGACGTCCTGCCCGTTCTCGAACTCCGCTCCCTCTACCGGGATGACCTCCGGGAGGCCGGTGTCGATCAGGATGTTCCGGCCGTCCTCCGTCTGCACCAGGTAGCACACGAGGGGAATGCCGTACTCCGGCATGGATCCCACCTGCATCAGATAAAGGCGCTTCACGGCGTGCTGGTTCATACGCTCCTCCCCGGACTTCAGTGGACGTGTGAGGCCATGAGACCACGGCGCGCGGCGCCCGGCCAGTCCCGGTCGGCGGCGGGTCATGCTGTGCCCATGACAGACGCCGCCCGGCCCCCGGAGACCTTCACGGCGCGCACCCACCAGCAGGCGCGGCTGCTGATGGACGAGACCTGCCAGGAGGTGCTGGGGCCGCTGATGGGCTCGGCGCGGAGTGCGTCGGAGGTGGCCCACGCCACGCAGCGGCCGCTGAAGGCCGTGCATCACCGCCTCACGCGGCTGCTCGCGGCGGAGCTGATCGTCGTCACGGGGCAGCGGGCGCGGGGCGGGCGGCCCGTGAAGGTCTACCGCGCCGCCGCGCCGCGTTACCGGGTGCCCTTCGACGTGACCGACGCCGCCACGCTGGACGAACTGCTGGGCACCATCGCGCGGCCCTTCGTGTCGAGCTTCACGGCGCAGGTGGCCCAGCTGTTCACGCACGAGGACGGGCACGAGCTGATCTTGGTGGCCGACGCGCGGGGCCGGCCCAGCATGTCGCTGGCGCCCCGGTCCGTCCATGACCACCCGCGCGACAGCTACGGGGCGCTGGGCACCTTCGGCCGACCGCACCTGACCGCTGAAACGCGCGCGGAACTGGAACGCCGGCTTCAGGAGCTGAATGCCTGGGTCACGGCCCAGGACCGCGAGCAGCGCGGCCAGCCGGGCGCGGCGCCCTGCCTGGTGGGCCTGCTGTTCACGTCATTGCAACCGGAGGGCTGAAGGGCGCCGCCCGGCGCAGCAGCGCGTGCCACACGAAGGCCGCCAACACCGTCAGGGTGCCCGCCACGCCGAAAACCACCGTGACCGACACGCGGTCGGCCAGGGGTGCCAGGGCCAGCAGCGCCAGGGGCTGCCCGGCCATGCCCGTCATGCCGAGCAGGCTGCCCACCCGCCCGTAGTACTCCGGCGCGACCCGCTGCTGGAAGATCATGCTGATCGACAGGTTCAGCGCCGCGTTCGTCAGGCCCATCGCCACGGCCAGGACGTACATCTGCAGCGGCGTGCGCGACAGGCTCAGGCCGACCACGACCACGCCCATCGCCGCGAAGGCGGGCGCGCTGAGCCGCGGCGCGTCCACGCGGGGTCCCAGCCACGCCATCAGGAAACTGCCCCCCGCCAGCCCGGCGAGCAGCAGCCCGAAGAACAGCCCGAAGCCCGGCGCGCCCGCCCCCAGGGCCGTCATGCGGGCCGGCATCAGCATCTCCATGGGCGCGAACGCGGCGTTCAGGAAGAAGGCCAGCACCGGCAGGCCGAGGGTCAGCGGCGAGCGGCGCGCGTAGTCGATGCCCGCGCGGAAGGACGCCCAGAAGCGCTCCCCTGCCGGCGGGCCACTCCGCGCCGGCAGGGCCACCAGGGGGAGCAGCGCCGCGAACAGCAGGAAGCTCGCGCCGTCGATGAGCAGGGCGGGCGCGCTGCCCAGCGTGCCGACCAGCACGCCGCCGCCCACCGTGCCCACGAGCTGCATGGTCTGCGCGGCGCCCTGCATCAGCCCCGTGGCCCGCTGGAGCTGCGCGGCGGGCACCAGGCGCGGCGTCACGCCCATGCTGGCCGGCCCGTAGAACGCGCCCACCAGCCCCGTCAGGAATGACGCCACGTAGATGAGTTCCAGTGGCACCGGTCCGCGCAGGGCCATCAGTCCGATCCCGAGTTGCAGGGCGCCGCGCATCAAGTTGCCCAGCACCAGTGGCCGCCGCAGCGGCCAGCGGTCGACCAGCGTCCCGAACAGCGGCGAGAGCAGCGCGGGGAGCATCGCCAGCGCGAGGTTCACGCCCATCCTGCCCGCGCTGCCGGTCTGGTGCAGGATCAGGAAACTCGTGGCGATCCCCGCCAGCGCCGTGCCCAGCGCGCTCTGCGCGGAACCCAACCACCACAGCACAAAGGAGCGGGTCCACAGGCGGTCCGGAGTGGCGGTCATGCCCGCAGCGTGACGGGCAAGCTACTCCACGCGGCAGGGGTCAGCGTGGAGTAGGTCTCGGCCCCGGCGCATGGCGTGCGCCGTCCTTGGCGTACAGGCCTGGGACGATCGTGCCCATATGGTACGGAAAAGCGCAGACTGCGTGCTATTTTTTCTGTGATGCGCGTACTTCATACCGCCGATTTCCACGCGGGGCGGCTCCTGCGCGGGTACGACCGCACGCCCGAGATCCACGACGCCCTGACCGAGATCGCCGGGCTCGCGAAGACCGAACGGGCCGACGCGGTGCTCGTGTCCGGCGACCTGTTCGACACCGGCAACCCGTCGGCGGACGCCGAGCGCGCCGTGTTCGAGTTCTTCCTGCGGCTGCGCGACGCGGGCATCCCGGGCATCGTGATCGCCGGCAACCACGACTCCGCCGCGCGCCTCGCGTCGGTGGCGGGCCTGCTCGGGTGGGTGGGCATCCAGGCGGTGGCGCAGCCCAGCGCGAACCCGCACGACATGGTGCGTTCCGTGCCCACGCGCGGCGGCGAGACCCTGACGGTGGGCGCGCTGCCCTTCCTGTCCGAGCGGCGGCTGGTCAAGGCCGCGGACCTGCTGGGGGGCGACACCGGCGCGTGGCGGCAGAAGTACCGCGAGGGCATGGGCTTTTTCCTGCGCCGCCTGGGCGAGGGCTTCGTGCCGGGGCACGTGAATATGCTCATGGCCCATGCCACCATGGACGGCGCGGTGCCCAGCGGCTCGGAACGCACCATGCAGTTCGACCTGACCAACAGTTACACGCTCTCGGGCCTGCAACTGCCGCCCGGCGCGCAGTACGTGGCGCTGGGGCACGTGCACAAGCCGCAGCAGGTCTCGGACGCGCCGCCCGCGTACTATCCCGGCTCGGTCATCCAGCTCGACTTCGGTGAGGCGGGCGAGAAGAAACAGGTGAACCTCGTGGAGGTCGAGCCCGGCCGCCCGGCCCGCGTCCACCCGCTGCCCCTGGCGAGCGGGCGGGAACTGCGGACCCTGCGCGTGGATCTGGAGCACGTGGAGGCCCGGCTGGCCCGCGAGACCGGCTTCACGGGGCTGCTGAAGGTGATCGTGAAGGCCCCCGCCGGCACCGCCATGCCGGGCCTGAAAGACCGCGTGCTGAAGCTCATGCCGAACACCCTGGCGGTGGAACTCGACGCGCAGCAGGACGACCTCGTGGTGCCGGAACTCCGGCGCGAGGGCCTGTCGCTGATGGAACTGTACGAGCGCTACCACCGGGAACGCCGCGGCGAACTGCCGGACGACCTGCGCGCCGCCTTCAAGGAAGCCGACGACACGGCGCGCACGGAGGACGTGGCGTGAGGGGGAGGATGGAGGAGAGAGGATGGAAGATGGAAAAAGATGGGCTCGTTCCCATCCTCCAGCACCCATCACCCATCCGCGCTGCGGAGGAGCCCCAATGCGGCCGCTGAAGCTGGAGGTCCAGGGCTTCACGGCCTTCCGGCAGTTCACGACGCTGGATTTTGCCGATCTGGAGCTGTTCGCGCTGGTCGGACCGACCGGGAGCGGCAAGTCCAGCCTGCTGGACGCGATGACGTTCGCGCTGTACGGGCAGACGGCGCGGCTGGGCGGCGCGGGCCTGGACGCGCTGATCTCGCAGGGCGAGCGGGGACTGTCGGCCAGCCTGACCTTCGAGGTGAGCGGCGTGACGTACCGCGCGTCGCGCACCAAGGGCCGCAAGCAGGCCGAGAACGAGGTGCGTTTCGAGCATCTGGATGACCAGGGCCGCTGGACGAACCTCTCGGAGGGCAGCGGGGGCGTCAAGGGCATCTCGGAGCGCATCCGCAGGGCCGTGGGCCTGGATTTCGACACCTTCCGCCGCAGCGTGATGCTGCCGCAGGGCGAGTTCTCGCGGCTGCTGCTGGGCAAGCCCGCCGACCGGCAGGCGCTGCTGGGCGAACTGACCGGCCTGGAGCACGTCCAGGTGATGCAGCGCGTCGCGTCAGACCGGGCCAAGGAGCTGAAGTCTGAGTCGGCCAGCCTGAACGCCGTGCTGCTCAGCGAGTACGCGGATGTCACGGCGCAGGCGCTGGCCGAGCTGCGCGGGGAGCGCGAGGCGCTGAGCGGCGAGGCCGAGCGCCTGACCGACGAGCGTGAGCGCCTCCAGACGGCCCTGACACGCCTGCGCGACCTGGAGAAGATCTGGCGGCAGCGCGAGGACACGGCCCGCCGCCTGAACGCCCTGCACGCGCGGGCGCTCAGCGTGCAGGACGGCGCGCAGCGGGCCGTGCGCGCCCGGCGCGTGGCGGGGGTGCTGCCGCTGCTGGACGCCGCCGAGCGCGCCCGTATCGCGCAGGACCGCGAGGCCCGCGAGCTGGCCCGCGCGCAGGCGCAGGCGGACGCGGCCGCTCAGGCCGTCCGCCGCGCCGAGGGTGCCCTGAGCGCTGCCCACACGGCCGAGGCGCAGATCCCGGAGCTGGAGGCGCGCGCCGAGACCCTCAAGGACGCCGAGGCCGACGCGGCCCGCCTGCGGCGCGGGGGCGGCACCCCGCAGACCACGCACCCGCAACCCCTGCCGTGGGACGAGGACGCCTTCTTCGCGGCGCGCGAGGCGGCCCAAAAGCTGGAGAAGGTCAAGCAGGACCGCGTGAAGCTGACGGCCCGCCGCGTGGGCTTCACGGCCCTGAAGGAAACCCAGGCCGCTGAACTGGCCCGCCTGACCGAGCTGGAACACGCCCAGGCGCGGGTGCAGCAGGAGGGCCGATCGGCGCGCGCCGCCTACCAGCACGCCGAGGACGCGCAGCGCGCCGCCCGGACGCACGCGGGCATCGCCGCTTACCGCGCGCACCTGCACGCCGGGGAACCGTGCCCCCTGTGCGAGCAGATCGTGCGCGATGTCCCCCCGGGCGAGACCGTGAACATGGCCGCCCTGGAACGCGCCGCCGAGACCGCCAAGGCGGAACTCGAGGGCCGCCTGCTGCTGTACAAGGAGAACACCCTCCAGATCGACCACCTGAAGAAGGTCACGGCCGAACGCGCCCTGACCGTGGCCGACACCGAGGAGCAGCTGACGGCCGAGGAAGAGGACAACCGGGCCGCCGAGGCCCGCATCCAAGGCGACCCGTCCACGGACGCGCTGCGCCTGCTGGCGTCGCTGGCCGCCCGGGTACGTGCCGCGGGCAGCGACCCCGCCGGGCAGCGCCGCGAGGCCCTGGAGCGCATCCGGGCGGTCCGTCAGGGCGTGCAGGACGCGCAGGCCCAGCTGGCGCGCACGCAGGGCGACGTCGCCGCCGCGAACGCCACCCTGGCCGCCGCACAGACGAACGCCGCCGCCCGCCAGAGCGAGGCCATGCACGCGCAGGCCGCGCTCGACACGGCCCTGGCCGCGCTGACCCTGGACGCCGCGCAGGCCCGCGCCGCCGCCCTCCCGGAAAACGAGATCGCCGCACTGGAGGAAGCGGCCCGCACGTACAGCGCGCAGGTCGCGCAGCAGCAGGCCGCGCTCGCCGACCTCGACCGGCAGCTAGGCGCCGCGCCCTTCGACCCGGCGCAGCTCGACCAGGTCAGCCGCGACCTGATCGCCACGGACGCCGCCCTGAGCGCCACCCGCGAGCGTTCCGGCGTTCTGGCCGAACAGGAACGGCAGATGAAGGGGCGCCTGGAGCGCAAGGCCGACATCGAGGTGCGCGCCGCCGCCGCCTCGCGGCACTACGACACGTGGCAGACGCTGACCACCACCCTGAAGACCAACGAGTTCCAGCAGTTCCTCCTCGCCGAGGTCGAGGCGCAGCTCCTGACCCGCGCCGGCATCCTGCTGCACGAGATCAGCGACGGCCGCTACCGCCTCGCCCTGGCAGGCGGCGACTACGTGGTGCAGGACCTGTGGAACGCCGGCGAGGTGCGCGGCGTCAAGACCCTCTCCGGCGGCGAGACCTTCCTCGCGTCGCTGTCCCTGGCCATCGCCCTGAGCGACTACCTCGCCGGGAACCGCGTGCTGGGCGCCCTGTTCCTCGACGAGGGCTTCGGCACCCTCGACCCGCAGGCCCTGGAAGCCGTGGCCGGCGCGCTGGAAAACCTGCGCACGCAGGGCCGCATGGTCGGCGTCGTCACCCACGTCGAGAGCCTGTCCGAACGCCTGCCCAGCCGCCTGCTCGTCACCAAGAGCATCGCCGGCAGCAGCGTCCACCGGATCGACGGGTAAGGGAGCAAGGCGGGCCGGACGATCTGGCCCGGCAGAAAACCATCCACCCAGCACGGAAGGGTCGAAAGCCGGAGCGTCCCACGCTGCGCCTGACCGAAAGCCGTCGCCAGTGGTCCCATCCGCTCGGGGACGGCCCCTCGCTCCTTGTGCTCGGATGACGTCGGCCCACTCGCTCATGGGCGCGAAGCGCGCGGGCGCTGGCGGCGTGACTGCACGAGGCAGACACGCGGCCACACGCCAACGAGACCTCGTGTCAGGCCGGTCAGAACAAGATGGCGACCACGTACCAAGCGCAGCGCCCCCGGCCTCTTGATGGATAGGGAGCTAGGAGGTGGAGCCACCCGCGACGACCCCCCCTCCTAGACCGCCGCTTCCTCCCGGTCCACCCGCGCGAAGATCATCCGCCCCACGCTGGTCTGCACGTTGTTCACGACCTGCACCCGCACGGCCTTGCCGCGGTGCTTGAGGCCGTCCTCAACGACGACCATGGTGCCGTCGTCGAGGTAGCCGACGCCCTGTCCGGCCTGCTGGCCGCTCTTGCTGATGGTGATGGTGAGAGGGTCGCCGGCCTGCACCTGGGGGCGCAGGGCCACGGCGATCTCGTGGATGTTGATGGTCTGGACGTCGTGCAGGCGGGCGATCTTGCCGAGGTTGCCGTCGTTGGTGAGGATGCGGGCGCCGGTTTCACGCGCCAGGCGGATGAGTTTGTCGTCCGCGCCAGGCAGGCTGGGGTCGTCCCAGTCCTCGACGCGCAGGGGGCCGAGGTCGCGCATCTCCTCGAGGATGCTCAGGCCGCGTTTGCCGCGGGTGCGTTTCTGGGGGTCGGCGCTGTCGCTCAGCGCCTGGAGTTCGCGCAGGATAAACGCCGGGGCGACGAGTTCGCCTTCGAGCAGGCCGCTGCGGGCGAGGTCGAGGATGCGGCCGTCGATGATGACGCTGGAGTCCAGCAGTTTGCTGCCGGGTTTGCGGCGCAGCTGCGGGAAGGCGAGCAGGCCGAAGGCGTCGGCGTGGCTGGTAGCGTAGTTGACGAAAAATACGCTGAGCAGCGCGGTCACGGCCAGGCTCCACACCCAGGTGTAGAAGGGCAGGCTTTGCAGCAGGCTGCCGAGCAGCACGCTGAGGAGCAGGGCGACGACCATGCCGACGGTGGCGGCGGCGACCGTGCGGGGCGAGAGCGCGGCGTACCAGCGGCCCAGGCGGGTGGTGTAGTGCAGGCCGAAGCGTTCGGCGCGGGGCGCGAAGAGCAGCGCGGTGAGCAGGCCGGCGAGCATCAGGCTCAGGGTGTTGACATAGCCGAGTTCCTGGGGTTGGATGGCGGCCAGGGCGCGTCCAGCTCCGAGACCGACGAGCAGGCCGAGGAGCATGGTCAGGAGGCGGATGACGAGCACGTCCCTGAGTTTACGCGTGAAGCGCGAGCCATTCGTGATGGGCTGTGGACCGGCGGCGCCGGAGCGCTCACGTGGTCGCGGGGTCCGGCGGGATGGAGGGCGCGGGCGCGTCGAGGGACCGCAGGGCGGGGTTGAAGAGCTGCGCGGCGGCGAGGACGGTCACGCCCAGGCCGGCCCAGTGCAGCGCGGCGCCGCTGGAGAGGTGGGCAGCGACGAGGCCGGCGGCGGCGGTGCTCAGGGGGCTGGTGAACTGGGCCAGCAGACGGCGGACGCTGAACACGCGGCCCTGCACCTCCAGCGGCACGCGGGATTGCCAGATGCTCATGGAGTGGGCGGCGATGGCGGGCACCATCAGGCCGGAGAGGCCCAGGGCGGCGCAGGCGAGGAGCACGCTGCCGGCGGCGCCACTGAGCGCCTGGGCGAGGCCGGCGACGGCCATGGGCAGCAGGATGCCGAGCGTGCGGCGCTGTCTCAGGCCGCCCCATGTGCTGATGATCACGCCGCCGAGCACGCTGCCGAGACTGAGGGTGGTGAGCATGGCCGCCAGGGCGCTGCTGGGGGTCCAGTGGGCGCCCACGTCGCCGGCAAGGGTGGAGCCGAGCAGCAGGGGCCGCAGGACGCTGGCGCCGACGGTGAGGAAGTTGAACAGCGTGAAGGTGAGCAGCAGGTTCAGCAGGGCGGGCTGCGCGAGGATGAACGTCCAGCCGTAGGTCATGTCCCGCGCCAGGCTGGGGCGGCCAGGTCCGGCGTCGCGGCGCAGTGGCGTGGGAATGTGCAGATGCCGCAGCACCAGCGCGGCCACGGCGAAGGTCACGGCGTCGAGGTACAGCGCCAGCGGCACGCCGTCGGCCTGCGCCGCGAGCCACGCGGGGCCGCCCCCGTCACGCGCCAGGGCGGGCAGGCCGATGACCAGGGCGCCCAGACCGGGGCCGATCACGCCAGCGCCGCTGCTGAGGGTCTGCATCATGCCATTCGCGCGGGGCAGGTGTTCGCGGGGCACCAGGGTGGCGTAGCTGGTATCGAAGGCGGCCGAGTGCAGGGCGGCCAGGGCGCCCTCGGCGGCGGTGAACAGCACGAGCAGCCACACGGGCGGCGTGATCGCCGTGAGCATCAGGACGCCCAGCAGCATCAGGACGGCGTTCAGGGCGTTGGCGGTGAGCATCATGCGGCGCCGGTCCCAGCGGTCGGCGAGGGCGCCGGCCAGCGGCGCGCCGAGGATGGTGGTCAGGCCCCACGCGAGCAGGATCAGGGACAGCGCCGCGGCGAGTTCGGCGTGCTGGCCGGGCAGCGCGAAGCGCGTCTGCACGAGGTAGATGTTGATGGCGAAGCCGCTGAGGGCGCCGCCGAGCACACTCAGGGCCTGCGAGCCCCACAGCCACTGGAAGGTGCGCCAGCCGCCGTCGAGGCGCCCGGGTGCGGGAGACGGAACGGTCATTGCCGTCCAGGCTATGTCACAACCGGCGTGGTCGGGAGCCCACGTGCGTCCGTGAACGCCCGCTAGGACGTGGGAGCGGGCGCGTCGCCCAGTGGGCGCAGGCTGGGGTTGAGGAGTTGCAGGGCGGCCACCGCGGCGTACAGCGCGCCGGCCGCGACCAGCACGCCGCCGGGCGGGTACTGGGCGGCCAGCAGCCCGGCCAGGGCGGCGCTGGCGGGCGTGGTGAACTGCGCGATCAGGCGCCGGACGCTGAACACGCGGCCCTGCATGTGCGTGGGCACCTGCGACTGCCAGATGCTCTGCGAGTGCGCGTTCATGGCGGGCAGCATCACGCCGCTCACGAAGAGCGCGAGGCTGGCCGCGAGCACGGTGCCGCTCAGGCCCAGGGCGATCAGGGCGACGCCCGAGACCACCATCGGCACCAACACGCCCAGCACGCGCACGCGCCGCAGGCCGCCCCACGTGCTGATGATCACGCCGCCCAGGACGCCGCCCACGCTCTGAACGATGCCCAGCGTGGCCAGCGCCGCCTGGAAGGAACTGCCGCGCGCGGTCCAGTCGTCCGCGAGGCTGAACTTCACCAGCAGGGGTTCGAGCACCCCCAGGCCGCTGCCGCACAGGTTGGCGACCGCAAAGGTGAGCAGCAGGGCCAGCAGGGGCCGCCGCGCCCCGATGAAGCGCCAGCCGAAGGTCATGTCCTGCCGGAAGCTGCGGTCCCCGGTGTCCGCCGGCCGGGCGGGCGAGGGCACATGCAGCCGCGACAGCACCAGCGCGGCCAGCAGGAAACTCGCGCCGTCCACGGCGTACGCGAAGGGCACGCCGTCACGCAGCCCCGCGATCCACGGGGGGCCGCCGTGGTCCCGCAGCACGGCGGGCACCCCGATCAGCAGCGCGGCGGCGGCCGGGCCGACCAGCCCTGACGCGCTCCAGATGGTCTGCATCAGGCCGTTGGCGCGGGGCAGTCTCGCGCGCGGCACCAGGCTGGTGTAGCTCGCGTCGAAGGCCGAGCCGTGGAACGTGGACACCACGCCCATCAGCCCGGACGTGAGCACCAGCACCCACAGGGGCGTGTCGGCGCGCAGCAGCAGCGCCATCAGCAGCAGCGTGAGGCCCGCGCCCAGCACGTCGCACATGAGCATGATCCGCCGCCGGTCGTGCCGGTCGGTCCACGTGCCCGCCAGCGGCGCCGTGACGGTCGCGGCGAGCGTCCACGCCAGGGCGGTCAGCGACAGCGCGGCGGCCAGCTGGGGTTTCTGGGCGGCCAGCGGAAAGCGCGTCTGCGTGAGGTAGATGGTGAACGCAAAGCCCGCCACGGCGGACCCCAGCACGCTGATGGCCTGGGAACTCCACAGCCACAGGAACGTGCGCCAGCCGTCGGCCGGAGCGGAGTCGGAACGCGGCGTCGTCACGGGTCCCCAGCGTAGGAGAGCGGGGGGCCGCGCACGATACGCCGAATGGCGCAGCGCGGCGCGGCCGCACCAACCTCCCCTCAACCACACCGTCCGTAGACTGCCGGTGGTCCAGCGCCCTGCACTTCAGTCCGCCCGTGCCGGGGCCGCCTGGTCCGCCTGCCCCCCGCAGTCGCCCGCCGCTTCCGCCCCGTTCCCAGTCCGCAGACCCGCTGCCCGCGCCGCTCCTGCGCCCACCCGGCCAGAGCACGGCGCGGGCCTGGCGTGGAGGGGGCCGGCTGGGCATGGTCCGGCTGGCGACCTTCGCGGCCGCCAGAGCTACGGCCTGAGCGGCGCACAGATCTTCGACGTGGCCGCCGCCGCGAGCGCCTACCCTGAACGGCCCGGCCCGGCGGGGGTGATGCCGAACGCGGCCCACGCCGCCCGCAGGTCCGGGTGCGGGAGGAGCAGGTGCGCGGCTGGCGTCGCCATCCACGCCAGCATGGAACGGGCCCCGGCCTCCAGGCCGCCGTCCAGCGCCGCGCTCAGGGCCGCGTGGTACGGGGGCACGCCGCCCTGGTCCCACTCCAGCTTGTCCGCCAGGAACACGACCAGATCGAGCGGGGTCGGCCGCGCGTGCAGCGTCGTGTGATACCGGATGGCCTGGAGCGCCGCCGGATCGGTCACGCCGTAGCGCTCACGGGCCAGCACCACGCTCAGTTTGGCGTGCAGCAGCATGGGCACCTGCTCCTCCTCGGCCTCGACTGGCAGGGCCAGCGCACGGCACAGGGCCACCATGTCCGCACGGCGCACGATGCCGCCCACGTCGTGCAGCAGGGCGGCCGTCCGGGCCGCCCCGACATCGACCCCGAAGCGACGGGCCAGGCGCACGGCCTCGCGCGCCACCCGCGGCACGTGTTCCCGCGTAACGTCACGGCCGTGCGCGGCCAGCAGCGCGTCCACGTCGGCGGCCAGGTCGCCGGCGAAGGCAGGCCGGCGCGTCAGGGCGTCCGGCCAGCCCTCCGCATTCAGGCCAGACGTCATCCGCCGGCGCGGAGCTTCTTGCGTTCCTGCACCGCCAGGACGTCCACCCGCTCGTTCTCGCCGTGACCCGCGTGGCCCTTGACCCACAGGAACGTCAGGGCGTGCGTGTGCGCCAGCGCGATCAGATCCTCCCACAGGTCGCGGTTTTTCACGGGTTCACCCCCGGCGGTCTTCCAGCCGTTGCGCTGCCACTTCAGGATCCAGCCGTCCGTGAAGGCCTTGCGCAGGTACTGACTGTCCGTGACCACCCGCACCTGACACGGGCGCTTGAGGGTCCGCAGGCCCTCCAGCAGGCCGCGCAGCTCCATGCGGTTGTTGGTGGTGCCCTCCTCGTTGCCGCTCAGCACGAGTTCCTTGTCGCCGTAGCGCAGGATGGTGGCCCAGCCGCCGTGCCCCTGGGTGGTGTCGCACGCGCCGTCCGAATAGAGCGTCACGACCAGCCCGGTCACCGGCTGCTCGGGCTGGATACCGGCCCGGATCGGCAGGCGGTCGCGCGCGGCGTCCTGCGCCCGCTGCGCGGCGCTTCTGGAGCCGGAAGGCGGGCGGCCGGGACGGGTCATCCGGGAACTGTAGGCAGCAGGCGCCCGTAGTGTCAAGCATGGAGCCCGCCACCCACCTGCGCCCCCTGACCGCGCTTCCCGAGGCCGACCGCACGCCGGGCATCGTGCTGCACCTGTCGCCGCTGGCCGACCTGCTGCTGCCCACGCTGGGCGGCGTGCTGGGCCCGCTGGTCGCGTGGCTCGCGTACCGCGACCGCAGCCCCGCCCTGGACGCGCAGGGCAAGGCGGTCCTGAACTTCCGCCTGAGCGTGTGGCTGTACGGCGTGATCGTCGGCGTGCTCACCTTCTTGCTGTTCAGCGTGGGCATGATCGGCGGAGCGGTCGGCGCGGCGGCCGGCAGCGAGGAACTCGGCGCGCTGGCGTTCCTGGGGTCGCTCGCGCCGTTTGTCCTGGTGCTGCTGCCGGTCATGGTGGTGCTGGGCCTGGTGCCGTTCATCTTCATGATCGTGGGCGTGATCCGCGCCAGCAGCGGTCAGCCGTACACCTACCCGCTCACCATCCGCTTCCTGCGCTGAGGGCGCCCATGGACGAGAGCCGCCCCACACGTGTGGGCGGCTCTCTGAGATACTCCCTGCTTATTTGGGGAAGCGCTCGAACCGGTTCAGGGCGTCCGCCTCGTACGGCGCGAGGGCGCGGGTGTAGAAGCGCAGGTCGTCGAAGCCGCCGTAGTACAGGGCGTCACCGGAGTTGTTGTTGGAGCCGGCCGATCCGCCCGCGACGAACCACACGTTGTTGGTCGACAGGACGTAGGTCTGTGCCTTGCTGGCGGTATTCACGGCCACGCCGTTGCGGTAGAGCGTGACTGTGGTGCTGGCACTGGCATTGACCACAGCCACGTAGTGCGTCCACGCGGAGGTGGAGACCTCCTGCGGGTCCGTGACCCGGAGGTCTCCGCCGCTGCCACTGATCGCAAAGCTGACCTTGCGGGAGGCGCCGGTGTGGCCGTGCACGGAGCCCAGGTACGCGACTGCCGCGTCGCCCTGCTGCCCGACCAGCCAGCTGTCCTGCCCGGCGTGATCGGCGTCCGGCTTGACCCAGAAGCTCACCGAGAACGGCGTCCGCAGCGCGAGATTGGGGGTGGTCATGCCGCCGGAGGCGTCGCCGCCGCACCCGGCGGTGGTGTTGAGGTTGAACAGCGTGGCCTGCGCGCCCACACTCCAGCGGTCCATGGTGGTCGCCACGCACGCCGAGCCGGTCATGGCGGCGTTCAGGCCGGCGCCGCTCGCGTCGGTGCCGCGCGCCTCCATGGGGTAGAACGCCTTCAGGCCGGTCTTGAAGTTGGTCACGTTCACGGTCTGCGTCCTGGGGGCGCTGGTCAGGCCGGCCGAATCCCTGGCCGTGACGGTCACCGTGTAGCTGCCGCTGGCGGCGTAGTCGTGGGCGGCCGTGTAGGACGCGGGAGCGCTGGTGACCATGCTGACCGGTGAGCTGTCGCCCCAGTCGACGGTCACGCTGGACAGGTTGTTGTTCACGTCGCTGGCCATGCCGCTCAGCGTGACGCGTTCGGGCGTACCGACCGTCCCGATGGCGGCGGTGGCCGAGTTCACAACCGGCGCGGCGTTGGACGTCACGCCCAGATCGAGCGGCTTGGGATCGGTCGCGTCGCCGTCGCCGTCGCGGTCGGTGTCAGGGTTCAGGGGATCGGTGCCCTTCGCCTTCTCCTGCGCGTCATTCAGGCTGTCTCCATCGCTGTCCGCCGCGGCCGGGTTGGCGTACACGTGCCGCGGGTAGCCCTTGACCAGGGCGGCGGTGGTCACGTCCCAGCCGACGCGGGCCTCGTCGTAATCGCTCAGGCCGTCGCCATCGGTGTCGGCCTTGGTGTCGGAGCTGCCGTAGACGTACTCCTCGTTGGCGAGCAGCTTGTCCTGATCCTTGTCCTGCACGCGCAGCACACGGATCTCGCTGTTCTGCGTCAGCGTGATGTCGTCGAAGTTGGTGTTCGGCGCGACGTTCAGGTCGTTCGAGCCCACGACCGCCCACACCGAGTGGTCGGACACGCCGCTGGACACGTCGCCCTTGAAGTTGGCGCCGGTGTCCTGCAGCGACTTGAGCACCTGCACGCCGCCCGGCGTGGTCGAGGTGGCGTAGCGCAGCTTGAGGATGTCTTTCAGCACCTTGCTGAGCTTGACGCCGACGATGCGTCCGCCCTGGCGCTCGACATTGGTCGCCACCCGCTCGCGCACCACGTCGCCGTTGCCGTAGTCGATGACCACCAGGGCGGTCTGGGCGTTGGTGGTCTCCTTCAGGAACTGGAAGTCGCGGTCCTGGTCGTCCTTGAGGTTATAGGTGCTGAACTGGAACAGCAGGTCCTGCGGCCGCTCCATCAGGGCGACCGCCAGGTCGGAGTTCAGGTCCACGGTCGCGGGCAGGATGCCGGTCGACTGGGCGCTGGCGAGCACCGCCTGATTCGCGCTGGTGGTCAGACCGCCCACCACCAGGTACTTGCCGGGGTTGGCCGGGTCGCGCCGCAGGGCGGTGATCTGCAGGTTGTCGAGCTTGAACGAGATGTCGCCGGTGTTCTTCACCGTGAAGCCCACCTTCAGCTTGCCGCCCGACAGCGCGGTGCCGGCGGCGCTGCTCTCCGACAGGGCGTCCTCGGCAGTCTGCTGGGCGCTGCGCACCGAGTCGGTGGTGTAGCTGGCGGTCTTCTCGTACCCGTAGCCGGCGGTGGCCGTGACGGACGCGCTGACCTTGGCGTTGAAGCCGTCGGTGCCGCCGCTGACCTCGGCGCCCAGGGTGGCGCTCAGTTCCGCTGTGACCTGCTGCGACTGGGTATCGGTCACGCTGCGGCTGTCCTGCGTGCCCAGCGACAGCGTGGCGGTGTGGGACTTCACCAGCGAGTTGTCGGTGGTCCGCGTGACGTTCAAATCGATGCTGGGCGCCGTGGCGACCGACAGCTCCAGCCGGGGCGTGTTGGCGACCAGCGGGTTGTACACCCCGCCGCGCACGATGATCTCCTCGTAGTCGCTGTACTTGTCGCCGTCCGAGTCCCTGAGGGTGGGCGAGGTGCCGTAGGTGTTGACCTCCTGGCCGTCGAACAGCGCGGGGTTGCCCTGGGCGTCGCCGTCGGTGTCGCGGTCGTTGGGGTCGCTGGCCAAGGTGTTGATCTCCTGCGGGTCGCTCAGGCCGTCGTCGTCGGTGTCGGCCTTGCCCGGGTCGGTGAACAGGGCGCGCTCCTGTCCGTCGGTCAGGCCATCGCCGTCGGTGTCCTTCTTCGCCGGGTCGGAGGTCACGTGGTACGTCTTCTTCTCGACGCCGGCCTCCTTGACGGTGACGTCGTAGCCGGCCACCTCGTCCGCGTCGGAGATGCCGTCGCCGTCGGTGTCCACGCCGGCCGCGCTGGGCAACGCCGACAGGTCGGAGGTAAAGGCGCTCTCGCCGGCCGCGGTCTTCACCTTCAGGCGGTACACGTAGGTGGTGCCGGCGCTCAGGCCGCTATCCACGTAGGAGGTCGCGTCGGCGGCGGGAGCGGCGATCTGCTGGAAGGACCCGCTGCCAGCCTTGCGCTCCAGGACGTACCCGGTGGCGCCGGACACGGCCGACCACGACAGGGTGACGCTGGTCGCGCTGCTGGCGCTGACCTTGAAGCCGCCGGGCGCCGTGGGCGCGCCGGGCTGCGGGGTGGGCGTGGTGGTGCTGGGCGACGAGCCGCAGCCCACGAGCATGCCCGTCCCGAGGGCGACGCTCAGGGTGATGCCGGCGTGGAGGTGGGGACGGCGGGGACGGATCAGGTCGGCGGCAAGCAGGCAGGTGAGCACGTGTCGGTTCATGGCAGTCTCCGGGACTCGGGGTGCAGGGGGCGGCGTGGCATCAGAAGCGGGGGACCCGCCAGGACGGGACCGGCTGGTCGTGACCGGGGGGTGGGTACCACGCGCTGGGGCCTGCACGCGCCGCGCTGCGCCGTGCGGCCCGCGGCTCAGAACGGCCCGGGCAGGAAGGGAACGAAGACGTGTCGGTGTCCGGCGGTGTGGTCATCAGCAGCGCTCCTCACCCGGACCTGCTGCGGCAGCGGATCTCGAGGTGAGGAGAGCGTAGAAGGGGGCCGTTAGCTGCCGTTACGTGGCGGTGAGCGTCGTCCTGGACGGCGTTATGGCCTGCTGGATTGCCTCGGCCAGGGGCAGCAGCTGGCCCCGCAGGTACACGGCGTCCGCGTCGGCGCCGCAGCGCTGCCGCGCGTGCTCGAGCACCGTGCTGATGTTCACGCCCTGCACGGTCACGCCGGCCGCCCGCGCCAGGGCGTCCGCGGCGCCGGCCAGCAGCACGCACTGCCGGTCATCGCCCTCGGCGGCGGTGAGCTTGGCGAATTCCATCAGGGCGGCCACGGTGCCGCGGTGGCGGCCGATCTGCGCGAACAGCTGCAGCGCCTCGGTGAGCTGCGTGCGGGCCACCTCCAGTTCACCGGCGTTGACGTGCAGGTCCGCGAGGTTGAACAGCGAATTCGCCACGCCCTGGCGGTCGCCGAGGTCGCGCTTGATCTCCAGGCTCTGCTCGGTCAGGCGCTGGAAGTCGGCCAGGGTGTCGGAGACGTTCCCGAGGTTCGCCAGCGCGTACGCCACGCCCTGCCGGTCCCCGATGCGCTGCTTGAGGTCCAGGCTCTCCTGGAAGAGCGCGCCCGCCCGGGTCATCTCGCCCTGCAGGGCCCACGCGACCCCGAGGTCGTTGAGGGTGGTCGCCAGGCCCCACACGTCCTGGCCGGCGCGTTGCAGCGCCTCGGCCGCCGCGAGGTGCGCCCGCGCGTTGTTCAGCTGGCCGAGTTCCCGGTCCAGCAGCGCCAGGCCGTGGTGCGCGTGGGCCTCCAGCGTGCCCAGCCCCAGCGTCCGGGCGAGCGCGAGCGCGCCGTCCAGGTGGGCGCGGGCGTCCTCGTACTGGCCCAGATCGCGCGCCAGGCCGCCGGCCGCGCTGAGCGCCCGCACCCGCAGCGGCCCGGGACCGCCCGGCAGCGCGAGGGCCGCGGTGAGGTTCGCGTAGCCCTCGCGGTGGTGGCCGCGGACATACCAGAACCACTGCAGGTCGGCGGCCAGCCCCAGCGCCCCGGCCGCGTCGCCGGCGGTGAGCAGGTGCGCCATGGCCGCACGCAGGTTGTCGTGCTCGAGTTGCAGGCGCGACAGCCACGCCTGCTGCTCGGGACCGTGGAGTTGCGGCGCCGCGTCGCGCGCGAGGCCGGCGTAGTAGGCGGCGTGCGCGGCCGTGGCGGCCGCGAGCTCGGCCGGCAGGGCGCGCAGCCGCGCGGCCGCGAATTCCCGGATCGCCGCGTGCAGCGCGTAGCGGCCGCTGCGGTCGCGGGCGAGCAGCGAGTGGTCGCCCAGCACCAGCAGGGTCGGCAGGCCGCTGCCGCCCACGGCCCGGGCGGCGCCCAGGTCGAGGCCGCTCCGGCACACCGACAGCCGCGCCAGCACCACCTGCGCGCCGTGGGGCAGCAGCGCCCACGAGTGATCGAAGGCCGCCCGCAGGCTGCGGTGCCGCGCCGGGCGGTCCGGGGCCTCGCTCCCCACGTCGTCCAGGCCGCGGCGCAGTTCGTCCGCCACGTCGTCCAGCGTGAGCGCGCCCAGCCACCCGGCGGTGAGTTCCAGCGCCAGCGGCAGCCCCCCCGTGGCGTCCACCACCGTCAGCAGCGCCGGCAGGGTCTGCGGGGTGAGCGCCAGGGTCGGCTGGGCACGCCGGGCGCGTTCCAGGAACAGCCGCACCGCCCCGGACTGCGCGGCCGCGTCCAGGGTCGGCGCGGCCGGCAGGTCCAGGCCGCCCAGCAGCGTCACCCACTCGTCTTGCAGGCCCAGGCGGATGCGGGACGTGGCGATGAGCTGCGCACCCGGCGCCGCGGCCAGCATGCGCGTGAGCAGGGCCAGCACACCGGCCCGCGCCTCGCCGCCCAGCAGGTGTTCGAGGTTGTCCAGCGCCAGCAGCGACGCCCCGGCCTGGAGCGCCGCGATCACCTGCGCTTCCGGCGACTCGGCGCCCCCGGCCGCCAGCCCCAGCGCCGTGGCGAGGGCCGAGACCACCTCCGGCACTGTCGTGGCGGCCTCCAGCGGAACGAAGTGCACGCCGCCCGGCCGCGGCCCGCTGCGGTGCAGGAGTTCCAGCGCCACGCGCGTCTTGCCCGCTCCGCCGGGGCCGGTCACGGTCAGCAGTCGGCACGCCGGATCAGTCATGCGGGCCAGCAGAACGTCGAGTTCCTCCTGCCGGCCGATGATGGACGACCGGCCCGCGCCGGCCATGACCGCCTCCGCGGCGACCCCGTGACCGGCCCGGACCGCCTCGTACAGCGCAGTGGTCGCCTCGGCCGGCGCCAGGCCCAGTTCCCGGCGCAGCTGCGTGCGGAACCGGTCGTACACCGCCGCCGCGCCCGGCACGTCGTTCAGGCGGGCCGCGCAGCGCAGGCTGGCCTGCACCGCCTCCTCGTGGTACGGACTGACCGTCATGACCCGGTCCAGCCACGACCGGGCCGCGCCGGGCTGCCCGCGGCCCTCGAGTTCCTCCGCGTGGCACAGGGCCGCGTCAATCCACAGCTGGTGCAGGTCGTCCCGCTCCAGGTCGAGCCACGCCTCGAAGGCCGGCAACTCGGCGGGCCGCAGGGAGCCGAGCAGCGGCCCACGGTACACCTCGAGCGCCTCGGCCCAGCGCCCGGCCGCACACGCGTCGCGGAAGGTGCGGACGTCGCTGGACGCGCGCCACTGCACGTCGCCGGTGGTGGCGACCACGCCCGCGCCCCACGGGCGGGCGCGCACGCGGTGCAGCATCTGGCGCAGGCGGTTGCGGGCGGCGGCCTCCTCGGCGTCCGGGTACAGCAGCTCGAGGATCTCCTCGCGCGCCACCGGCTGGGCCGAGCTGGCCAGCAGCGCGAGCAGCCACAGCGCCGCGTCCGTCGCCGGCGGCGACACCTGGGCGCCCACGGTCACCTCCGGCGGGCCGAGCAGCGCCACGGAGATCAGGGATGGTTGCTGCGTCGTGTCCACAGTGTCTCGCCGCTGTTCGGGATGACTGCAGTCTACCCCGGCCCGGACCGCCACGGAGCTCAAGTGATGACATTCACAGCAGGCGGCGGGTCGAGACCTCGGACAGCCCCAGGCTGCCGAGCAGCAGCAGCGCGGCCAGCGCCCCAACGATGCCGGAGACCTCGCGCTGCTCGACCTTCCACGCCAGCGAGCGGCCCATCTCGCGGTACACCGTGCTGAGTTCCTCGGCCGAGCGCGCCTCGTAGTAGCGGCCCCCGGTCGTGGCGGCGATCTGGCGCAGGGTGGCCGCGTCGAACCCCCGGCCGGGCGTGCTCCAGCGGCTGCTGCGCAGGGACCCGTTGGCGGTGCCCAGCCCGACGGTGTACACCTTGATGCCGCTGGCCTTCACGCGGGTGGCCGCCTGGAGGGGGTCCGTGCCGCTGTTGTTGCGCCCGTCGGACAGCAGCACGATGGCGGCGGGCGGCCGGGCCGCCGGGGACGGCCCGGTCCCGCTGTCGCCGGTCCCGCCGCTCAGGGCGTTCAGGCCCTCGAGCAGACCGTCCCCAATGGCGGTGCTGAAGCCCAGCGTCAGGCCGTCGATGGCGCTCAGCACCTCGGTGTGGCGGCGGGTGGGCGGCGCGTTCAGCAGGGTCGACCCGGAAAAGGACGCCAGGCCCACCCGGGTGCCCGGCGGCAGGGACTTCACGAAGGTGCGCGCGGCCTCCTGGGCAGCCACGAACCGGCTGGGTTCGATGTCCTGCGCCTGCATCGACCGCGACACGTCCATCACCAGCATGATCGCCGTGCGGTCGTCCGGCAGCGGCCACGGGGCCTGCGGACGGCTCAGGGCCAGCAGCGCCAGCGCCACTGCGCCCAGATACAGCAGGGCGGGCAGGTGGCGGTGCAGCGGCCGTGGCCGGCCCTGGGCGCGCGCCAGCAGCGCCAGGTCCGGGTGGATGGCGACCGAACGCGCCGGGCGCGGCAGGCCCCGCAGGTACGCCCACACCAGCAACGGCAGCAGCAGCAGCGCGGCCAGCGCCCACGGCCACGTGAAGGTCACGGGACCCTCCGGTGCCAGCGCAGGCCCAGGCCGCCGCCCACGATCAGCAGCGCGGCGGCCAGCGCGGCCAGGGGAGCGCTGAGCGCCAGGTCGGTGGCCACCCAGCGGATGACGGTGCCCAGGCTGCGGAAGATGCCCTGGAGTTCACCGGGCTCGGGGGTCTCCAGAAACTCGCCGCCCGTGAGCTGCGCCAGGCGCTGCAGGCCCCCACTGTCGAAGGGCACGAACACGAGCTGTCCCCCGATCTGGCTGACGGCGCCGCCCTCGCGGCCGAGCGCCACGGCGTACACCTTCACGCCGTATGTCGAGGCGAAGCGCGCGGCGATCAGCGGACTGCCGCCCCGGTTGGAGATGCCGTCCGACAGCAGCAGCACCGCGCCCGGCGGAAACGGCCCCTGTGGCGCCGCGGCGGCGGTGCTGGGGCCGCCCTCCAGCTCCGGCGGGGGCTTGGCGTCCCCGCGGCCCGGCAGCGCCCGGACCGCGCCCACCAGCGCGCCGGCCAGCGAGGTCGCCTGCGCGGGCCGCACACGTTCCAGCGCGGCCACCACCGCCTGCCGGTCCGTGGTGGGCGCGACCAGCACCGCCGCGCGGTCCGAGAAGGTCAGGAACCCGATGCGGGTGGAGGCCGGGGCCACGCGCAGGAACTGCCGGATCACGTCCTCGGCGGCGGCCAGCCGGGTCGGACGGACGTCGTCGGCGAGCATGGAGCGCGAGGTGTCCAGCGCGACCATCACGGCCGCCTGGTTGCTGGGCAGGGGCAGCGGCGCGACCGGCTGGGCGGCGCCCAGCAGCAGCAGGCCCAGCGCGCCCACCTGCAGCGCCTGCGGCCAGCGGGTGTAGCGGGCCGGGGCGTCGTGCAGGGCGCCCTCCAGCAGCGCCGGGTCGGCGTACGCGCGCCGGCGCCGGGCGCGCTGGCGCGCCCACGCGCGCAACGCCACGAGGGTCAGCGGCAGCAGGACCAGCAGCCACAGCAACAGCGGCGCGTCGAAGGTCATGGCCGCTGCCCCCGGCGCACGGCCGTGAAGCGCAGCAGCGGCCCGACCGGATCGCGTTCGGTGCTCAGGTCCAGTAGGTCCACCCGCGCGGCCCGCAGGGCGCGGCGCAGGTCGCGGTCGCGCTGCGCCACCAGCCGCGCGTGCGCGGCGCGCACCTGCGGGTCCGAGGTGTCCAGCCACAACTCCTCGCCGGTCTCCGGGTCGCGCACGCGCAGGCCGCCCACATCCGGCAGGGCCCGCTCGGCTGGGTCCGAGATCCGCACGGCCACCACATCGTGCCGCTGCGCCAGCCGGCCCAGCGCGCCGGTCCAGCCGGAACCGCTGCCGGGCACGTCCTCCAGAAAGTCCGAGACCACGAAGACCAGCGAGCGCCGGCGCATCACGCGGCCGGCGCTGCTCAGGGCCGCTTCCAGGGTGGGGGCGTCGCCGGCGCGTGGGCTGGCCGGCGCCGGGCGGGACAGCAGCGCCAGCACGGCCAGCGCCTGCGCCCGCCCGCGACCCGGCGTGGCCACGCCGGCGCCCGGCCCGAAGGTGAGCGCGCCCAGCCGGTCACCGTGCCGCGTGACGATCAGGGCCGCTACACCAGCGAATTCGCGCGCCACATCGCGCTTGGAGCTGCGGCGGGTGCCGAAGGCCATGGACGCGGAGGTGTCGACGAGCAGCCACGTGGTCAGCTCGCGCTCTTCCTGATACTGCCGCACGTGCAGCCGGCCGCTGCGCGCCGTGACGTTCCAGTCGATGCGGCGCACCTCGTCGCCCGGCTGGTACTCGCGCACCTCGGCGAGGTCCAGGCTGGGACCGTAGAACAGCCCGCGGTAATCGCCGAACAGAACACCGTCCAGGCGGCGCACCACCTGGAATTCCAGGCGGCGCAGCAGCTGGGCCGGCAGTTCCGGCGGCGGCCGGCCCTCGGGGCGCGGCGGGGGCGGGGCCGGTCGGGCGGGCCGGCGCCTAAGAAAGGTCATCGCGCGGCCTGTCCGGCGGGCGGCTGCCGTGCGGATCGCCCATGTGCACGCGCGGCAGGGGCACGGCGGCGATCACGCGACTCACCAGGTCCTCGGTTCTGGTCTCCTCGGCCAGACCCTCGTACGACGGAATGACGCGGTGGCGCAGCACGTCCGGCGCGAGGTCGCGTACGTCCTCGGGCAGCACGTACTCGCGGCCACGCACAATGGCGAGCGCCTTGGCGCCCAGGATCAGGTTCACGCTGCCGCGCGGACTGGCGCCGTAGGCGATCATGCGCTGGAGGTCCGGCAGCCCGACGTCGGCCGGAGCGCGCGTGGCGCGGGCCAGCGTCACCGCGTACTCGGTCACGGCCGGGGGCACGTACACCTGATCGGCCATGCGCTGCAGCGCCCGCAGCTCGTCAGCCGAGAGCTGCTCGGTCACGGGCGCGAACGACTGCGAGACCCGCTCCACGATGGTGATCTCCTCGTGTACGCCGGGGTAGCCGACCAGCACCTTGAACATGAAGCGGTCCACCTGCGCTTCCGGCAGGAAGTACGTGCCCTCGGACTCGATGGGGTTCTGCGTGGCGAGCACCAGGAAGGGATCGGGGAGCGCAAAGGTCCGGGTACCGATGGTCACCTGCCGTTCCTGCATGGCCTCCAGCAGCGCCGACTGGATCTTCGCGGGCGCACGGTTGATCTCGTCCGCCAGGATCAGCTGCGCGAACACCGGCCCCAGCTCGACCTGGAACTCGCCCGTCTGCTGGTTGTAGATGCGCGTGCCGATCAGGTCCGCGGGCACCAGGTCCGGCGTGAACTGGATGCGCTTGAAGGTGGCCCCGATGGCCTGCGCGGTGGTCTGGATGGTGAGGGTCTTGGCCAGACCCGGCACGCCCTCGACCAGCACGTGCCCGCGGGCGAGCAGCGCCACCAGCAGCCGCTCGAGCAGCAAGTCCTGCCCGACGATCACCGTCTTGACCTCGAACAGCAGCGCGCGCAGCCGGGCGGCGGCCTGCGTGACCGCGTCCGGCCGCAGCGGCGTCAGGTCGGCGGCGTCGGGCGTCACGACCTCATCTCCGGTCCGGAGAACGGCGGCGCGGCCGGCGCGGGCAGCGGCTGCACGGGGAACAGCTCGGTGTCGCTGCCCGGCGACGCGCCGCCGGGACCGGGCGAGCCCGGCTGCATACGGTAGAACTGGCCGTCCCTGAACATCAGCACGGTGCACTCTCCTTGGTCGCGGCGGGGCTGGCCCTGCGGCGCCGCGCCCGGCTGCTGCCCGTCGCCGGGCGTAATGGGAATGACCTCGCGCGGATCGCCGCCCGCCCCGGCGCCGTCCGGGGCCGCGCTGTCCACGGGGTCGTCGTGCGCCTGATCCACGATGAACTGCCACAGCGGCGCTGCGGCGGGGCCTGGCGCGGCGCGGCCCAGCGTGAACCCCAGGCCCAGCGCGCCGAGAACGAGGGCCACCGTCCACCCCTTCATGGCGCGGCGCGGCGAAAGAGGAGGACGAACACCTGCGGCCGACAGTCAGAAGCGGTCATGCCAATCTCCCGGGTGGTGAGAACGTCCGCCCACTGTACGCCTTCGGTCCGGAAAGCGGCCTCCTCAGCACACAAAGTTGTGACGTCCGGGGACTGCGCCGCGCACGGCACGCCCGCGGGGCGCTCCCGGCGGGCGGAAGGCAGGCGCCCGGTCAAGGGCAGGACCGCCGCACCGCCTGATCCTGAAGAAAGCCTGACATTTCTCACCTAGTGTGCCGTGAGAAATGTCACGCGCTGCCCTGCCCCCCACCCGCCCGGAGGCGACATGAACCGCCTGGACCGGCTGGGCCTGGCGGTCATGCAGCCCGAACTGGACCGTCACGCCGAGTGGCTGATGCACGGCGCGCGCGACATCGAGCTGCAGGACCTGTGCGAGAGCGTGGAGCTGATGGACGGCGAGTGGTCGGCGCTGGCCCGGCGGCAGGTCGCGCTGCTCCAGCACCACCGGGGCCGCATCGGCGTGCACGCGCCGTTCTGGAACATGCACCTGGACGCCCTCGATCCGCAGATCCGGCGGGTCGTGCAGGGCCGCTACCTGCTGGGTCTGGACTTCACCGAGGCGGTGGGCGGGCAGTGGCTGGTCGTGCACTCGCCGTTCTACTTCTGGGGCCACCTGATGGTGCAGCACCGCCGCACGCTGAGTCAGGAGATCGGCCTGGCCCAGCTGACGCTGGAGCCGGTGCTGGCCCGCGCCGCCGAGCTGGGCGTGACCATCGTCATCGAGAACATCCTCGACCGGGACCCGGCGCCGCTGCTGGCGCTGGTGGCGTCGTTCGGCTCGCCGCATGTGCGCGTGAGCGTCGACACCGGTCACGCCCACGTGGGTGCCCAGCACGGCGGCCTGAGCGCGCAGGGCTGGCTGACCCAGACCGCGCCGCTGCTCGGGCACGTGCACGTGCAGGACAACGACGGCAGCGCCGACGAGCACCTCGCACCCGGCGAGGGCACGGTGCACTGGCCCGGCGTGCTGCGCGCCCTGCGGGCCACGACCACCGATCCGGCCCTGGTGCTGGAGGTCGTGCCGGAGCACGTGGACGCGGCCGTCCGCTGGATTCAGGCGCTGCCTGCCCCCACGGTCATTCCCGAACCCACCCTCTGACAAGGAGTCCGAAATGAAGAAACTGCCCGTCCTGTCCGCCCTGCTGGTCACCGGTGTCGCCGTCGCGGCCATCGCCCAGAACGCCATCCCCGCCATGATCGTCACGAACGCCAAGAAGGACGCGGGCCTGAACACCATCGCGCTGCCCGAGGACTGGGCGAACTACGGCGAGATCATGAGCACCTTCCAGAAGAAGTATGGCCTGAAGATCACCAACGCCTCGCCCCAGGCGAGCAGCGCCGAGGAACTCCAGGCGGTCAAGTCGCTCAAGGGCCAGAAGCGCGGCCCGGACGTGCTGGACGTCGGCCCGTCGTTCGCCATCCAGGGCGTGCAGGAAAAACTGCTGATGGCCTACAAGCCCTCGACGTGGGCCAGCATCCCGGACAGCGCCAAGGACAAAGACGGCAACTGGATGGGCAACTACTTCGGCGTGATCTCCTTCGGCGTGAACACGGACGTCGTGAAGAACGTGCCCAAGAGCTTCGCGGACCTGCTCAAGCCCGAGTACAAGGGCATGGTCGCCCTGAACGGCAACCCGACCACCGCCGCCGCCGCGTTCAGTGGCGTGTGGGCCGCCGCGCTCGCCAACGGTGGGTCGCTCGACAACATCCAGCCTGGCGTGGACTTCTTCGCCAAGCTCAAGGCCGCTGGGAACTTCACCCCGGTCGCAGCCTCCCCGGCCACCGTGCAGAGCGGCCAGACGCCCATCGTGATCGACTGGGACTACCTGAACCTCGCGCAGACCAAGGCCATGGCCGGCAAGATCAACTACAAGACCGTGGTGCCCACCGACGGCGTGTACGGCAGCCACTACGCCACCGCCATCAGCGCCTACGCGCCCAACCCGAACGCCGCGAAGCTGTGGATGGAATTCATCGCGTCCGACGAGGGCCAGATGCTGTTCCTCAAGGGCTACGCGCACCCCATCCGCTTCAACGACATGGTCAAGCGCGGCGTGATCCCGCAGGCCATGCTCAGCGAACTGCCCGACGCGGCCGTGTACAACAAGGTGAAGTTCGCCACGCCGACCCAGACCACCAAGGCCAAGGAAACCCTGTCGGCGAGCTGGCCCAAGCAGATGCAGTAAGCCGTCAGGGCGCTGACCTGCCGCGCCGCTGAACGCCGGGCTACTTCCCTCCCGTGGGGACGTAGCCCGACCGCTTCATGACAGGCGCATGCTGGAGGGGCAGGCCGGCCCGCCCCTTCCCCCATGTCAAGGAGACCGCCGATGACCCAGTCCGTTCATTTCCCGGAGTGCGCCCATGACTGAACTCGATCCCGCCGAGCAGCGGGCCTTCGCGCAGGCGGTCGGGCCGGTCGCCGTGGGGCGCCGCCTGGCGCTGCCCCGCATCGACGGCCTGACCTGGCTGTTCGTGGGGCCGCTGTTCCTGGTCCTGCTGGCCTTCATGGTGCTGCCCGCCTTCAGCGTGCTGGTCGGCGCGGTGCGCGGCGAGGGCGGCCACTTCACCACGAAGTACCTCGCCATGCTGGGCCAGGCGCAGTATGTGACCGCGCTGAAGAACACCGTGCTCGTGTCGTTCTGGTCGGCGCTGCTGGGCGCGGTGCTGGGCGCGGCGCTCGCGTGGGTGGCGCTGGGGCCACACAGCCCGCCGTGGATTCGCCGGCCCCTGATGTCGTTCTCCGGCGTGGCGTCGAACTTCGCGGGCATTCCGCTGGCGCTGGCGTTCCTGATGACCCTCAGCGGCACCGGCGTGATCACCAAACTGCTGCTCGCGGTGGGCATCAACCTCCAGGCGCTGGGCTTCAGCCTGTTCAGCCTCCCGGGCCTGGTGCTGGTGTACCTGTACTTCCAGATTCCGCTGATGGTGATCCTGTTCACGCCCGCGATCAACGGCCTGCGGCAGGAATGGCAGGAGGCCGCCGAGAACCTGGGTGCCGGCCCGTGGCTGTACTGGCGGCGGGTGGGCCTGCCGATCCTGATGCCGTCGCTGCTGGCGTGCGCGACCATGCTGTTCGGCAACGCGTTTGCCACGTATGCCACGCCCTACGCGCTGACCTCCGGGAACATTCCGCTGCTGCCGCTCCAGATCTCGGCGGTCATGAGCGGCAACGTGCTGAGCGACCCGCAGCTGGGGCAGGCGCTGGCCCTGCTGATCATCGTGATCATGCTCATCACGACCGCGCTGTACGTGTGGTTCGACAAGCAGAGCAGCCGGTGGCGCGTATGAAGAGAACTGATGGTGAGTCGAAGACGAACCCGACTGGCACAGCTCCGCAGGAGAGCGAAGCGAGTACGAGAAAGGAAGGCATTCCGGCGATGGAACCTCATGTCGGCGGTTGTTCCGACATGAGGTGGAATCAGAGGAGTGCCGTATGACCCGGCGGCCTGGACTGGGGATCGGCGGCGGCATCGTGATCGTGCTCTTTGCGCTGTACTTCTTCGCCCCGCTGGTGTCGCTGGCGGTGGCGAGCATGTGGCAGGGCGGCAATCGCTACGACCTGAGCGCGTACGGCGGCGTGGTGCGGGAGGAGAACTTCATCGCGTCGTTCAAGCTCTCGCTGATGCTGGCGGTCGAGACCATCGCCCTGACGCTCGCGGTCGTGTTCCCGGCGGTGTTCTGGGTAAACCTGCGCGCCCAGCACCTGCGCGCCTTCTTCAACGTGCTGTCGGTCATCGCCTTCATCGTGCCGCCCATCGTGCTGGTCAGCGGTATCAGCGGGCTGTACCGGGGGCCGGAATGGTTCGTGGGCACGCCGCACTTCCTGGTGGTCGGGTACACCGTGCTGGCCATTCCGTACACCTACCGCACGCTCGACAACGGCATGCGCGCCCTGAACCTCCAGACGCTCAGCGAGGCGGCCCAGAGCTGCGGCGCAGGCTGGGGCACCCTGATCCGCCGGATCATCCTGCCGAACGTGCGCGGCGCGGTGCTGGGCGCGGTCCTGCTGATCCTGACCCTGGCGCTGGGCGAGTTCACCTTCGCCAACGTCCTGCTGTACCAGACCCTGCCGGTGTACATGAGCTACATCGCGTCCACCCGCGCCAACGAGTCCTCCGCGCTGGCGATCATGGCGCTGCTGTTCACGTGGCTGGCCATGTACATCCTGCTGAACGTGGAATCGCGCGCCGCCCGCAAGGCCTGACGGTGGTGGACCACCGCCGGAAACGGGTTGACCCCCGGGCGGAGCGAGAACGAGACCTAGGAGCCCCATGAGCGAACTGCACCTCTCGAACATCACCAAGAGCTACGGCTCCAGCGTGGCCCTGCATCCCCTCGACCTGACCCTGGAACGCGGCGAACTCGTCACGCTGCTCGGGCCGTCCGGCTGCGGCAAGACCACGCTGCTGCGGATCGTCGCCGGCTTTCTCGCGCCGGACACGGGCAAGATCGTGCTGGGCGGCCGTGACCTGACGCGCGTCCCCGCCCGGCAGCGCGACATGGGCATGGTCTTTCAGGCCTACAGCCTGTTTCCGAACCTGACCGCGGGCGAGAATGTCGCCTTCGGGCTCGACGTGCGCCGCCTGGGCGGCGACGAGAAAAAACAGCGGGTGGACGAGCTGTTCGAGCTGATCGGTCTGCCCGGCATGCAGGGCCGCTACCCGGCCCAGCTGTCCGGCGGGCAGCAGCAGCGCATCGCGCTGGCCCGCGCGCTGGCCATCCGCCCGCAGGTGCTGCTGCTCGACGAACCCCTCTCCGCGCTCGATGCCCAGGTGCGCCTGAACCTGCGTGACGAGATCCGCCGCGTGCAGCAGGAAACCGGGATCACCACCCTGTTCGTCACGCACGATCAGGAAGAAGCGCTGGCCATCTCGGACCGCGTGGTGGTCATGCAGGGGGGACTGATCGCGCAGGTGGGCACGCCGGCCGAGATCTACCGCCAGCCGGCCACGCCCTTCGTCGCGGAGTTCATCGGGTCGTCGAGCGGCCTGAGCGGGCAGGTGAGCGATCCCGCCCGCGGCGCGGTGCATGTGCCGGGCCTGAACGAGCCCCTGAGCGTGGGCCGTCCCCTGACCGGCTTCGTGGCCGGCGATCCTGTGCGGATCTACCTGCGGCCCGAGGAGCTGCGCCTGTCCGGCGCCGAGGCCCGTCTGCCGGGCGATCTGGACGTGCTGGTGCGCCAGATGCGCTTCATGGGCGCCGTGACCCGTGTCAGCGTGGGGGCCGGGGAGCACGAGCTGGATATCGACCTCCAGGGCGCGCAGGCGGAGCGGCTGCACCTGGGCGCGGCGGCGGCGCTGTCCATTCCGCCGCAGGCCGTCCATGTCGTCCGCGACGTCCGCTGAGCCGCCCCGGCTGCTCGCCTTCGACCTGGACGGCACGGTCGTCGAGGACGGCGGGATGCGCGTGCCCGCACGCACCCGCGGGGCGCTGGCCCGGCTGCGCGCGCAGGGCGTCGCGGTCGCGGTGATCACCGGCCGGGACGACGTGCCCCCGGACGTGATGGACGCGCTGGCGCCCGACGCCGTGGCGCTGCACACCGGGTCGCTGATCCTGCGCGGCGAGGAGGTCGTGCATCAGGTCTCGCTGACAGCCGGGGAGATCGCGGCCGTGCAGGCGCGGCGGCCCCCCGGCGGGCACCTACTGGCGCTGACGCGCGGGTGCGTGTACGCCGACCTCTCGCCCCTGCCGGACGTGGACGCGTGGCGGACGCGCTGGGCGCTGGCCCACCGGCCCTTCATGCCCTTCGACCCGCTGCCGGCCGGCGGCGTGATGGGCCTGTGGTGCTTCCACGACGATATCGGCACGTGGCGGGCCGGCGTGGAGGCCACGTGCCCGCACCTGCCCATCGTGGGCGCGCAGCCGCCCTACATGGACAACATGAACGTGTCGCCCGCCGGCGTGCACAAGGGCATGGCCCTGGAGCGCGTCGCCGCCGCGCTGGACGTGCCGCTGGAGCGCGCCTGGGCCTTCGGGGACAGCGACAACGACCTGCCGATGTTCGCGGTGGCCGGCCGGGCGGTGCAGGTGGGCACGCTGCCGCTGCTGGCCGGCCACGCGCACCACCGCGTCGAGGACGTCAGCGCGCTGGGTGCGTGGCTCGACGCCCACGTGATGCCGGGCCTGGCCGCGCGCTAGGGCTCACGCGGGCGGAACGTCGGCCTGCGCCCACAGCGGTCCGGCACGGTCCGGCTGACCGGCCTGGACGTAGGCGTCGGCGGCGTCCCGGGCGTACTGCGCGGCCTCACCGAAGCGGTAGGCGTCGCGGGCATGTTCGGCCGCGCGGGCGTACTGCGGCGCGGCCTCGCGCACGTCTCCGCCCGCGTGCCAGTGCCGGGCGATGCGCGCCGGCGGCGCGTGGTGGGCGGCGAGCGCGCGGGCGGCCGAGCGGTGCAGCAGCCGCCGGACGGCGCCGGGCATCGCCGCGAGCACCGCGTCGGCCACTAGGTCGTGCTCGAAGCCCGCGCCGCGCATCACCTGCGCGCCCTCCAGCTCCTCCCACGCGGCCACGGTGTCCAGCAGCGGCGCGCCCAGCACCTCGGCCACCAAGTCCACGTCGAAGTCGCTGCCCAGCACGGCCGCCGCCCGCGCCGCGTGCAGGGCCGCGGGCGACAGCCGGGCCACACGCGCGGCCGTGACGCGGCCCGCCGATTCGGGCAGGGGCAGCGGCTCCCCGCGCCCCGGCGCCGCGCCCGCCGTGCCGTGCAGGCTGCGCGCCGCCTCCAGCAGCAGCAGGGGATTGCCGCCGGTGTAGCGGCCGAGTTCGCCGGCCAGGTCGCCCGCCGCCGGCAGGTCAAGGGCCGCGACGAGTTCGCTCACGGCGCCCTGGTCCAGCGGCCCCAGCTCGATCACGCGGATCAGGCCGCTGCCGAGCATCGCGTGGAGCACGCCCTGCTGCGCGGGGTTCAGGCCGCCCGGACGGGCGCAGTGGATGGTGCGGTACGGCGCGTCCGGCTGGCCCCAGCCCAGGTGCGCGAACACGTAGGCCCCCGCCTCGACGCTGGCGTCGTCCATGAACTGCACGTCGTCGAACACCATGCGGCGCAGGCCCTGCGCGACCGCCGCCCCCAGCGCCTCGGCCTTGGCCTGCCAGAACCGCCGCTTGTGCTCCTCGTCCGTGATCGGCGCGGGGGCCTGTCCCAGGGCCGGGACGATACGGGCGAGTTCCGCGTACACCCACGGGGCCACGTCCAGCGCCGGGAAGGCGTCCAGCACCTGCCGGTAGGTGCGGGCGTGCGTGGCGTACGGCAACCCCGCGTCGCCCACGCAGCCGCGGAAGCGCATGCCGCCGCCGTGCGCATCGAGAAAGTCCAGGGCCAGGCGCGTCTTGCCCACGCCCGGCTCGCCCAGCAGGACGATGCCCTGACCGGCGGCCCACGCGGCCTCCATCTGCACCCACTCGGCCTCGCGGCCCACCAGGGGCGGACGGCCCACGCGCTGCGCGAGCGGCGCCGGCGCCCGCCCCGGCGCGCTGCCGACCGTGCCGCGCCCGATGTCCCGCGCCAGGGCCTGCGTTTCCGGCAGGAGGTCGTGGCCCAGCGCGGCGCGCAGCTCCTCCCGGCCAGCCGCGTACACGCGCAGCGCGCGGGCCGGGTCGCCCAGCAGGTAGTGCAGGCGCATCTCGCGGCGCAGCGCGTCCTCCGACAGCGGGTCCACGGCGCGCAGGCGACCGACTGCGGCCAGCGCCCCGGCCCACTCGCCCGCGTCCTCGAGGCGCTGGGCGTCGGCACGCCAGCGGGCCGCGCGCTCAGCGTCCAGCCGCGCGCGCCGCGCCAGCAGCCAGTCGTGCAGTTCCGGCAGGTCCGGCCACGCCACGCCCGCCAGCAGCTCGCCCGTGCCGTCACCGTTACCCACATCCATCACCACGTCCGGGGCCAGCGACAGCACGTCGCCCGGCACCACCACGCCCGCCCCCAGCGCCGCGCGCAGGCGCCGCAGCTGGTGCACCAGGTTGTTGCGGGCGGTGGCCTCCACGGTGTCGGGCCACAGCAGCCCGGCCAGCTGGCTGCGGGGCACCGGGCCTTCCAGCGCCAGGTACGCCAGGAGGGCGAGCGCCTTGCCCGCCACACGCCGCTCCTGACCGTCGGGGCCGCGCAGCGCGGGTACCCCCAGCACCCTCAGCTCCCACGCGCCGTGACCGTGACCTTCAGGCATGCCCTCCATCCTAGCCAGCGGGTGGGCGCGGCGTCGGCCGCGGGCCACCATCGCCGCCCACCGCCGCGCCCGCGCGCCGCGCGGCGTCGGCGCCCGCGTCGTCCCCCTGCGCGGCGTAGGCGCCCACCGCCGCGGCATACGCGGCCGCAGCCTCCGACGGGCGCAGGTCGGCCTCGGCTGCCGCGCCGGCGCGCATCAGCCACGCGGCGGCCTGGGCGTGGTCGCCGGCGGCCTGCCAGTGCCGCGCCACCCGCCCCGGGTGCTCGCCGTGCCGCTCCAGCGTGCGCGCCGCCGCGCGGTGGAGCAGCGTCCGGACGGTGTCCGGCAGGCCCGCCAGCACCGCCTCGCGCACCACGTCGTGGCTGAAGCGCTCGCCCACCGTCACCTGCGCGGTCTCCAGTTCCTCCCACGCGCCCGCCAGGTTCAGGACGCCCAGGCCCAGCACCTCGGCCAGGAGTTCCAGCGTGAAATGGTCACCCAGCACCGCCGCGCCGCGCGCCACCTGCAGCGCCACGCCCGACAGGCCCGCCAGGCGCTCCTCGACCAGCGGCCGCACGCCCTCGGGGCGGTGCAGGCGCTCGTCCACCCGGAAGTCCCCGCTGCGGAACATGTGGCGCAGCGCCTCCAGCAGGAACTGCGGATTGCCGCCCGTCACGCGGTGCAGCGCCGCCGGTAGGTCCGGGTCATCCCCTGGCACGTCCAGCGTGTGGAGCAGGTCGCGCGTGCCCTGCACGTCCAGGCCGCCCAGTTCGACGCGCGCCGCCACCCCGGCCTCCACCAGCGCGTCGATGCGCGCCTGCGTGTGCGCGGGCAGGCTGCCGCGCCGGTACGTGATGACGTGGCGCGGCACCTCGCCCGGCTCGCCCGGCGCGGGGCTCTGGGTCAGGAAGAACGCGCCCAGCTCCACGGTCGCGGGGTCGTAGTACTGCACGTCGTCCGTGATCACCGCTGCGAAGCCCGGCGCGGTCAGCCGCACGAGTTCCAGATGCGCCAGGTAGTACTTCAGGCGCGCCGCTTCCGAGTCGATGGGCGGCGGTGGCTCACCGGTCGCGAGTTCCGGCAGCAGGCGCGACAGTTCCCGCCGCGCCCACTCCGGCAGCGTCACGTCGGGGGCCGCCGCGAGCCGGGCGCGGGCGTTGTGCGCCGCCGCCGCGAAGGGCACGTCCTGCGCGCCCGCCCGGCCCGGCAGGAACAGCGCCCGGCCGCGGCTCGCCACGAAATCCTGCGCCAGCCGCGTCTTGCCGGCGCCCGCGTCGCCCGTCACGTAGATCGTGTGGCCCGCCGCCCACGCGGCCTCCAGCTGCGCCCACGCGGCGGCCCGGCCCACCAGCACTGGCGGGCGCAGCACGCCCAGCGGCAGCGTCGCCGCGCGGCGCACGCCCGGCAGCGCGCCGTCCGCCTCGATACGGCGGGCGAGGTCGCGCGTCTGCGGTTCCGGGTCCGAGCCCAGCTCCCGCGCGAGCAGCTCCCGCCCACGGGCGTACGCCGCCAGGGCCGCCGGGCGGTCGCCCGCGTGGGCGTGCAGCCGCATCACGCGCCGCAGCGCGTCCTCTGATGCCGGGTCGAGGTCGAGGAGCTGCCCGGCGTGTCGCAGCGCGTGCGTCCACTCGCCCGCGTCCTCGGCCGCCTGCGCCGCGTGAACGAGCCGCTCACGCCGTCGGCCATCCAGATCCTCGCGCCACGCCGCCACCCACTCCTCGATCTCCGGGAGGTCGTCCACGTCCACTCCGGCCAGCAGCGTGCCCGCCGGGATGTCGGCTGGCGCGCCCGGCGGCTCCAGCAGCGCGCGGGCATCGACGCGGACGCCGCCGTCCAGCGTCAGCGCCGCGTGGCCGTGCACGAGGTCCGCGCCGCACAGCCGCGACAGCCGGCGCAGCAGGTGCACCAGGTTGTTGCGGGCGCCGTGCGGCGGCGTGTCCGGCCACAGCAGCTCCGCCAGCCGCGCGCGCGTCGCGCTGCCCTCCAGCGCCAGGTACGCCAGCAGGATCGCCGTCTTGCGCTCGGGCCGCCACTGCCGGCCGTCGGCGGCGTGCAGCGTCGGCGTGCCGAGCAGCGTCAACGCCCAGGGCCACTCCATGGATGCCGCGAGTGTAGCAGGGGCCGCGTGGCCCGGCTCCCGTCGGTCGGAAGGTCAGCGCGTCAGCGTCCGGCCCGCCAGCCGTGCCACAGCGGCGCCGCCCACGACGCCACGCCCAGCAGGCCGCACGCGCCGGACGCCCACGCGGGCCACCCGGCGCCCACCCCGTACAGGGCGGCGAGCGCGAACAGCAGCCCACGGGTCACGGGATGACCGAGCAGGAGCAGCGCGCTCCGCACGCACACGTCGATCAGGGCGTCCATGACCGCACCGTAGGGCCGCCAGGATGATCCGCGCGTGATGCGCCGGCCGGGGTGGTCGGAGCCGGATCACCCCGGCCCGGGGCCGTCTCCCGTCACCGGGCGGCTACCCGGCGACCTCCTACGGACACCGAAACGTGTTCCGGACGTCGTCCCCGGGCCGGCCAGACGGTTCCCCTGGGCACCCTGCGGCCCTGCCATCGGCCAGCCATGCCGGGCCGACTACGGTCTGGACACGCTCGCCCAGCGGCGACCAAGGAGATTCCCATGTACAGAACCACCCGCACGATGGCTGCCCTCGTCCTGACCGCCCTGCTCGGTGCCTGCGGCGGCACCCAGGCCGGGAGCGGCGGCACCCCGCCCAGCACGCCCGGCACGCCGCAGCCCGGCCACGCCACGCCCTACACCATGACCGGCACCGTGAAGAACGCGGCCGGGCAGCCCATCGCCGGGGCGGAGGTCTGGGCGGACAACACCCTGTACTACAACATGAACGCCCTGGGCACCACCGACGCGCAGGGCCGCTACACCATCGCCCTGCCGCGCGATCAGATCGGCACGTGGCGGGCCGGCGGGCGCGTCAAGACGAAGTACGCCGGTCAGTGGTACGACCTGTCGCTCGTCCCGGACAGCGGAGTCGCCTTCGCCACCGACGCGGGCGCCGTGCGCCACTTCACGCTGCGGATCTCCGGCGAGCGGCCCGACGGCGGCGAGTACGGCGGCAAGCTGTACCCGTACTTCGGCGGGGCCGGCGGGGACTTCGACATGGACCGGGTGGAGTTCACCCTGACGCCCGACGGCCCGCTGATCGACGGCAGCGCCGGCCAGGTGCTGAAGCGTCATCTGGACGACACCATGGTGCGCGACATCCCGATCGGGGAGTACGTCGTGACGGCGCGCTACGTCCCCGACGGCGGCCCGGCCCGCCCGATGGTGCTGATGGGCCGCGACGAGAGCGCGTATTCGCCCAGTACCACCATCACCTTCCATGACTCGCCGTCGTACGGCCTGTTCGCTGACCTGACCGTGAGCCTCGCGCCCTGAGGAGCGCCGCGTCACCCCGGCGCCGTCACCCCGTCCCTGCTCCGGCCCCGCCGGACTGATCCCCAGGAGCGTCCCATGCACCGACTCAGCCTCGTTTCCCTCCTGCTGACCGCCGCGCTGAGTGCCTGCGGCAGTGAGGCCGCCAGCGGCACGCCGCCCGTCACCCCGCCGGTTCCATCCCCCACGCCGGGACCGCGCGCCGGCTTCATCACCGGCACCGTCACGAATGAGCGCGGCCAGCCCATCCAGGGCGCCGAGGTCGTCGCGGACAACACGCTGTCGTACGACAGCAACCTGATCACGCACACCGACGCCAGGGGCCAGTACAGCATCGACGTGCACGCGCTGCCCACCACCTTCAACGTGCTGGCGAAGGTCACGCTGACGTACGACTCGCTGTCGCTGCCCATCGACCTGATCCCGGAGAACCCCGACGAGGTGGCCGGCATCCAGGGCGGCACGCGGAACTTCGTGCTGAGGCCCAAGGTCATCACGCCGCAGGACCCGTACGGGAACCTCGGCATGGTGTTCCTGGAGCACCGGCCGGGCGAGTACACCATCGACTTCAGGACCCTCGACGTGACCCTCACGCCCATCGGCCCGCTCGCAGACGGCACCACCGGGACCCCCGTCACCGCGCACCCCATCCAGAGCGGCAGCGGGTGGCTGGTCCCGAACGTGATGTGGGGCAGGTACACGGTGACGGTGTCCATGAACGGCCACCTCCTGAAGGTGCGCGCCCGCCGCGCCGTGAACTCGGACCCCTTCGCCGACGCCTACACCGGCGGCTTCTGGACGGACTACTTCATCTCGCGCCCCAGCATCTTCCTCGAACTGCACGACCCCGCCGCCGAGTGAGCGCGGAGGACCACGGCACAGAGCGGGCCACACCGCCGACACGCTGGCCTGGACGACCGCTCCCAACCCCCTGAACGCACACAGAACCCCCGACAACATCGGGGGTTTTTTCCGGCCTGGATGACACCCCACTCACTGTGCCGCGCGGTGCAGGTATCGCCCGCGCTCGAAATGAACGCAGGGTTGACTGGACTCGGTCCAGACACGGCGCTGGGCGCGGGCGGCAACGCGGTGGGTTCGGCCCAGCGCCGTTAGGTGAGGGGTGAGCAGCCTGGGGAGCAGCGAACCCGATGTGATGATTTCGCTTGCTGGCAGCGTGACCACTGCGCTCTAGTCCACTCACGGCAGGTCCCCAGAAAACATTCCCGGGCGCCAGTTCGGCTGCCCAGCACGGATGACTCCACAGTCATCGAGACTCGAGATGGTACCGATATCATTACCGCTGCGTCAGCGTCCCGACCGTCCAAAGTGCGTGGCCCTTCAACGCGCCGCGCTGGGGTGCGGCGCAACAGGATCGGTTGCCTTCCACCACAAGCTCTTCCACGGTCAGTGTGAGGTCACCCGAGAATGAGCGAACCCGTGCCAGGCGTGGACGCGGCCCTGCTCAGCCGCGTTCTGGAGGTCAGCGTCAATGGCGCTGTGCTCGCCGACGCCCGCCGAGACGACCACCCACTGATCTACGTCAACCCTGCCTTCGAGCGCCTCACCGGCTACACCTCGGCCGAGGTGCTCGGCCACAACTGCCGCTTCCTCCAGGGCGACGACCATGACCAGACGGCCCGCCATGACCTGCGCCGCGCCATCGACACCGGACAGTCCATCACCACCACCGTGCGGAATTACCGGAAGGACGGCTCGTTCTTCCTGTGTGAACTCACCCTGAGTCCACTGCACGACGATCACGGCCAGGTGACGCACATCGTCGGTTTCCAGCAGGACGTCACGGCGCGGGAAACCGCCCTGCACGCGGCGTCCCGGGCGGGCCGGCGGCTACAGGCCACCCTGAACAACCTGCCGGAATCGTTCACGGCCTACGACCGGAACTGGACGGTGACCTACGTGAATGCCGCCGCCTCGGCCATGTTCGGTTCCTCGCCCAGCGAGGTCATCGGCCAGTCACTCACCGCGCTCAGCCCCGGCGCCGACCGCTCTCCCATCATCCAGGCCGCGGCGCGGGCGATGGAGACTGGAATCACCGAGAACGTCAGCATGTACTCCGAGACCCTGCAGCGCGATCTGGATGCCACGGCGTATGCCATCGATGACGGCGTGGCCGTTCTGCTGCGCGACGTCACGGCCGCCCGCCGGGCACAGCACGAAGCGCAGGCGAGCCAGGAACGCTTCTCCAAGGTCTTCGAGGCCAGCCCGATGTCGATCATCATCACGCGCGTGCGCGACGGGACGTTCATCGATGCCAACTCCGCTTTTCTCACCGCCAGCGGGTACGCGCGCGAGGAAGTGATCGGGCGGACCTCGACGGAACTCAACCTCTGGCTGGAACCAGGTCAGCGCGTGTCCATCATGGAACACCTGCGTGACCGGGGGGCGCTGCTGATTGAGGACCAGCAGTTCCGCATGAAGTCCGGAGAGCTGCGCGAGGCCGTCATTTCAATCGTCTCGATCACGCTGGAGGGTGAGGCGTGCATCGTCAGCCTGATCCGTGACGTGAGTGAGGAGCGGCGCGCCCTGCGGCGCCTCGAGGCGAGCGAGCGGGCCGCCCGCCACGCGGCCGCAGAACTCCAGCGCACCCTGGACCAGTCCCCCGACATGATCGTGTCCGTGGACCTGCAGGGCCGCTTCGTGAATGTCAGCGCCGCCTCCACACGCCTGCTGGGCTACTCGCCTCGGGACATGATCGGTCAGCCGTTCTTCGACTTTCTCCACCCGGACGACCGCGCCCGGTCGGTCCAGGCGGCAGCCCACCCCGAGAGGTTCCAGGCGGGGGCCACCCTGGTCAACCGCCTGCTGCGCGAGGACGGTTCGGTGGTGTGGATGGAGTGGAGCTCCGTGCAGCGGCTCGACGGCGTGTTCTACGGGGTCGCGCGGGACATCACGGCCCGGCGCGCAGCCGATGAGGCGCAAGCCTTCCTGGCGGCCATCGTCCAGGGCAGCCCCGACGCCATCATCGGCCTGTCGCTCGACAGCACCGTCCAGTCGTGGAACGGGGGTGCCGAACGCATGTACGGTTATGCGGCCGCCGAGATGATCGGGCACCGCATCACCGAGATCGTGCCACCAGCACTCACGGAGGAGCAACGCGCCCTGCTCGCCCGCGCGGCACGGGGCGAGTACACGCCGGCCATCGAGACCACCCGGCTGTCGCGGGTGGGCCAGCGCATCCCGGTGCAGCTGAGCATCGCGCCGATCTTCGACAGCGAGGGGGCCGTGGTGGGCGTGTCAAAGATCGCGCACGACATCTCCGGGCGCCGGGAAGCGGAGCGGCAGATCCTGCGGCTCAACACCACCCTGCAGCGCAAGCTCGACCACCTCACCGGCCTGCGCGAGATCGACACGGCGATCACGTCCGGCCTCGACCTGACCAGCACCCTGGGCGTCGTGGTGGACCAGGTGCTGGCCCAGGTGGAGGTGGACGCGGCCACCGTGCAGCTGCTCGACAGCCATTTCATGACCCTGAATGACGCGGCCACGCGGGGCTTCATGGCGCCGCCGCAGAAACAGGCGATTCGGCTCGGCCAGGGCCTCTCCGGCCGGGTGGCGCTGACCCGCCAGCCCGTGGTCGTCAACGACCTGCTGAACTCGGGCATTTCCGCCGTCGGGCAGGTCTGGGCACAGCGTGAGGGCTTCGTCGCGTACGCGGCGGTGCCGCTGGTCGCCAAGGGCAAGGTCGTTGGCGTCCTCGGGGTGTACCGCCGGCAGGCCTTCGACGCGTCGTCGGACTGGCTGGAAACGCTGCACACCCTCGCCGGGCAGGCCGCCATCGCCATTGACAACGCCCAGCTGTTCCTCGAACTCGAACGCGGCAACCTCGAACTGGTCCTGGCGTACCAGGAGACCATCGAGGGCTGGGCACGCGCCCTGGACCTGCGCGACAAGGAAACCGAGGGCCACTCGCGCCGCGTCACGGAACTGACGGTGACGTTGTGCCGCGCCCTGGGCGTGTCGGGGGACGACCTGCTGCACGTGCAGCGGGGCGCGCTGCTGCACGACATCGGGAAGATGGGCGTGGCCGACGCGATCTTGCTCAAACCGGGGCGCCTCACGGACGAGGAGTGGGTGGAGATGCGCAAGCACCCCGGGTACGCCGTGGATCTGCTGTCGCCGATCCACTTCCTGCGCCCGGCCCTGGACATCCCGCAGTACCACCACGAGAAATGGGACGGCAGCGGGTACCCGCAGGGCGTGCGCGGCACGGCGATCCCACTGACCGCGCGGGCGTTCGCGGTCGTGGACGTCTACGACGCGCTCACCAGCGACCGCCCCTACCGCGCGGCGTGGTCCCGGGAGCGGGCCCTGGCGCACATCCAGCAGGAAGCCGGCACCCACTTCGATCCGGCCGTGGTACAGGCGTTCCTGAAGTTGCAGGGCGAAGACGCGACCTGAGGTCTCCCTGACCCAGTGGTGGCCGGGGCTAAACGTGCCGGGCGTCGGAGTGGAGCGGTGTCCTCAGGGCCGCCGGAACCTCCTCTGGCCCGCCCTCGGCCCGGCCAGCGTGGCGTCGTCCGGCGGTCCGGCATCGCCGGGGATGTGGTCTGAGCAGGAACCGCCAGGGAGCGGCGGCGCCACGGGGCGTTCCATCCGCCACACGGTCAGCCGGCCGCCGCGTTCCAGACGGTGGGCGCGCAGCACGTGCACGCCGGGCAGCCCGCCCTCCAGCAGAAAGTCCAGTTCCAGACGGTCGACGAAGGAGCCGAGGTTCAGCGTCCGGGACACCTGCGCGGCGCCGCCGGTCGCCGGTATCGAGAAAATGGTGACGACCCCGGCCGCCCAGCCCGTCAGGGCAGGCAGGTGGGCCGGGCTGACGTGCACGGTCGGCACCTCGTCCAGCAGCAGGGCCGCCGCCCACGCCGGTTCGGTGAAGGTCCAGCCGGGCCGCGGGGTGAGGGGATCGCCGGAGCACTCGCCGCGCGGAGTCCGCACGATGAGGTGCGCGCCGAGCAGGACCGCGCAGTCCTGCACCAGCGGGGCGGGGTCGGCGGGCCAGCGGGCGAACTGCTCGAAGCGCCGGTCGAGGCGCGCCATGCGCTCCAGCGTGTGCTCGACCGTGAATTCCGGCGGAACGGGCGTGTACAGGATCATGGGGCCTCCAGCGAGATGCCAGGCGTCCCGTGACGCCACGTCCACCATGACCGGCCCGGCGGGGTGCGGGCAGACGCTGACGATGCGGGTGAAGACAGTATGCGCGCCGCGCTGCGCCCTGACAGCCCACTTCGTGCACGGTGCCCCACTGCTGAACGGGCAGAGGAAGAACCGGTGGGCGGGCCGCTGCTCCATGGCCCGCGGAGCACGGCCGGCGACACGCGGACGGGCGACGGGCAGGACGCGTCGTCCACCAGCGTCACCCGCCCACCATGGATTCGACCGAGGGAAACGCCTGCTCGCCGGGCAACGCAAGGATCGACCCGGAAGACACACCCAGAGGCCCAACCGCCACGCCCTGGGCGGGTACCATCCAGGCGAGCGAGCGGGAAGGCAGAGTGACGGACGATCACCCGGTGCGGCTGTTAGCCGCCGATCATGCGGCTCCCGCCGTCTACGCGCGCCCCGGGACGCTGGCCACGGCCACGCCGACCGCCGAGCCCAGGACAAGGCTCTGCCCGGTATCGGCGCCGGTCAGGGCGCCCAGCAGCAGGCCGCCGAGCAGGCCGGCGACCATGCCGTACGTCATCCGGAGCGCGCTGCGGTCTGGAACCATGCTTCACCGTACGCCAAGATCATCAGGCGCGGGTCAACGCTGCGACCTGCAAGCGTTCCGGAGCGTATCCAGCCCTCACGGCAGCACCTCCACAGTCCCCGGTCCGGGGGCAGCGTCCAGCAGCACCTCGGCCCACCGCTGGCGCGGCCGGAGCCGCATCAGCCGGCGTCGCGTGCCCTGCCCTGCCCACTGGCCGGTTGATCAGGGGACTGTCCACGTCACCACCCGGCCGTGGAATTCCATGCGGCCTCGTGGGGCTCCTGGCCCGGAGAGCACGGCGGAGCGTGACGCAAGCTGCGCGCGGGCGACGACCACGGCTGCGCTGGCCCCCGGCGCCGCTGCTGGCCACTGTCGGCACCCCGACCGGCCAAGCCTGGGACCTCAAGGCCCGTGTGATCGCCCTGTTCTCCAGCCACTGGAGACCGGCGGAGACCCGGTCAGCGGCGCCGCGCTGCTCATCCGGGGCGAAGTGGAGGGACCATCTAGGGCACGTGCTGGCAAGCCGTCATCGGCGCGGTCATCCTTGATGTTAGTGGCGTGTGCGTACAGCGCGAGCCCCGCTGGGACCCGGAGGAACCATGCTGAAATTCGGAGCACACGCCTTTTGCTGGGAGGGGGACTGGACGCCGCAGATCGGGGGGCGCGTGATCGACCACGCCGCCCGCGCCGAACTCGACTTCATCGAGATCCCGCTGCTCGATCCCGAGACCTTCGACGCCAGACTCCATCGCCGTCAGCTGGAGGCCGCCGGACTCGATTGCGTCTGCTCGCTCGGCCTGCCACGCGACGCCCACATGCCCCATGAACCGGCGAAAGCCGTCGCGTTCCTGAAACGCGTGCTGGACGCCATGGAGGAACTCGGCTCACGCGACCTGACCGGCTGCACCGGGTACTCGCTGGGCGTCCTGACCGGCCACGGCCCCACCCCGGACGAGACCGGGCGCATGGTCGCCGGCCTGCGCGAGGTGGCCGAGGACGCCGAGCGGCGCGGCATCCGGCTGGGTCTGGAAGCCGTGAACCGCTACGAAACCTACATGGTGAACACCCTGCAAGACGCCCTGTCGGTGGTCAGCCAGGTCGGCTCGGACAACCTGCGCGTGCATGCCGACACCTACCACATGAACATCGAGGAGACGAACCTGCGTGAGGCGCTGCGTGGCGTTGCCGGGCGGCTGCACTTCATCCACATGAGCGAGAGCCACCGTGGCCTCGTCGGCACCGGCACCGTGCCGTGGGAGGACGTGTGGCAGGGCCTCGCGGACATCGGCTTCAGCGGTTACCTCACGCTGGAGTCCTTCGCCGCGCCGAACGCCGAACTCGCCGCCGCCACCTGCATCTGGAAGCCGCCCCGCCACAGCGGCCAGGAACTCGCGCAGGGCGGCCTCGCCTTCCTGAGAGAGGGCGCGACCCGCCACGGGCTGATGTGAAGGACACAGGCGGCGCGACCTTCGACTTCCGGCAGCGCCGCGCCCTGGTCACCGGGGCGGGCAAGGGCATCGGGCGGGAGATCGCCGCGTTCCTGGCCGGGTGCGGCGCGCAGGTCGTGGCCGTGAGCCGCAGCGCCGACGATCTCGCCGCCCTTGAACGCGACCACGGCTGCATGCCCGTGGTGGCCGATCTGGCAGACGTGCAGGGCGCGCGGGACGCCGTGCGCGCCGCCGGGCCGGTCGACCTGCTCGTGAACAACGCCGGCATCTCGGTTCTGCAACCCTTTCTGGACGTCACGCCGGACGCCTTCGACCGGACGGTGGCGGTCAACGTGCGGGCCGCGCTGATCGTCTCGCAGGAGGTGGCGCGTGGCCTGATCGCGCGCGGCGCGCCGGGGGCCATCGTGAACGTGTCGAGTCAGGCCTCGACCGTCGGCCTGCCGGAACACGCGGCGTACTGCGCGTCCAAGGGTGCGCTCGACCAGCTCACGCGGGTCATGGCCATCGAGCTCGGCCCGCACGGTATCCGCGTGAACGCCGTGAATCCCACCGTGACCATGACGCCGATGGGCCGCATGGCCTGGGGCGATCCCACCCGCAGCGCCCCGATGCTCGCGCGCATCCCGCTCGGGCGCTTCGCCGAGCCGCTCGACGTGGCGCACACCGTGGCCTACCTGCTCAGTGACAGCGCCGGGATGATCCACGGCGCGACCCTGCCCGTGGACGGCGGCTTCCTGGCCACCTGACGGGGCGGGAATGCCCTCAGGACGCTGGAGCCGCCGACCGCCACGCGTCCTGCGCCACCGCGACGCCGGCCCGCACGTCCTCCCAGACCTCGTCGTCGTCCTGCTCGAAGGCGTAGAAGACCTCCAGGACGGCGGGTCTGTCCCCCAGGCCGTGCCGGTCGAGTTCTGCCCGGATAGCGGCCAGATCGATGATGCCGGGTCTGGTGAAGTTCCAGTGGCGGTCGGCCTGCCCGTCGGTCTGCTGCAGGTGCAGGCCGTGGAGGCGCTCACCGCATGCGTCCAACCACGGCCCGAGGCCAGCAGCGTGGCCATACAGCGGCGGGTAGTACACATGCCCCAGGTCGAGCACGACCCGCAGCGGCACCGCCGTCCCCGACGTGCGGGCGAGCAGGTCGCCGAGCTGCTCCGGGGTGTGCGGCCACTCGCGCCTGAGCGGCGTCGGCTCGACGAGGATGGCCTCCAGCCCTGCCGACCGTGCATGATCCGCGACGCGGTGCAGACGCTCGGCGACCTCAGCCTTCAGCGCCTCCGTGATGACCTGCCCGACACCGACGCCGCCCAGCGGCCCGCCGGTCGCGCGGGCCCCCATGTCGGCCCCCAGTGTCGCGGCGAGCTTGAGCCAGTGCTCGGCGGCGTCCCGCACGCCCGGCTCGGGGTGCAGCAGGGCGTTGTAGCTGTACGCCGCCAGGCCGAGAAAGGCGCTGTCGAGCCGCAGACCCTCGGCCTCACAGGCCCGCAGGATGCGGCGGGTCTGCGGGCCGGTCACGGTGGCGGGCCAGCAGGGATCGAGCAGGTCGAAACTGAACTGCACGGTCTGAACCCCCAGGCTGCGGATCAGGGCCGCCCAGCGCTCCGGCTCCGGCCAGCGCTTGATGGCGAAGGAGGTGTTCAGGCCGAAGGTCTCCGGCGGGGCACTCATACGGCTTCCGCTCCATTCCTCAACACCCGGGACAGCGCCGGATGTTGCTCCATTCCGCAGAATCCGTCTCTTTTCCTGCTCGCTCCGCTCGAAATAATTTCGGAACACCGTACGAAATTTTTCGGAATCTGTGTCACTTGATGGCCCCCATCGTCAGGCCCTTGACCAGGTGGCGCGACACGAGCAGCGAGAACACCACGACGGGCAGCACGATCAGCGTCCCGGTGGCCATGATCTCGCCCCACGGCACGTCGTAGCCGCTCAGGAAGTTCGTGGCGCGCACGGGCGCGGTCACGCCGTCGCCGCGCGTGAGGAACAGCGCAAACAGCAGCTCGTTCCAGTTGAAGATGAAGCTCAGGATGCTCGACACCACCACGCCCGGCAGCGCCAGCGGCAGCGCGACCCGCGCGAAGATCGTCAGGGGGGTCGCGCCGTCCACCATGGCGGCCTCGTCCAGTTCACGCGGAATCGAGCGGAACTGATCCGTGCAGATCCACACGACGATGGGAATCGAGAACGTGAGGTACATGGCGACCAGCAGCGCCGGGTTGCCGATCAGCCGCAGCTTCGAGGCCATCAGGTACACCGGCAGCACGATCACCACCGGGGACATGAAGCGGTTCGAGATGAACCAGAACCACAGGTCGTCCTTACGCTTAAACGAGAAGCGGGCCAGCGCATAGGCGGCGGGCGTGCCGAGCAGCACGGCCAGCAGGGTGGCGCTCGTCGCCACGATGAGCGAGTTCACGAGGCTGCCGCCCACGTTGTACTGCTCGCCCAGGATGTTGCGGTAGTGCTCCAGCGTGCCCTGGAAGACGAGCAGCGGGGGCTTGGCGGTGATCTGGCTGGTCGTCTTCAGGGACGTGCTGACCATCCACAGGAAGGGGAACAGCGTGGCGACCAGGATCACCACGAGGCCCACGGCGTGCAGCGCCGAGCGGACGCCGCGGCCCCGCCGGGCACGCTCCCGCGCGGCCCGGTCGGCGTCCCGCAGGGCCGTTCCGGCTGTGGTGTCACTCGTGCGGGTGGTCAGGCTCATGCGTCGTCCCCCCGGTACAGGTAGCGGATGTACAGCCGCGAGAGCACGGTCGTGAGCACCAGCATCAGGATCGCCTGCGCGGACGCCACGCCCTGGTCGAAGGCCCCGCGCAGCCCAATGCGCGTGATGTACAGGTTGATCAGCTCCGTCGAGCTGCCGGGGCCGCCGCTCGTGAGGGTGTAGACCATGTCGAACTGCTTGAGGATGTCGGCGGTGCGCAGGATCAGGATGGCCGTCAGGGCGGGCATCAGGAAGGGCAACTGGATGCGGCGCAGCATGACCCAGAACGAGCGGGTCTCCAGCGTGGCCGCCTCCTCGACCTCGGCGGGCACGGCGGTCAGACCCGACAGGAAGATCAGCGCGGCGAACGGCGTCCACTGCCAGATCTCCATGAGCAGGATGGTCACGAAGGCCAGCGTGGGGTTGCCCAGCCACTCGGTTCCGACCGTGTTGCCGGTCACGCGGCTTTGCAGGAAGTTGGCCACGCCGAACTCCTGGTTGAAGATCAGCCGGCCGATCAGGCCCGTCACGACCGGCGTCATGGCGAGCGGGATGACCAGGGCGACGCGCGCCAGACCGCGCAGGCTCGCCCACGGGCCGCGGCGCAGCATGAAGGCGATGCCCAGGCCGAGCACCACCTGGATCGGCAGCGCGATCAGCAGGTAGGTGAGCGTGCGGCCGATCGCCCCCCAGAACGACGGGTCTTTCAGCACCGTCACGTAGTTGCCCAGCCACACGAGGTCGTGGGGGATGTTCGGCTGCGCGAGCAGGTAGGTGTGCAGCGACACCCACGCGGCGAAGATCAGCGGATAGATGCCGACCACGGCCAGGACGGTCACGGCCGGGGTCAGGAACGCGAATGGAGTCCAGCGACTCTGGGTGTGCATGCGTGGCCTCCAGGGGCGGGCGGGGTGGGCGCTATTCGAGGTTGGTGTGCCGGGCGCTCAGTTCCTCCGGGCGCCGTCCGGTGCGGGCGACCAGCGCCTCGATCAGCAGGTCGCCGAGCAGCCACACGCTCAACTCGTACACGCTGCCCATCGGAAGACTGCCGGGTGTGGGCGGCGCGCCGTCGTGGTCGTCGGCCATGGTGCGCGCCGGGACGACCACGACCGTGTCGGCCAGGGCGGCGGCGGGGCCGCCCGGCTGGGCGGTGAACAGCAGGGTCCGTGCGCCCGCCGCGCGGGCCACGCCCAGCAGGGCGTTCACGGTCGAGAAGCCGCCGGGACCGGCGCTGGCGATCAGCAGGTCGCCCGCGCCCAGCGGCGGGGCCGACATGTCGCCCACGACGCTCGCGTGCACGCCGGCGTGGTACAGCCGCATCGCCAGCGCGCGCATGGTCAGGCCCTCCCGGCCCACGCCGTAGACGGCCACGCGCCCGGCGCGCGTGACCTCCTCCACGAAGCGGTCAGGCGCGCTGGGGTCGAGGGCGGCCAGCACCTGACCCACCTCGCTCAGCGCGTGGTGGGCCAGAACGTTCAGGTCAGAGGACTGGGGCACGTGGGGTCTCCTGGGCGGCGGGCCGGAGCCGGATGGGTGGCGTCTGCCCCTGTGCCGCCCATCCGGCCCCGCGTGGGTGTCCTGCGGACTGCGGGGTGGCGGACTGCGCTCCCTTCCTGAGCGTCCGGGAGCGCGCCGCGCCTACTGCAGCTTGGCCTTCTTGCCGTTGTAGTAGCCGGCCTTGGTCAGGATGTCCTTGACCTGGTCGTCGATGGCCTTCGCGCCGGCCACCGTGCTGAGCTGCCCCAGCATGATCTTGGTGCCGTTCTCCGCGACGATCTGCGAGATCTGCGGCCACTCCGCGAAGCGCGGGCGGAAGTTCGGGACGGCCGTGCCGGCGCTCCAGGACTTCACCATGGGATCGACGTAGAGGTACTTGGCGCGGATGGCCGGGTCTTTGTAGACGGCCTGGCGTCCACTGACACCGCCGGCCTGCACGTAGGCCTTGGCCATCTTCTCGGAGGTGATCCACTGGATGAACAGGTACGCGGCCGCCTGCTTTTTGGCGTCGCTGTTGCTGTTCACGCCGAGCGAGAAGCCTCCCAGGGCCGGCTTGAGGCCCGCCGTGCCCAGCGGTTCGGTGGTCACGCCCAGGCAGCTCGCGGGCACCTTCGACTGCTTGGGGTCGGTGATGGTGGGGTAGAACGCCGACCACTCGGTGATCATCGGGACGGTGCCGTTGTTGAAGGCGGCCACGACCTCGGCGTGATCCTGGTCGACCACGCCGGGGGGCATAAACTTCATGAGATCCTGGCGGAACTTCAGGCCCTTCTGCGAGGCCGCGCTCTGCAGGTTCGGCTCGAAGGTCTTGGCATCGATCAGGCTGCCGCCCGCCAGCCACAGCGTGCGCATGAACGAGTCGGCGCTCTGGGTCTCGCCCCGGCGCGACTGCAGCGCGAAGCCGTACTTGCCGTTCCCGGTGAGCTTGGGCGCGTACTTCGTCAGCAGCTCATCCCAGGTCTTGGGCGGCGCGTTGAAGCCGGCGGCCTTCAGGGTGCACTTGTTGTAGTACATCAAGCCCGAGTAGTTGTCGAAGGGCAGGCCGTACACCTTGTTGTTCCAGGTGCCGAAGGAGTTCAGCAGCACCGGGAAAAAGCCCTTCAGGTTCAGCGCCGGGTCGGCCAGCTTGGGATCCTTGGTGAACTTGTCGAGCGGCACCATCCACCCGGCGTCCGCGAACTGCCCGATCCACACGACGTCCGACAGCACCAGGTCGGCCCCGCCGCCCGAGGTGAAGTCCAGCACGTAGCGCTGGTTGGTACTCTCGTAGGGCACCGTCTCGTAGCTGATCTTGATGCCGGTCTCCTTCTCGAACTGCGGGATCAGGGCGGCAGCGGCCTTGTAACCGGGCCGGTCGAGGAAGATCGCCTTGACGGTCGTGCCCTTGTAGGGCGCGGCGGCGGTGGCCAGGCTCCAGGACTGCGCTTGGGCGCTGGCAGCGAGCAGGGTGGTGAGACTGGCGAGCAGGGTGATGCGGTTCATGGTGACCTCCAGGGCGGCGCAGGGCGGATGGCGGTGGGGGCAGAGTGGGCGGTGCTGGTCAGTTGGTGTCGGTTCAGGGGATGCCACTCAAGCGGGCGTGGGCGGGCCGGTGCCGAGCGGGCCGGACATCACGCCTCCGGCACGGCGCCGCCCGGATAGATCACGGCCTTGAGAAAACCGGGCGCTGCGGCGTGGGCGTCCTCAAAGGCGCGGGCCGCGTCGGCCATGGCGTAGTGGTGCGTGCCGATGCCGGCGATGTCCACGCGGCCGGTGCGCACGAGCTCGATGGCGCGCGGGTAGACGTGGCCCATGCGGCGCGAGAGCTTGATGATCAGCCCCTTGCGCCGGGCGTTCGCGGCGCTCATCTCGAAGCGGTCGCCGTCGGGGATGCCGACCAGCGTGACGCGGCCCCCGATGCGGGCGAGCTGCGCGGCCTGCTCGGGCGCGTCCGGCGAGGTCGTCGCCTCCAGCACGTAATCCTCGCCCCGGCCCCCCGTCAGTTCCAGCACCTCGCGGTAGTCCGCGTGGACGCTGTCGGCACCGAGGGCGAGCGCCTGCTCCCGCCGGGCGGCGCGGGGCTCCACCATCCGCACGTGCCCGGCCCCGCACACCCGCGCGACCTGCGCCAGCATCAGCCCGATCGGGCCGGCCCCGAGCACCGTCACGCCGGCCAGGGGCCTGAGCCGGGTGATGTCCAGGGCGTGCACGGCGACGCCCAGGGGTTCGAGCAGGGCCGTCAGGGCAGGCGTGAAATCCGCCGGCACCGGGTGCAGCGACGCGGGCGGCACGCTGATGTACTCGGCCAGGCCGCCGTCCACGCCGGGCGAACCCAGGAAGCGGACGTTCGGGCAGAGATTGGGGTAGCCGGCGAGGCACTGCTCGCAGTGGCCGCAGTGCTGCGCGGGATCAACGGCGACCAGGGTGCCGTCGGCCAGGCCGTAGGGCTCGCCAGTGCCGCCGGTGACCGTGGCGGCGAACTCGTGGCCGGGGGTCATGGGCGTGCGGATCATGGCCGGGCCGATGCCGCCCTCGGTGTAGTAGTGCATGTCCGAGCCGCACACGCTGACCGCCTCGACGCGCAGCATCACCTCGCCGGGCCGGGGCATGGGGCGCGGCTCGTCGTGCAGGCGCAGGTCGTGGGCTCCGTGGAGCCTGACGGTGCGCATGGTGGCGGGCGGGGCTTGATCCGGGGCGGCGGTGTGGGTCTGGGTCATGTCAGTTCCTCTGGTCGGCGGCGCTGGCGGCGGCAGGAGACATCACGGGCGGCTCGCCCGCCACGAGCATGACCTCGACGTCGTGCTGTTCGCAGCGCCGCCGGTAGGCCTCGGGCATGGTGTCGCTCACGACCACGTGCATGTCCTCCAGGTGCCCGACCTGCGGGCCGACCACCTGGCCGAACTTGCTGGCGTCGGTCAGCAGGACGGTCTTGCGGGCCGCGCGGATCACGGCGCGGATCACGCGGGCCTCCTCCTCGGTGTAGATGGTCAGGCCGCCCTCCAGGCTCACGCCCGTCACCGCGATGAAGGCGTACGAGAGCTTCAGGTCGGCCAGCGCCGCCTCCGTGGCCGGACCGACCAGCGCCTCGACAAAGCCGACGAGATCACCGCCCAGGAGCGTCACCCGCAGGCCCTGCGGCGTCGAGCGGGCCAGCGCCGTCGCGGTCGGCAGGCTGTTGGTGTACACGTGCAGGTCTTCTTGCGCGAGCGCGAGGGCGAACTCGTGGGCGGTGCTGCCGGGCGACAGGTACAGGCTGGTGCCGGGCCTGACCAGACTCTGGGCGCGCTGGGCCACCGCCACCTTCGCCTCGTGGTTCTGCACGGCGCGGTCCGCGAACGTCAGCTCGATGTAGTTGCGCAGCACCGCGCCGCCGTGGACCTTGCGCAGCAGGTTCTGGCGGGCCAGATGGGCGAGGTCCCGGTGGATGGTCATCTCCGAGACGTTCAGGGCGCGGGCGAGTTCGGCGACTTTGCAACTGCCGCGCTCCTGCAACTCTTTCAGGATGTACCGGTGGCGTTCGTCAGCAATACGCGGCGTCGTCGACATACGGGCTCCGGGCGTGGTGAGGCGTCAGCAGAGGGCAGGGCGCCGGACTCGCTCCAGCGCAACGTGAGATTTTGTTATATCTGGAGTATGTCAGTCGATCCCGCCACTGTCAATCCTCCGCGCGCCGAGCACCTGGGATGTCCTCCAGCTCAGGGCTCAGCGGATAATTCGATCCTCTGATACAGAAAAATTCTGTTCGGCCCCGAGCACTGCCCGCCGGAGAGCCGGGCGCCGGCGCGTGGCAGCACCAAGCCACGACTCAAAAAATCACATAAAATCACATCGATACGCCGCAGTGTTATGCTCGGCTCTGCACGTGCAGCGCTTTCTTCCCCGAGGCCCGTGGCGCTCGCCCGCCACCCTCTCACCCCTGTCCTGGAGGTCGTCCGGTTGGTTGCTCACTCCCACTCCGCTCCCTACCTGATCGGCCTGGATTACGGCACCGAGTCGGCGCGCGCGGTGCTCATGTCGGCTGGATCGCCGGACATCCTGGCCACCGCCGTCGCTCCGTACCGCCACGGAGTGATCGAACGCCACCTGCGCGGCCGCGCGCTGCCGCCGGCCTACGCCCTGCAGGACGCCGACGACTACCTGGAGACTGCAGAGCGCGTGCTCACCCAGGTCGCCGCCCGGCTTCCTCCGGGCGCGGTGGTCGCGGGCATCGCCGTCGCGTTCACGTCCAGCTCTCCCCTGCCCGTGCACGAGGGCGGTCAGCCGCTGTCCCGCCGGTATCCCGACGAGCCGCATGCGTACGTCAAGCTCTGGAAGCACCTCACGGCCACCGCCGACACGGAGCCGTTCCAGACGACGCCGGGGATCGGGTACTACGGGGGCAGTTCCTCGCCGTCGTGGCTGCCGGCCAAGGCCGTGGAGTTTGCCCGCGAGGCCCCGGATCTGTGGGCCCAGACCGCGCGGTTCGTCGAGGCCGGCGACTGGCTCAGCGCCCAGCTGTGCGGCGAGGAGCGCAGCGAGGTCCGCAGCGTGGCCCACGCCGGCTACAAGTCGCACTTCCGCGGCGCGTACCCCGCCGAGGTGCGCTCGGCGCTCGGCCACCGCCTGGGCGGAGCACCCCAGCCCGCCGGTCAGCCGGCCGGCGTGATGAGCGAGGCGTGGCGGCAGCGCTGCGGCCTCCCGAATTGCCCGGTCGTCGCGGTGTCCACCATCGACGCGCACGCTGCTGCGCTGGGCCTGGGTCTCACGGGCAGCGGTGAACTCACCGCCATTCTCGGCACGTCGGCGTGCTACCTGATCTCCAGCACCGAGGAACTGGCCGTGCCCGGCATCAGCGGCGTGGTTGATGGGGGCATCATTCCCGGACTCTACGGCTACGAGGCGGGCCAGGCGGGCTTCGGCGACGTTCTCACGTGGTTTGTCCGCGCCTTCCCGGTCGCGCCCGGCGGCACAGACGCGGCGAGCTTCGAGGCCTACAACGCCCAGGCGGCGGCGCTGCGTCCCGGTGAGCACGGCCTGCTGGCGCTGGACTGGTTCAACGGCTGCCGCACGCCCCTGGAGCGCAGCGACCTGAGCGGCCTGCTGCTGGGCCTCACCACCGCCACCACCCGTGCCGAGATCTACCGCGCCCTGATCGAGGGGCTGTGCTACGGCGCGCGCCGCGTGCTGGACACCTTCCGGAGGGCCGGCGTGCATCCGGGCCGGGTGGTGCTGGCCGGCGGCCTGGGCGAACGCCACCCCCTGCTGGCCGGCGTCCTGTGCGACGTCCTGGGGCAGCCCGTCGAGGTGGCGAGCGCGCAGTCGGCCACAGCGCGCGGGGCCGTCATGCACGCGGCGGTCGCCAGCGGCACGGCCCGCGACTTCGCGGACGCAGCGGCACAGCACGCCGACAGCAGCGCCCGCCAACTCCTCCCCGATGCCGGCCGACACGCGGTCTACACGGACCTGTACCGGGCGTACCTGACGCTGAGCGACGTGCTGGCCAGCAGCCCGGTCATGGCGCAGGTCCAGCAGCTCGCCCAGCGCGTCCGCGCCGCGACGGACTCCGAACCCGCCTCCGACGTCCCGGCCTGAGATCGTCCCGCTCCGGCCCAGCGGCTGTCAGACCACCTGCACCCGCTGGCATCGCTCTACCCCTCAGACCAAGACGGAGCGGTGACCCGGGGCGGACCGCGGCCACGTCCAGCCGATCATGCCGAGCACGGCGACTGCGGCGATCCCCGATGCCCAGGCCACGGCCGGGGTGCCGGCCTGCCCGACGGTGATGCCGACGAACGCCCACACGAACACGGCGCGGTAGACGTTGTCGTGGCCAGCCAGCCGGCCCACCACCCACGCCACGGCCGTTGCGGCAGCGATCATCACCAGCGTCCACGTGACCGGCGACACGCCCCAGCCGGACCACCGCAGGGCGTTCAGGGCGGCGGCCGAGTTCGCGATGGTCGCCACGGAGAGCCAGCCCAGGTAGATCCGCAGCGGAACACGCAGCCAGCGTTCGGTGCGGGTGGGTGCGGGACGGGGCACCATCAGCCGCAGGTACGCCACCCACGCGGCGACCTCCATCACGATCAGCGCCGGCACCGTCCAGGGCGTGAGCGCCACGCTGCCCGCGAGGACGATCCACACGACGTTGGCCGCCGCCGTCACGGCGAGCCACGGCGCGGCGGCGCGGGCGCGGGGGTTGGCCGCCTGCGCGCGTTGAAGCAGCCACACACCGAGGGCGAACAGCCCCACGTAATTCACGCTCCAGATCGTGAAGGCGTAGTCGGCCGGCAGGAACAGTTCGCGCGAGGGCACCGGGCCGTTGCCGTTCTGGAAGGCCCCCAGCGCTCCGAGCACGGGAGTCAGCACGACGGACACCATGGTGATCAGGCCGGACGCGATCAGGGGCAGGCGGTTCATGCTGGACCTCCACCGGACAGGGAGAGCGGCGCGGCGGACGGCAGGCGCAGGGCGGCGACAATGTAGTCCCACAGGTCCGCGGCCTCGCAGGCGTCCACGGTGTCGGCAGAGGGGGTGTCCTCGCCGGACTCGGCCGGCCGGTGGGCGCCGGGAACGAAGCGGCTGACCACGGGTAGGGTAGGTTTTCGTATGACGGTTTCCGCGGGTTCGCCTACAGTGCGGCAGCCGGCGGGGCGTCCGCGCCGTCCAGCCACGGCGCCAGCCACGCCTGCGTCATGGTCCACAGCCGCTCCTGCGCGGCCTCGTCGCGGGCGGCCGGGGTGGTGGGCGCCGGCTGGCAGCGTGCGAAATAGATGCCGTTCAGGCCCTGCACCTCGGGTGCGGTCGCCAGGTACACCGGTGTCCTGGCGCCCTCCTCCGAGCTGATCGTGCCGAAGCGCTTGATCAGGGCGAATACCGGGCGCACCACCCCACTTCCGTGGTCCCAGAAGCCCGACCGGACCACGCCGGGATGCAGGGCGGTGCTGGTGACGCCGCTGCCCGCCACGCGCCGCGCCAGGGCGAACGCGAACATGATGTTCATCAGCTTGCTCTGGCTGTAGACGCGAAAGCCCATGTATCCGCGGGCGTGGCCGGGATCGTTCCAGTTCACGCGGCCGCTGCGGTGCGCGTCGGACGCGACCGACACGATCCGGGCGGCGCCCGCGGCGCGCAGGGGTCAAGCAGCAGTTCCGTCATCAGGGCGTAGGCCAGGTGGTTCAGGGCCAGGGTGCGCTCGAAGCCGTCGGACGTGACCTCGCGCGTCACGAACACGCCGCCCGCGTTGTTCACCAGCACGTCCAGCCGGGGATGGGCCGCCCGTACCGCCAGCGCGATGCGCCGGACATCCCCCATGACCGACAGGTCGCCCACGTGCACCTCGTGCGGCGCGGCCGGATTCAGGGCGCGCAGCGCGCCGAGCGTGGCCTCGCCCTTGCGCGCGTCACGGGCGGTGATCAGGACGGTGTGACCGCGCCGGGCCAGTTCCTTCGCGGTGATCTCGCCGATGCCGCTGGTGGCCCCGGTGACCAGGGCGGTGGGGGCGTGGGTTGTCATGGCATCTCCTGTCCGGCGAGGGGGCGGGGGGCATGGCCGGCGCGGTCGGTACGCCCATACGGGCTCCATCCTTATGTCAGGATTTACATATGTACAGATGATCATAGGGAGGCGCAGGAGCACGTGTCAAGATGGGCGGGCATGTCCGCGTCCTCTGCCCCTCGCCCCAGCGTGCTCGGGTACGCCCTGCTGGGACTGCTGGCCCGCGGCGACCGGTCTGGCTACGACCTGACGCAGGGCCTGAAAGACCCCGTCGGGTACTTCTGGCATGCCCAGCACAGCCAGGTTTATCCGGAACTCGCGCGTCTGGAGGGTGCCGGACTGGTCACGCACTCGGTCGTCGAGCAGGCGGAGCGCCCCGACAAGAAGGTCTACCGCCAGACCGACGCCGGACGCGCGGCGCTGCGCGCGTGGCTGACCGCCGACACCGAGGTCCCGCGCAAACGCGACGAACTGGTGCTCAAGGCCTACTCCATGTGGCAGACCGAGCCGGCGCGTGCGGCCGACATGCTGCGCGCCCACGCCAGGGCACACGCTGCCCACCTGGCCGAGTTCGAGCGCCGGCTGGCCGAGGTCACGCTCAGGGCCGGAACCGAGTTGCACGACCCGCGCTCGCCCTGGTTCGGGATTCAGGCGGTTCTACGCCGGGGCATCGGCTACGAACGCGAGTACCGCGACTGGTGCGAGTGGCTGGCGGGTGCCCTGGATGGTGCCGGGCAGGCCTTGAGCCCGACGACGCCGTAACGCGCCGGCGTGCCCCTCTCCCTCCGAGGTCTGGAGAGCGCCCTCCACAGCAGTCCGCGAGGGCGGCCATGAGAGCGAATCGACTCAATCTCGAAGCAGAGTCCAGAGCAGCGCTCCTTACCAACGTCAACATGGACACGGGGAGGGAGGAACCCGACACCACATCTCATGAAATAACACTGTTATGAATCAGTTCCAGCGTTACGGTCTGGTGTATGAGGATTCGCACCCATGACCAGCGCTCACGCGGCGGTGCAGATGGCACGGCCGCCCGCACGCGAGGCAGCACGCTGGGTCCCCCGGACGTGCGGTCTTTCCCGCGTGTGGCACCGGTCAGCGTGCATGTCGCGTCCCACGTGCGGCTCCACGGCGTGCAGACCGGCTGGGTCGCCATCAAACGCGCCCACGTGCGGCTGCCCCGGCCAGCGGCCCTGCGGCTGCCGGCCATCATGGCCGATCCACGGTGGGCCGCGCCCAAGCCCATCCTGTCGTGGGTCATCGAGCATCCAGACGGCCTGATCCTCGTGGATGCCGGAGAGCGGGCACAGGCCAACGACCTGCACGCGTACACCCGCGGCGCCGATCCGGGCACCCGCGCGTTCATCACGCACAACTTTCGCATCTATGTGCACCCGGACGACGAACTCGGGGCGACCCTCCGCCGCCTGGGCTACACCGTGCGCGACATTCGCGCCGTGGTCCAGACCCACCTGCACTTCGACCATGCCGGTGGCCTCGTCCACGTGCCACACGCTCCCGTGCTGGTCGGCCCCGCGGAACTCGCCGGGCGCCGCGCTGCACCGGTGGGCGCCCTGAGGGCACGGTGGCCGCGGAACTTCGCGCCCCAGCCGGTCACGTACACCGGGCGGGCGCTGCCCGGCTTCCCGCACAGTGCCGCGCTGACGCCCGCGGGCGATGTCGCCGTCGTGCCGACGCCCGGGCACAGTGACGGGCACCAGTCGGTGATCGTCTTCGGCAGCGACCGCGCGTACCTTCTCGGCGGCAACGTGACCTTCGATGAACGGCAGGTGCGACGGCGGGAACTCGCGGGCATCGTGCAAAACGTGGCGGTCAGCCGGCAGAGCGTGGACGCGGTTCGCCGCTTCGTGAGCGCTCAGCCCACGGTCTACCTGCCCAGCCACGATCCGGAGGCCCTCGCCCGCCTCGCGGCGCAGCAGGTCACCACGCTGGAGCTGTCGGCATGACGCGCGACCGCGCTGCCACAGGGGGCTTCGAGCACACGGTCACGGTCCGGGCCACACCCGCCGAGCTGTGGACCGTGTGGACCGATGTCGCCGCGTGGCCCACCTGGGACACGCCGCTCGTGGAGGCCCTGCTGGGCGGCCCCTTCCGCGCCGGAACGACCGGCCGCCTCACGGACCGCAGCGGCCGGACCAGCCGCTTTACCATCACCGAGGTCGACGGGCCGCGGGCCTACACCTTCGAGACGGCCCTGCCGCTGGCCCGGCTCGTCGTCCGGCGCGCCATCACCGCCGAACGCCCGGGGTCGCTGGACATGACGCACCACGTCCACTTCACCGGAGCGCTCGCTGCGCTCTGGGCACGCCTGCTCGGTCCGGCCTTCCGGTCACAGTTGCCCGGCGTGATGGAATCGCTGCGCCGGCGCGTGGAAGGTGTTTCATAGCAGGGTGACCGATTCCCAGCCTCCCCTGCGTGCCGCCGCCCGGGACGCGATGCGCGCCGCGCTTCTCTCTGTCGCCCGCGACGTCCTGGACACCAGTGGCCCGCACGCCCTCTCGACCCGGCGCATCGCCGCGCGCGCGCAGACCTCCACCACCGCGATCTACGCCCTGTTCGGCGGCAAGCATGGCCTGACGGACGCCCTGTACGCCGCAGGCTTCGGCGAGCTGACGCAGGTGCTCGGCCACGTGCCGACCTCCGCGGACGCCCGGGAACGAATCCTGGCCCTCAACCGCGCCTACCACGCCTTTGCCGTGGCCCGGCCGGCCCTCTACGTGCTCATGTTCGAGCGCGTCGTTCCTGGCTTCAGCCCGTCGGCCGCGTCGCTTGGCGCAGCGAGGGCCAGCCTCCAGCCGCTGGAACGCGCCCTGGAGGCAGCCGTGAGCAGCGGGCAGCTCATGGTCTCCTCCCCGGAGGACGCGGCGCTGCGTCTGTGGGCGGCCACCCACGGTCTGGTCAGCGTCGAGCTGTCGGGCCACGTCGGGGCGGCGGACGCGCCGGGCATGCTCGACCGCACGGTGCTGAACCTGCTGGCCGCGTGGAGCACCGGCGGCCATGGAGAGTTCCAGCACGCCGGTGCATGAGCACGGGCGGATGAGTGTGCCTGTCAGTCCGTCAGGTGCACGGCGACAAGGGTCGTCACGCCGGGCGAGGGATCGACTTCTAGGTGGTCGACGCGCCACACGCCGTAGGGCCTCAGGTCCAGTTCGTCGCCGGGCTGGAGGTGCTCGGAGCAGGTCACGCTGATCCGCACCCACCGGCCGGGCAGGGCGTGCATGTCCAGGATTTGAAAGCCCTCGTACCGGTAGCGCGGCATTCGCTCTACGTTTAACAGATCACTTTCCACTTCGTGTCATGGGCCGGGCACGTCCAGCCTATTCCCTCACGCCCACATGCACCACGGCCTGCCCCTGCGCGCAGTCCGGACACTCCGGCGCCCCCACCGTGCGGTACGGGGGCGGCGTCATGGCCACGACGTCCAGTTCGGCCAGCTCTGCGCGGCACACCCACGCGCTGGCGCCCAGGACGACGTGCCCCTGGGTACGCAGAAACGCGGCGGCGCGCCGCACGCCGCGGCCGGTGCTGATCACGTCGTCCACGATCACCACCTGCTGCGGCGCGGCCGGCACGTGCATGCGGTGCCACGTCACCTCCTCGTCATCCAGCAGGTACGCCACCGGCCAGCGCAGATGCCGGCCGACGAAGGACGCCAGCACCGCTCCGCACGCGGGCAACCCCACCAACAGCGTCGCGTCTGGCCACGCGCGCCGCAGCTGCCCTGCCTGCAGCAGTGCCACCTCGTCCAGCGTGCCGGGATCGCGCATGACCGCGCCCTTGTCAATCCAGCCATCGGTGTGGGCGCCGCCCTGCAGCGCCGTGTGGCCCGGGCGCAGCGCGCCGGCCTGCCGCAGCAGGTCCAGCACTCCCAGCGTCACCGGGAACCCGCCGATCGTCACGCCCAGACCCACCAGCAGCGCCACCTTCTCGACCGTATCGTCGTGAGCGGCCAGGATCTGGGTGTGTCGTCCGCGTTGTCGCGCCCGATTTCCAGGCGAAGGCTGAGTTGCCCAGTAGGGTGGTCCTCCCAGTACGCACAACCGCCCTGGCCTTCGAATAGAACCCAGATTCACGCCGCCCTACACCCATCTCTGCACACATGCAGCTCCGAGGGGCCAGGGGTGATCCCATCTGGCACACCTGACTTCGGCTGCATGGCGCGGCACACACGGCGCCCCAGCTTCTGTCGATCAGAGGAAGTCGGTTCGCCCCGAACAGCTGTCAGCCGTCTCGGCGGGGCCTCACGGTGAGCCGCTCCTCCCCCTGAACGGAGGTCCACACCGCCTGGTCCTCGGCACCGGCCGCGCTGAAGAAGCCGAGCCGCTCGGAAATCTCGTGGCCGATGCCCAGCACGATCTGGGGGAGCGCCGCCCGCTGTTCGGCATGGCGCGCCACGGGCACGCTGACACAGACAGCAGCGATGACCTCGCCGTTGTGGTTCCGGACGCCCGCGGCGGCCGACCAGGACGGACCAGCGTCATACACGCTGTAGCCGTCCTGAAGCACCTGTTCCAGGGCCTGCAACGTCTCCTCGGCGCGGCCTTCTTTCAAGTCCGCTTCCATGAGCACGCGCTTGACGACATTCCACGGCCGGTGCGCCAGCAGCAGCCGCCCGCTGGCACTCTCCAGCGCCGGGAGGACAGCGCCCACGTCCGGCAGGATCACGCTGTCCGCGTACGGACCGGCACCGCGGGCGACGACCACCACCTGACCGCCATCGAACGCCGCCACATGCAGGGCCTCGGCGTGCCGCTGGGCCGCAGCGGACAGCACCTCCCTGGACACGTCACGCCACGGGGTGTTCGACAGGAGGATCTGGCTCAGGGCGAGCAGCTTGAAGCCCAGCCGGTACCGGCCCGCGACCGTCCGGTGCAGGAGGCCCATGTGCGTCAGGGACGTCATCAGCAGATGGGCGCTCGAGGCTGGAATCTCCAGGCGCCGGGCAACCTCCGTGACCCCCCACTCCGGGTAGCGGGTGGAGTACAGGTCCAGCACCCGGCGGGCCTTCTCGAACGTTCCCAGCATGGAGTTCCAGCATAGAGCCGAAGCTCCCAGCGCACGGTTCAGCTGGGTAAGGCCTCGACAAACGGCGCCCCAGTCGTCGCCCGGACGTCCTCCAGCGTGGTTCCGGGCATGAGTTCCGTCAATGTCAGCACGCCGTTCCGGAACGCGAACACCGCTCGGTCCGTGATCACCAGATCGACCGCCCCCCGGGTCGTCAGCGGCAACGTGCACTCCGACACGACCTTGGGCGTGCCATCCGGATCGGTGTGGGTCATCAGCACGATCAGCCGTCTGGCACCCGACGCCAGATCCATCGCGCCCCCCACGCCCAGCAGCGGTTTGCCCGGCACCGCCCAGTTGGCGAGATTCGCGTGGGCATCCACCTGCAGGCCGCCCATGACGGCCACGTCCACGTGGCCGCCGCGGATCATGCCGAAACTGTCCGCACTGTCGAAATAACTGGCGCCAGGGACAGCGGTCACGGGCACCTTGCCGGCGTTGACGGGGTAGTCCAGCGCGCCGCCGTCGTGTGGCGCGGGGCCGACCCCCAGCATGCCGTTCTCGGTGTGCAGGTTCAGCTGCATCGCCGGGGTGATCAGGTCGGCGATCAGCGTGGGAATGCCGATGCCCAGGTTCACCACGTCGCCAGGGTGCAGTTCAGCCAGGGCACGCTGGGCCATGTGCAGGCGGGCCTCATCCACCTTCCGAGCCCCACCCTTGACGTCGCCACTGCTGCCGAGGTCACCGACGGTCAGGGTGGCCTGCACCAGGTAATCGACGTACAGGCCCGGCGTGTGGACGTGCTCGGGCGGGATCGTTCCGACCGGGACCATCTCCTCGACCTCCGCGATCACGAGGTCGGCGGCGGTCGCCATGGCGCGGTTGAAGTTCTGCTCGGTCAGTCGGTACTGCAGGTTCCCGGCGGTGTCGGCCCGCCACGCGCGGATGAAGGCCACGTCCCCTCGGATCGCGGGGACGAACACCATCTCCCGCCCGTTGAGCACCCGCACGTCGGCGTCCCCGGCGATCACGGTGCCGGCCGCGGTCGGGGTGTAGAAGCCGCCGATGCCCGCTCCACCCGCCCGCAGCGCCTCGGCCAGGGTGCCCTGGGGGATCAGCTGCACCGCCAGCCGGCCGTCCTGCGCCGCCTGCACCGCCTCCCGGTTGGACGTGAAGAACGACCCGATGGCGGACTTCAATTGCCCATTTCGGAGCAGCCGACCTCCACTCAGACCGGGTTCCCCGACGTTGTTCCCCACGAAGGTCAGCTCTCCCGTACCGGTCTGTGCCAGCGCGTGCACGAGATGCACCGGGTTGCCGGTCATCCCGAAGCCCCCCACCAGGAGCGTCTGGCCGGAGGTCACGAGCGCCGCGGCCTGTTCTGCCGTGATCACGGGAACGGTCTTCATCCGTCGATCCTCTCGATGACGGCCGCTTCGCCCTGGCCGACCCCGACGCACAACGTCGCCAGGCCGTAGCGCCCACCGGTGCGGGCCAGCTCGTGCGTCAGGGCCACGACCAGCCGGGCGCCGCTCATGCCCAGGGGATGCCCCAGCGCGATGGCGCCCCCGTTGACGTTCACGCGCTCCTCCGGCAGCTCCAGTTCCCGGAGACACGCGATCGCCTGGGCGGCGAAGGCCTCGTTCAGTTCGATCAGGTCGAGGTCGGCCACGGTCAGCCCGGTGCGGGCCAGCACCTTGCGGGTGGCGGGGATGGGTCCCAGGCCCATCACCCGCGCCTCCACCCCGGCCGCCGCGCCGCCCACCCAGCGTGCCAGCGGCGTGATCCCGAGGTCACGGGCCTTTGCCGCGCTCATCAGCACCAGCGCCGCCGCTCCGTCGTTCAGACCCGACGCGTTCCCGGCCGTCACCGTCCCCCCTTTGCGGAACGCTGGCTTCAGCCCTGCCAGCGTCGCCTCGTCCGTGGCGAGGGTGTAGGTGGTGCCGTCTGTCTTGGCCCTGGGGTGCTCGTCCGTGTCGAACATGGACGGGCCGGCGCGTCCCCGCAGCTCCACCGGCATGATCTGGGACGCGAAATGACCCGCGTTGATCGCGTTCACGGCCTTGCGTTGGCTGTCCAGCGCGAAGGCGTCCTGATCGGCGCGGGTGATCTCCCCGCCGGCGTACGCGCCCTGTCGGCTGCGCTCCACGATGTTCTCGGCGGTCTCCCCCATCGCTTCGAGCGGGAACAGCGCTTCCATCGCCGGGTTCGGGTAGCGCCAGCCCAGCGTGGTGTCGTACGCGGTCACGTTCCCGGTCGCGAAGGCCGTGCCGCCCTTGGGCATGCTCAGCGGCGCGCGGGTCATGCTCTCCACCCCACCGGCGACATACACGTCGCCGTCGCCGTTCCGGATCGCGCGGGCCGCCGAGTTGACCGCGGACAGCCCGGACGCACACAGCCGGTTGACCGTCAGGCCCGCGACGCTGTCCGGCAGGCCAGCCAGCAGGCCGGCCATGCGGGCGACGTTGCGGTTATCCTCCCCCGCCTGGTTCGCGCACCCCAGGATGACTTCCTCGATCATCTCGGCCGGCACCCCGCTGCGCGCGACGGCCTCACGGATCACCAGCGCGGCAAGGTCGTCTGGGCGCACGGTCGACAACCGGCCGCGGATCGTGCCGATCGGTGTCCGGACGGCGGACACGATCACCACGTCCCGGTCGGTCGGGTGGGCGGCGCGCGGGGGCTGGGCAGTGGTCATGGGATCTCCTGATGGGATGGGGGCTGAGGGAACGCCGACGCCCGGACGTGGGCGTGGTGGTCGAGCGCCCGCTGGATGAGGTCAGCGCTGACGCCCAGCGTGTGGGCTTCGGTCACAGTAGACCAGTCGATGTCCGCCCCGCGGGCACCGAGCCGGTCGCGCACGAGGGCGACCAGATGCCCCTCGCCGCCGGCAGCATGCCGGGCCGCCGACCGCACGAGCTGCTGGGCTTCGGCCCGGGGCATCACCTGGGCCAGCGCGAAGCTGAGCGCCTCGGCGAGCATCAGCCCGTTCGAGGCGGCCACATTCTGCGCCATGCGCCCGGCCCTGACGTCCAGACCGGAAAGGAGGCGCACCGTGTGGCCCAGGGCCGCGCCCGTCAGGCCGAGCAGTTGCGGCACGACCAGCCACTCGACCTGCCAGCCGTGCGTGCCGCGTTCGTGCTCCTGAACGCCGCTGCGCGCGGCGGCGGCGAGCAGTCCCGCCGCCGTACCGGCCGCCGCCACGATCAGCTCGGCCGTGATGGGGTTCTGTTTCTGGGGCATGGTGCTGCTGCCGCCGCCCCCGCCGCCCTCGAAGACCTCGCCCACCTCGCTCTGCGACAGCAGGATGACGTCCTGGGCCAGCTTGCCCAGGCTCGTGCACACGCCGGTGAGCCACGCGCTCAGCTCCAGCACCGTGTCGCGCTGGGTGTGCCAGGGGGTCGGGGGCACGCTCAGGGACAGCCCGTCCGCCAGCGCCTGCGCCACGTCCAGGCCGCGCTGCCCCAGCGCCGCGAGCGTCCCGGCCGCGCCGCCGAAGCTGACCGCGTACAGCCGCCCTTCCAGCTCCGAGAGCCGTTCCAGATGCCGCGTCAGCGGGGACAGCCATCCTGCGGCCTTCAGGCCGAAGGTCGTGGGCAGGGCGTGCTGGGCATGGGTGCGCCCCGGCATCAGCGTGGTCGCGTGGCTCCGGCCGAGTCCGGCGAGCTGGTCTCCGACGTCCAGCAGCACACGCCGCAGCACCGCCAGGGCCCGGCGCGCGCCGAGCACGAAGGCAGTGTCCACGATGTCCTGGCTGGTCGCCCCGTAGTGCAGGTGCTCGCGCGCCGCCGGCGGCAGGGCGGGCCGGAGCTGAGCGAGCAGCGCAGGGATGGGGACACCATCCTGGAGAAGCCCGGCGCTCAGCCGCGCCATGTCCGGCTCGAAGTCGCTGACCAGGGCGCTGATCGCCTCAGCGGAAGCCTGGGGGATCACGCCCAGCCGCGCCTGCGCGCGGGCCAGGGCCACCTCCACCTCCAGCAGCCTGTGCAGGTGGGCGTGGTCGGTGTAGAGGGCCGCCACCTCCGGGTGGGCAAACATGGCGCCGAAGAGTTCGGAGTCCATCGGGGTCAGCGGCATGGGTGCCCCTTCATGGCGTGAAGAACACCGTCTCGCCCTCGCCCTGCATGCGGAGGTCGAAGACGTACGTGGCGCCGCCGGGCCGGTCCTGGCGCCGGGCAATCAGGGTCGAGCGGCGCGCTTCGGGCACCGTGGCCAGCAGCGGGTCGGTGCTGTTGTCCTCGTCGCTGAAATACACGGCGGTATACAGGTGCGTCAGGAGGCCGCGCATGCCCACCCACAGCCACAGTCTGGGAGCCTCGCCGGGCGCGGCGCCGGGCTTGATGGTCTGCACCTCGTACCGGGCGTCCGGCGTGCGGGTGTGCGTGCGCGCGAAACCCGTGAACGCCGCGCCTGGCTGCTGGACGTAGCGCCCGGCCGCGTCGGCATGCCACACCTCGAGCATGGCGTCGGGAATCGCCACGCCGTCACCGTCGAACACCTGGCCGGTCACGCGGATGCGCTCGCCCGGGACAGTGCCGGCCTCGGCGCTGACAGGGTCCACGGTGACGTGCCCCGCCGCACTGTGGTGGCCCTGGAAGCCGTGGATCAGGCCCTGGTGGAAGTACGGCCCCACGGTCTGGCTGGGCGACGGGCCGAAGGCGCCCTCGGGAATGTTGGAGGTCTCGGGCGTCAGCGCTGGCCGCTCAGTCGTCATGGTCGGGGTCCTCGAAGGGAGTCGCGGCGCTGCCGCCCAGCACGATGTCGAAACGGTAGCCCAGCGCCCAGCCCGGCTGCGTGAGGGTCAGGTCGAAGGCGCTGATCAGGCGGGCGCGGCCCTTCTCGTCCGGGATGCCCTGATAGATGGGGTCATGGGCCAGCAGCGGGTCGCCGGGAAAGTACATCTGGCTCACCACGCGCTGGGTGAAGTCGGTGCCGAACACGCTGAAGTGGATGTGCGCCGGGCGCCATGCGTTGGGGTGGTTGCCCCACGGGTACGCGCCGGGGCGGATGGACACCAGTTCGTACTCGCCGCGGTCGTCGGTGAGCAGGCGGGCCGTGCCGGTGAAGTTCGGGTCCAGCGGCGCGTCGTGCCGGTCGTGCTGGTGGACGTAGCGTCCCGCGGCATTGGCCTGCCACGTCTCGATCAGCGCGCCGCGGATGGGCCGCCCGGCCGAGTCCAGCAGCCGTCCGCGCACGGTGATGCGCTCGCCCAGCGGCTCGCCGTTCACCCGGGCGTTGCGGGTGGTATCAAAGTCGTCCGGCCGCAGGACGCTGGGGCCGAAGACGGGACCGCCGTGATCGCGCAGGGCGTCCGGGACCGGCAGCAGGAGTTCGTGCGGCGCGCGCTTCACGCTGCTGGTGTACGGCGGGTACAGGTGCGGCGGGTGCGGCGAAGACAGCACGGGCTGGGCGGCAGGCTCGGCGGGGCGGGTCATGGCTCCTCCCTGAGGACGGATTTGGCGATGGCAAAGGCGCGGTTGGCGACGGGCACGCCCGCGTACACCGCGACGTGCATGAAGACCTCGCGCAGGTCGTCCGGCGTGACGCCGGTGTTGAGGGTGGCCCGCACGTGCAGCTCCAGTTCGTGCTCGCGCGGCAGGGCGGTCAGGATCGCCAGCGTCAGCAGGTGGCGGGTGCGGGTGTCGAGGTGGCCCCGCGACCACGGGCCGCCCCACGCGTACTCGGTGATGAACTGCTGGAAGTCCCGGTCGAGGTCGGTGGCCTGCGCACTGGCCCGGTCGACGTGCGCGGCGCCCAGCACCTGCCGGCGCACGGCCAGGCCCTGGTCGAGGCGGGACGACTCAGGCCGCAGGAAGGCGGCCAGCCGCCGGGACACGGCCTGCGGCTGCTCGACCATCGGCAGGTGGGCGGCGTCCGCGACCAGCGCGAACTCGGCGCCGATCCGGGCCGCGAACGCCCGGCACGCGTCCGGCGGGGTGGACACGTCCGACTCGCCGCACAGCACCACGGTGGGCGGCCGCAGGCCATCCATGTGGGCCGTGAGGTCGGCGTCCCGCAGGGCCGCGCAGCTGCCCAGGTAGCCGGCCTGCGGGCTGCGCGCCAGCAGGGTGGTGTAGCCGTGTGCGTCGTCCGGGTGGGCGGCGAAGTACGCGGGGGCGAACCAGCGGCGGATCAGGTCGGGGGCCAGCACCTCCAGGCCGCGTTCCCGCACCTGCGCCATGCGCGCGGTCCAGCCCTCCTCCGTGCCGATGCGCGGCAGGGTGTCGAGCAGCGCCAGCCGCCGGACGCGTTCCGGGGACGCCAGCGCGAAGCCCTGGGCGATCAGCCCGCCCAGGGAGCACCCGGCCAGCGAGACCGTGTCGTGCCCCAGCACGTCCAGCAGGTTCGCCAGATCCGCGACGTGATCGTCCAGGGTGGTGTCGCCGTCCGGCGCGTCGCTGAGGCCCTGGCCGCGCAGGTCGTAACGGATGAGCTGGAACCCGGCCGCCAGGTCGGCGGCCACGGCGTCCCACACGCGCAGGTCGCTGCCGACCGGGTTGAGGAACACCAGCGGCGGCGCGGTGCTCACGCCGGAATGCTGGACGTGCAGGGTCAGGGTGGAGGTTCGGACGAAGGGCACTGGACTCCTTGGGAGTGGCAGGGGGATGCAAGGCGGGCTGTGCTTCAGTGTCCGGTCTGGCCCGGATGGTGGCAAGCTGGCCATTCAGCATTCCTGAATACGTGGCTTGTCCGGGTCGGACGCGCGGCGCACAGTGAGGGCGTCCCAACGTCATCCGGCGGCCGCGTGCTGGCCGCCGCTCCATCCACCACCCTTGCCACAGGAGTTCCATGACCCACCCCACCCGCACCCAGGTCGTGATCGTCGGGGCCGGCCCCGCCGGGCTGTTCCTGGCCCACCTCCTCCACCGCCAGGGCATCGAGAGCGTCATCCTGGACACCCGCAGCCGCGAGGACATCGAGCAGACCATCCGGGCCGGGGTGCTCGAGCAGTGGACGGCCGACCTCATGCGCGACCTGGGCCTGGGGGGGCGCATGGACCGCGAGGCCCACTTTCACAGCGGGATCAGCCTCCAGCACGGCCGCGAGCGCTGCCACCTCGACCTGGAGGAACTGACCGGTGGCAAGCGCGTCACGGTCTACCCGCAACACGAGGTGCTGCGCGACCTGATCGCCGGCCATCTCGACCACGGTGGCCGCATCCTCTTCGGCGTGCAGGACGTGGACCTGAGCCGGGTGACCGCCGACCGTCCACAGGTGTCTTTCCGGCAGAGCGCGGACGCCGCCCCGGAAACGCTCGTGGGCGACTTCGTGGCCGGCTGTGACGGCTCGCAGGGCCACAGCCGACAGCACATCGAGGGCCGGACCGAGTACCACAAGCTCTACCCCTTCGGCTGGCTGGGCATCCTGGTGGAGGCGCCGCGGTCGTACCACGAACTGGTCTACGCCCGCCACGAGCGCGGCTTCGCGCTGCTCAGCACCCGCTCTGACACGGTGCAGCGCATGTACATCCAGTGCGGCGTGGGCGAGGACCTCGCCGCGTACCCCGACGAGCGCATCTGGCAGGAACTGCGGGAGCGCCTCGCCACGGACAGCTGGCAGCTCAGGGAGGGACGCATCTTCCAGAAGGGGGTGGTGGGCCTGCGGAGCTTCGTGTCCGACCGCATGCAGCGCGGCCCGCTGTTCATCGCCGGCGACGCCGCGCACATCGTGCCGCCGACCGGCGCGAAGGGATTGAACCTCGCGGTGGCCGACGCCGTGTACCTGTTCCGCGGCCTGGAGCAGCACTACGCGGGCCAGGGGCGCGCGCGGCTGGACGCCTACACCGACACCTGCCTGCGCCGCGTGTGGCGGGCCGAGCGCTTCAGCTGGTACATGACGACCCTGCTGCACGTGAACCCCGAGGAGAACGCCTTCGAGCAGCGCATCCACATGGCCGACCTGGAGTACGTGACGTCCTCACGCGCGGCGGCGACCGCCCTGGCCGAGAACTACGTGGGGCTGCCGCTGGACGGCTGAGGCCAGCCGGCGGGAATGCGCCGCCGACCCAGGATCTGATCAAATATCGGTGATACCCTGAGCCATGTTTCCAAGAACCGTGAAAACCGCGCTGGTGACGCGGTTGCGTGACGAGATCGTGCGCGGCACCTTCGCGCCGGGGGAGCGGCTGCGCCTCGAAGAACTGGCCGACCGTTTCGAGGTGAGCACCATGCCCATCCGTGAGGCGCTGAGCGCCCTGGAATCCGAGGGCCTGGTCGTCATCCGGCCCCACCGCGGCGCGCACGTCACCAGCTTCACCGCCGCCGAACTGCGCGAGCTGTACGAGATCCGCGCGGTGCTCGAACAGCTCGCCACGGTCAGGGCCGTGCCGCACCTGACGCCCGCCGACCTCACCCGGCTCCAAGACCTCGTCGACCAGATGGAGGTGCCGGACGACGCCTTCGACGTCGCGCCGTTCTCGCAGCTGAACATGGCCTTCCACCAGCTGATCTACGACCGCGCGGGCATGCCGCAGCTGGCGGCGCAGATCCGCGACCTGCGCGTGCGCGTGCAGCACTACCTGCACAAGCACCTGGAGAGCACCAACTACACCATGACCGGCAATGTCGAGCACCAGCGCCTGATCGACCTGATCCGTGCCGGGGACGCCACCGCCGCCGGCCACGAGATGCACACCCACATCCTCGGCACGGGCCTGAAGATCGCGGAGATCATGGAGCGGGAAGAGGCGCTGGCCGGGACGTGAGGGACGGCAGCGGGGCCGCCGGACGACCGTATGTCCGGCGGCCCCGTTCCGCGCCCGTCAATGCGGCGGCGTGACCGTTCCCTCCCACACCGCGTCGCCCAGGAAGCGGCCCACCTGCACGCGGCGTGGACCGGGCTGCGTGATCCAGCGTCCGTCCGCCTGCGACCACTGCCGGTACGCGTCGTGGGCGACGGCCAGCGTCACGTCACGCACCTCCCCGGCCGCGAGGGTCACGGCCTGGAAGGCCGCCAGCGTGGGGTAGGCCGGCACGCCGTCCAGGGCGGGCATCTCGAGGTAGACCTGCACGACGGTCTTACCGGCGCGGCCGGACGTGTTGCGCACATTCAGCGTCACGGTCTGCGCGTCGGCGGCCACGCTGCAGTAGTCGAACTGCGCGTACCCCACGCCGGCGCCGAGGGGATATGCGGGCACGGTGCCACGCGCCGCGAAGGCGCGGGCGCCGATCAGGACGCCCTCGCCGTACGGCAGGTCACCGTGGGCGTCCGGCGTCAGGTCGAAGGCCGGGTAGTCGGCCTCGGCGCGGGCCACGGTGACGGGCAGGCGCCCGCCCGGCTCGCGCGCGCCGCTCAGGACGTCCGCCAGCGCCGGCGCGAATCCCTGACCGGGGAACCACACCTGCATCACCGCGGCGGCGTGGTCGGCCCAGCTCAGGTCCACGGCGTGAGCGGCGTTCACGATCACCACGGTCCGGGGATTTGCCGCGCACACCCGGCGGATGAGGTCGAGCTGGTCGTCCGGCAGGCGCGTGGTCGTGCGGTCGCGGCTCTCCACCCCGGAGTCCGCGGTCTCCCCCACCACCAGCGCCACCTGGGCAGCGTGGCCGGCGGCGGCCACGGCGCGTTCCAGCAGATCCGCCGCCTCCGGGGGCCGGGCGCCGAACCACAGGCCCTGAGCGCGGGCGCCCCCGAAGGTCATGCGGTAATCCAGCTCGACCGGAACACCCGCGCGCAACTCGAGGTCCACGTGACCGGACTCGGCGCGCAGCAGGTGGCCCATCACGTCCCCCCCGACGACCGGGGAGGGCCGCTCGCCCTGCACGGCGCCGTCAATCAGGAACGTCACGTCACCGGTGCCGCCGTAGGACAGGCGCCACGGGCCGCTCACGGCGGGGATCAGGCGGGTGCGCGCCCGCACCCGGCCGGGCTGGGCGGTGTGCAGACCGCCGGGCATGTCGGAGAACCACACCAGGGTCGAGGTCCGGCGCACCTCGTGGAACACCTCCTCTCCGGCCGCGGTGGCGTAGGTCACGTCCAGGCCTGGTTCTCCGCTCGGCGCCGTGATGTCCTGCGCCGTCAGGGGGGGCAGGCGGTAGGTGGGCGCGACGCCGGGTTCGTGGCGCACGTCCGCGAAGGCGCCCTGGAGGGCCGCCACGGGCGTGGGCACGTCGTCCGCCAGCGCGATGCGCGCGAAGGTCGCCCCCTGGTAGCACGGCGCGCTGGCGTTCGGCCCGATGACCGCCAGCGACTGCGCGGGGTCCAGCGGCAGCAGCCCGTCGTTGCTCAGCAGCACGAAGCCGGCGGCGGCGGCGCGCACCAGCACGTCCTGCGCGTCGGCCGCCGGGCCCGGGGCCGTGTCCGTCCAGCGCCGGGCCCACGTCTGGAGCCGGTCGGCGGCCTCGGCCACACGCCTGGCCGGCACCTCGCCGGCGCCCACCAGCGCAGCGGCGCGCTCGCCCATGTGACGGGCCGGGCCGGGCATCTCCAGGTCCAGGCCCGCGTTCAGGCTGCGCGCGCCGTCGTGCGTGCCGAACCAGTCGGACATCAGCACGCCCGGCCACCGCCACTCGTTGCGGACGATGCCCATCAGGTCCGCGTGTTCCACGCAGGGCAGGCCGTTCATGCGGTTGTACGCGAGCAGCAGGCCGCCCACCCCGGCGCGGGCCGCGTACTCGAAGGGCCGCAGGTAGACCTCGCGCAGCGCGCGCTGGTCCACCACCGAATTCATGGAGTGGCGCTGCGTTTCCGAGTCGTTCGCGACGAGATGTTTGGCGACGGCACTGACGCCGCCCCCCTGCACGCCGGCGATCCACGCGGCGCCGATCAGGGCGCTCAGGAGCGGCTCCTCGCTGTAGGTCTCGAAGGCCCGGCCGGCCAGCGGGCTGCGCGGCAGGTTCAGGTTCGGCCCCAGGATCGCCTGGACGTGGCGGCGCCGGCATTCGGCGGCCACGACCGTGCCGACCTCGCGCGCCAGGGCCGTGTCCCAGGACGCTGCCAGAGCCGTGCCGCAGGGCATCAGCAGGGACACGTCGCGCTCGTCGATCGACTGGCTGGCGACGCCCATGGGGCCGTCCGCGAGGCTCAGTCCGGGCACGCCGGCCTCGGGAATGGCCGGCGTGCTCCAGATGCCCGCTCCGGCCGTCAGGCGCGCCTGCTCCTCCAAAGTCGGAGGCCGCGTCATGCGCCGGTGACCGCGGGTGTGCGGGCCATGCGCGCGAAGGCCAGCACCTGATCCGTCAGGGTGTGCAGCTGCGACCGGGTGGTGTCGTCGGCGCACTCGCCGTCCGGGGTGAAGGGGCGGGACGCGGCGGTGTTCAGCGTCACGCCCAGAGGCGTGGGCCAGCCACGCAGGGCGTGCACGATGTCCCGCAGGGCGCTGAGGGTCACGCCCGCGCCCTGCCAGCCGCCGGCCAGCACGATCACGCCGACCGCGCGGCCGTCGAGGTAGGGCCGCGCGTCGCCGCGCAGGTCCTCGAGGAGGTCCAGGGCGTTCTTGACGAGCCCGGACATACCGCCGTGGTACGAGGGCGTGGCGATCAGCACGCCGTCGGCCGCCCGCACGGCCTCGACCAGCTCGGTCTGCACGGCATGGCGTTCGGGGTGCTCCGGCGCGTAGTGCGGCAGCGCCGCGAGGTCCGCGCCCCCGAAGAGCCGGGTGCGCGCTCCGGCCCGCTCGGCATGCGCGAGCGCGACCCGCAGGGCCGTCTCCCCGCTGGACCCGGGCCGGGTCGTGCCGCCGATGCCGACGATCAGGGGAGCGTTCACGGCGCCGCGCCGACCAGGGCGCGCTCCGTGAAGTGCGGCATCACCCGCTCGGCGAACAGCCGCATGGCCTGATCGCCCAGGCGACGGCGCTCCGGGGTCAGCGGTCCGGTCGTGAAGCCCAGCAGGACGTTGCCGATGCCGAGGTCCTGGTACTCCCTGAGGTGGGCGGTGACGGTCTCGGGGCTGCCGTACAGGCACCACGTGCCGATCCAGTCGTCGCTCAGCGCGTCGGGCGTGGAGTGGATGGTCACGTCGCTGATCTCCTCGGCGCGCTTGTTGAAGACCATCTCGCGGTCGATGGCGCTCTGGTAGCCACGCAGGATGACCTCCAGCTCCTCGCGGGCCTGCTCGTCGGTCTCGGCCACGTGCACGCACTGGTAGGTGTGGGTCGTCCACGACAGCGCGTGGTCCACGACGTCCTGGGGGTGCCCGGCGGCCAGCAGGGCGTCCCTGTAGACCCGGAAGTACTTCGTGACGTGGCTCAGGGGCTCGGTGCCGCCGATCTTCGGGGGCGTGAACGCCGGGATGAAGGCCGGGTAGCCGCTCTGGGCGGCGCGCAGGGCGCTCGACTCGCGCAGCGCGACGCTCATCAGCGGCGCGTGGCGCTCGCGGTACGGACGCGGCACGATGCGCTGGACGAGCGCACCCTTGTAGTGGCCCGTGTCGAACGTGATGGGATCGTCGCCAATGGCCTTCTGCCACAGCTGCTCGGCGATGTCGAGGTTTTCCTGCGCGATGCGGCCCGTTTCCTTGTAGTTCACGCCGAAGCCGATCATCTCCTCGGGCGTGGTGCCGCTGCCGATGCCGACGAGCAGGCGGCCGTCGGTGAGCTGGTCGAGGAGGTTGATGCGCTCGGCGAAGCGCACCGGGTGGTGCAGCGGCACGGTGGTGACGGACATGCCGAAGGTGACGCGCGTGAGCTGCCCGGCGAGGTACGCCGCGTACACGAAGGGATCGCTGGACATCGGAGCGTAGCCGGTGAAGTGGTGGTCCGGCATGAACACGGCGTCGAAGCCCAGCTGTTCGGCCTCGCGGGCGTGCTCGGTCAATGCCTGGATGACCTCGCGGTCGTGCTCGGGAGCGGTGGAACGTCCGACGAGAAACACGGAAAAACGCATGGCTGACCCTCCTGGGTGGGTGGCGCGGGGCCAGCATGGGCCGGCCAGACTGAAATCAGAATGCTTGTTCTGATTTAGTATGGTACCGATTTGATCAAAAATCAAGCAGAGCGGGGGCCGCCATCTCCCCGCCCTGCCTGCCGCTGTGGTGCCGCCCGCGTGTTCGTCGTGGGGGCCAGGCTCGCCCCCAGGCCGCTACCCCTCGCTGCTCTCGCCCGCTGGCGTCTTCAGGAAGGCCAGGCACATCACGCCCAGGTTCCGCTTCAGGGCGGCCCAGTCGCCCTCACCGGCCGACTCCATCGACGATCCCAGGCCCAGGTAGCGCGCGAAGGCGGCGTACGCGATCCGGAAGCACCCCAGCACCGCCGCGTCTGCGGGCCGCTGCGCGATGTCGTCCCGGCGGCTGAGGATCACCGCGATCCAGCCGTCCCGCAACTTGCCGTACGACGCCTTGCCCCGGCCCGCCACCGCAATGTCGGCCATGGCCTGCGCCATCAGTGGCCGGAGCAGCCCCGCGTACTCCTGCATGAAGTCCCCCAGGGCGTCCACCGCGCGCGGCACCAGCGTGTCCAGCGGCAGCTCGCCCGCCTGGAGCCGCGCGAGCATGGCGTCCTGCCCGGCCTCCGTGCGCTCCAGAATGCGGGCCTGCACGGCCGTGAGCAGGTCGTCCTTGCCGCGGATGCGCCCGTAGATCGATCCCGTCGAGACGCCGGCCCGCGCGCTCACCCCGGCCAGGGTCAGGCCGTCGTAGCCCACCTCCATCAGCAGCTCGGTGGCGGCGTCGAGCACCCGCTCGAACGACTGCCGGCTGCGCTCCTGGCGCGGCGTGCGGATCCCCTGTGCCGCGCGGGTTCGGACGCCTCTGGTCATCACGCCAGTGTAGGGGCGTCCAGCGCGCGGCGCAGCGAATCGCGGCGTGGACTGATGTGGCCTCTTCGCCGGAGGCCGGCGGGCGGGTCGGTCAGATCGGCCGGGCGGTGTAGTGCAGCATCTCGCCGATCACCTGCGGGTGGTTCAGCGTGTGGTCGTTCTCCATCTCGGCGCGGCACACCATCAGGGACGTGTCCTGGATGTATTTCGTGCGCTCGTAGCGGCGGGCGAAGAAGGCCGGCAGGACGTCTTTCACGGGCTGGCCCCCGCCCAGCAGCTCGCTCAGCACGACCACGTCCTCGATGGCCATGCCCGCGCCCTGGCCCAGGTGCGGGGTGGTCGTGTGCGCCGCGTCCCCGACCAGCACGACCCGGCCGGCGTACCACGGCTCGTCCACGAACACGACCTCGATCGGACGGTACACGACCTCGCTGGCGTCCGTGATCTGCTCACGCAACTCGGCCACGGCGCCGCGGAAATCCTTCAGGCGCTCACGCATCAGGGCGGGGAGCTGCCCCGGCGCGAAGCGGGGGTTGCCGGGTTCCCTGGTCGTGAGGTACAGGTACATCAGGTCGGCCGAGAGCGGCACCAGGCCGGCCGAGTTGCCACTGACGTCCCGGAAGGTCTGGAGGGCCTCCATGCCCTGCGGGCGCGGGAAGTTGGTGCGCCACACCGACTGCCCGGTGAAGGTCGGGACATAGCGCTCGCCGAAGAGCAGGCTCCGCACCCGCGAGTGCGCGCCGTCCGCGCCGATCACCAGGTCGTAGCGGCCCGCGCTGCCGTCCGTGAAGGTCACGTCCACGGCTCCGTCCGCCTGGACCAGCCCCTGCACCGTCAGGCCCAGGCGCACCCGCGTGCCCTTCTCCAGCACGGCCGCCTTGAGGGTCTCGTGCAGCGCGGAGCGGCGCACGCCCACGTTCGCGGGGTAGTCCGGCCCGGCCAGCCGCTCGCCGGGAATGCGGGCGCGCCGGACGCCGTCGGGACTGTGGAATTCCACGTCCTCGAACGGAAAGCCGCTGGCGAGGTAGCGCTCCAGCAGGCCGGCCTGGTGCATGGCGCGCACCACGTTGCTCTGCTGGATGATGCCCACCCCGTAGGCGTTCCACGCGGGGTTCTTCTCGACCAGATCGACCGTGAAGCCCCGGTCACGCAGCATGCACGCGGCGACCAGGCCGGCGATGCCGCCGCCCACGATCAGGATGTCCTGCACGTCCCCCATGCCCTCCTCCTCCACGGCCGCGGCCGTCACTGCACGTGGCCGCCCAGGCGCTCGGCCACCCAGTCGCTGATGTAGTCCAGGCCATACGCGCTGTTGTCCACCGAGCTGTGCTGCACGCCGCCCTCGAAGTCCCCGAAGATCTTGAGTTCCCGGTCCGGACTGTTCACCAGCCCCTCGTAGGTCTGGTGGGCGTACTTCAGGGGAATCTGCCGGTCCTGCTCGCCGTGGGTGACCAGGAAGGGAACGCGGACGCGCTCCAGCACGCCGTCCAGCGTGATCTTCGGAATCAGCTCCATGAACTCGTCCATGTCGCGCGCACCCCACACCCAGCGCACGTGCTCCCAGTAGTGCGGCACGGGACGCTCGCCCTCGCGGTTCAGGCGCGCGAGCTGCACCTCGCCCCAGTTGTGGTTCGCGCCCCACACGGCACCCAGCGCGAAACGCGGCTCGAAGGCGACCGCGCGCGGCGCGTAGTACCCGCCGAGCGACACGCCCTGCAATCCGATGCGGGCCGGATCGACGTCGTCCCAGGTCTCCAGCTCGTCCACCACGCGGCTCGCCCAGTGCTCGCTGTCCACGCGGGCCTTCAGGCCGTGCAGGCGCAGGGCCTCGCCGGTGCCGGGCTGGTCCACGCACAGGCTGGACACGCCCCGCCGCGCGAGGTGCGCCGGCAGGCCCACGCGGTAGAGCATCTCCTTGGTGCTGTCCAGGCCGTTGACCTGCACGAGCAGCGGCGCGCGGCCGCTGACGCCCTCGGCGCGGGTGTACAGCCCGGCGATCACGTCGCCCTCATAGGGAATCTCGACGCGCTCGCAGTTCTCGCGGGCCAGCCGCACGCCCCGCTGGAAGGTGTCCTGGAATTTGGCGTACAGGGCCTGCCTCGGCGCGTAGTCGAAGGCCTGCATGCGCTCGGCGGTCAGCAGGTAGGTCGCGGCGCGGCCGAGCTTGGTGCCGGCGCTCAGGAGCCGGCCCCGCTCCTCGTCCTGGCAGGCCTGGGCGATCAGCTTGTCGGCCATCACCTCCCACGACGCCAGGAAGGCCTGCGTGCCCGCGTCGTCGCCCTGACGGGCCGCGTCCAGCAGCGGACGGCACATCTCGTCGAGTTCGCCGATCTTGGCGCCCATCTCCATGGCGAGGTTCAGGGCGAGGTTCCAGACGTAGTTCTTCGGGAAGTATTCGAACATGGCGCTCCTACCGGGCGGGACTGAGGCGGGGCGTGCGGCGCGTGGGGGCCCAGCCCTGGCCGTCGGGGTCGCCGACGCGGTTTTGCAGCACGCCGATGCCCCCGATCTCGAGCTCAACGCTGTCGCCGGGGCGCAGTTCCCGCCCGAGTTCCATGCCGCAGCCGCGGCCGACCGTCCCGGTGCCCAGCAGCGTGCCGGCGGCCAGAGGCTCGCTGGCGCTGGCCCACGCGACGAGTTCCGGTACGCGCCACAGCAGGGTGCTGCTGTGCCCGCGCGACCACTCCTCGCCGTTCACGCGGGCGGTCATGGTCAGGGCGTGCGGGTCGAGCTCGTCCGGCGTCACGATCACAGGCCCGCACGCCGATGCGAAGTGCTTGCCCTTGCTGGGGCCGAGGCGTCCGCGCATCTCGCGCACCTGGATGTCGCGCGCGGAGAAGTCGTTGAGCACCGTGTACCCGAGGATGTGCCCGGCCGCGTCGTCCGGAGTGAGGTTGCGGCCCGCGCGCGCCACGACGATCCCGAGTTCGAGTTCGTAGTCCATGCGCGCGTGCGCGTAGGTGGGCCACGGCATCACGTCGTCCGGGCCGATGAACGCCTGGGCGCTGCCCATGTACGAGATCGGCACCTCGTACACGACGGGGTCGACCGTGCCGCCGGTGGCCGCCGCCGCGTTCACGATGTGTTCCTCGAAGGCGAGGAAGTCGCGGTACGCGACGGGATCGAGCGGGGCGAGCAGCCGGCCGGGCGCGGCCACCGCGTCGCCACTGGTGTCGTGCGCCGCGGCGTGCAGGGCGTCGAGAAACGGTTCGCCGTTCTCCAGCGCCGCCGAGAGGCTCCCCGGAACGAGCGCGGTGGCCAGGGCGAGGGAGGCGCGTTCGCCCGCACCGCGCCGCTGCAGGGCGAGCTGGTGGGCGCGGCGCACATCGGTGAAGGGCAGGTCCGGGCCGGCCTGCACCACGACGCGCGGGTGCGCGCCGTCAGGGCCCGGGGTCAGGAGTCTGGCGATCCGCATGGGAACCTCGAACAGGGCATCACAGGAGGGCGACCACGCGGGCCGGGGCGGCGCTGCCGCGCACGAGCCGCAGCGGCAGGGCGCTGACGGTGAAGCCGCTGGGCGGCAGGGCACCGAGGTTGCACAGCCGCTCGATCTGCGAGTACGGCAGATCGACCTGGTGCGCGGCCCAGAACACGCCCGGCTGCTCTGTGGCCTGCGCGGCCTGCGCCTGCAGGTGCAGCGGCGCGTCCCAGCCCCACGCATCGATGCCCATGACGCGCACGCCCTGGCCGTAGAGCCACACGGTCGCCTCGGCGCTGACGCCGGGGCCGCGCAGCCAGTAGTCGGCCTGCCCGGCGAAGTCGTCGCGTCCGGTGTGCATCAGGACGATGTCCCGCGCCTGCAGGGTGTGACCGATCCGGGCGAGTTCGGCCTGCACCTCGGCCAGCGTGATGACGTCACCGTCGGCCTTGTGCCGGAAGTCGAGTTTCATGCCGGGCGCGATGAACCACTCCAGCGGCAGCTCGTCGATGCTCTGGGCGGGCTCGCCCTGGATCACGGAGTTGTAGTGCAGCGGCGCGTCCACGTGCGTGCTGGAGTGGGTGCCGAAGGTGGTGAAGGTCTCGACGGCCCAGCCCTCGCCCCGGCGCAGGCGCTCCCGGGGCACGCCGAAGTTCTTCTCGATGTCCTCGCCGCCCTGCGCGTTCGTGGTGCGCTCGATGGTCACGCGCTGGAAGGCGGGCACACCCTCCGGCGTGTCCTGGATGGGCAGCGAGAGGTCGATGATGGTGGCGGGCACGCTCAGCCCCGGCCGTGGCTGCCGTAGGCCGCTGCGAGCAGGTTGTCCTCGGTGCCGGGCAGCGCGCCCTCCTCGGTGGCCGACGGCGCGGCGGCCGGCGGGAAACTCTCGGTCATGGAGTGCGGCATGGCGGCGTTGCGGTACAGGCTGGCCGAGCCCTGCGACGGCTTCCAGTCGTAGGCCTCCCAGTCCGGGACGTAGTTGCGGTAGCCGCCGGTGTTCAGCTCGACGCGCAGCCCGCTGGGATCGCGGAAGTACAGGTACGTCTGCTCCCCGATGCCGTGGATGCTGGGGCCGTACTCGATGGGCGTGCCGCCCTCCATCAGGACGTCGGCGGCCACCAGGTGTTCCTCGCGGGTGTCGACCCAGAAGGCGATGTGGTTCACGCGCCCCGGAATGGGCGAGCCGTCCATGACGACGCCCAGGTCATGCGACTTCTCGTTGGTGGTGAGCACGCCGAACACCGTCACCGGCGCCTCGTCCAGCGAGGTGTAGGCCATGATCCGGAAGCCCAGGGTCTCGCTGTACCACTTCGCGAAGCCCCGCACGTCGCTCGCAGCGACGGTCACGTGATCCAGGAAACGCGGGGCGACGCCGTGGTTGGTGCGCCGGGCCGGGCGGTCCGGGTACACGGACGCGTGCTGGCCCTCGCCCTTGTGCTTGGTGACGTCCCAGAACAGTTCCATCACGTGGCCGTAGGGGCCGGTGAAGCGGTACGCGCGGCCGTGGTCGTGCTGGGCGCCGCGCCACTCGCCCTGGATGCCGGCGGCCTCGATGCGGCGCGCGGCCTCGTCGAGCGCTTCCGGGCTGGTGGTGCGCCACGCCATGTGACCCATCCCAGACTGCCCGGCCTTCGTGACCACCAGCGAGTAGGTGTAGTAGTCGCCCCAGCAGCGCAGGAACACCGAGTCGCCGTCCCGCCTCACCTCGCGCATCCCCATGGCCTGCTCGTAGAAGCGCACGGAGGCGTCGAGGTCGGTCGCGTGGATTTCCAGGTGGGCGAGGTGGGAGAGCAGCTTGATCATGGAACTCCTTGGGCCGGTCGACCCGGCAGTCAGATTTGATGTTTGATCAAATATAGCAGAAAGCAGGCGTGGGACGTCCTCAGACCACGGCCGAGACATCCCGCCCCGGGGCGAGGCGCTGGACGATCTGACCGCACGCCAGCACCGCCAGCGCCACCGCAGTCAGGGTGGGATTGCACGCCGTGGCCGTCGGGATCACGCCGTTGCCGCCGACGTACAGGTTCCCGACGCCCCACACCCGCGACGCCGGATCGCACACGGACTCCCCGTCGTCCACGTTCCCCATGCGCACCGTGCCCTGGTAGTGCAGGGAACTGCCGGCCGGCAGCAGGAATGGAGGATCGGCCGTCAGCGGGCGGCCCAGCGCCGCGGCGGCGCGCGCGACCTCGACCTTCGCGGCCGCGACCGCCGCCTCGTCCTCGGGCGTCAGCGCGTGGTGCACCGTGATCTTCGGCAGGCCGGAGGCGTCCACCTCGCGGCCGGAGAACGCCAGGTGATCCTCGAAGCGGGGCGTCTTGGCGCAGAACCAGCCCAGGCCCACCACCGGCGTGCCGCTGTCCTGCGCCTCGGGGATCGGGACGGGCGACGCGTCCAGTTCCATCACCTGTCCGTGGAAGGGGTGGCCCGGCGCGTACGGCACCCAGCTCACGCCGCCCACCGCCGCGCCGGGCTGGGCCGGCAGCAGCGCCGGGTCGAGCTGCGCCGCGCCCAGCACCTGCGGCTGGTCGTTCAGGTAGTGCCCGAGCGCCCGGGGCCGGATGCCCGACGCCCACAGCAGCTGGGGCGTGCGCAGCGCGTCGGCCGCCACGAAGACGGTCCGGGCCTGCACCGGGTACGGCTCGCCGCCGGACACCGGGCGCAGCGTCGCGCCGGTCACCCGGCCCTGATCCACATGCAGCGCCGTGCACAGCGTTTCCGGGCGCAGCTCGAAGCCGGGAGCGCCGCCGTGCGCGAGCGGCCCGAGCACCACGTCCGTGCCGGACCAGTGACGGACGCCGTCCTCGACCCGGGCGGCCAGCGGCATGGGCTGCACCGGCCGCTCCAGCACGTCCGCGAACACGCGCTGGAGGGCGCCACGGATCGCCCGCGCGCTGTCCGTCTCGGGATACGCCGCCCGGGTCACGCCCAGCAGCGACTCCGCCTCGGCCAGCGCCGCGTCCCACTCGCCCTCGGGAATGAAGGGAACGCGCTCGGCCGCGGCCGGCGCCGGGCACGCACACGTCCAGTGCGCCCCCATGCCGCCCACGTTGGTGGAGAGGGCCGCCGCCGGCATGTCGGCGCTGTCGCCGCCGTCGTCGCGCAGCAGGAACGTGCCGGGCCGCGCCAGCAGCGCCGGCCGTTCCCCGGCCCCGGCGTGGGCACGGGCACCGAGGGGCACCGGCGCGTACGGCTGCGGGGTCGGCCCCTGCGAGCGTTCCTGCGCCCGGGCGCGCTCCTGCGGATCGGCGATGTTCTTGACGTGGACGCCCGGCACCGGGGTCAGCTGCGGGCCGGCGTCAATCAGCAGCACGGCCACGTCCGGAGCGCGCTCTTTGATGACCCGCGCGGCGGCCGATCCGACCGGGCCGCTGCCGACGATCAGGACGTCCACGTCCTGTGGCCCGCGCGTCATCCGGCCGCCAGCTCCAGCGTCTTGCTGTCCTGGCCGACGAGTTTCATGGGCAGGTAGGACACCCGCAGCTGCAGCCGGACGCGCACATCGTGCGGCCCCGGCGCGAGGTGCAGCCCGGCGACCGTCACGGTGCCGATCTCGCCGAAGTTCCACACGGCGTCGTACTCCTCGTCCATGGTGCTCAGCGGGTAGGTGTGATCCCCCAGGGTCACGCTCACGGCGGCCGGATCGGCGCTCACGCCGTCCACGGTCACGTCCACCGCCTCCACCATGGACAGGCCCAGACCGCGGTAGTACGGCAGCCGCACGCCCACCTGGGTCCCCTGCGGCACGTCCTTCAGGGTGTCCTCGACAACGATGTAACGGTCAAACATGGGCCACCTCCGGCTCGCCGATCAGCCGGGCGAGCATGCGCTGGTGCCGGCGCACCTGCTCCACACTGCCTACCTCGAAGGCGTCCTGGATGTGGCGGTTGCCCTCGTACTCGCTGCAGATGTAACCGTCGTAGCCGTGCTCGCGCAGGACGGGAATCACCTGCTCGTAGCCCAGGCTGGTCTCGCGGTCCTGCTCGTCCATCTCGTAGAACTTGCCGTGCACGTGCACGATGCGCGGCAGCTGCTCGATCAGGTGGCGGGGGTCCGACCACAGGTTGTGGCGGGTGACCTCGGCCATGGCGATGTCGAGCGGGGTGCCGCCCATCTCGCGCACGTCGTTGATGACGTACTCGGACAGCGTGCGGCGGTCGTACTCGGCGCGCACGTGGTCGATGATCGCCGGCGTGGCGCCCTGCCGGCGGAAACGCTCGAGCATCACGGGCGGGTAGTGGTCGGTGAAGATGCCCATGTCGAGCACGTAGCCCAGGTACGGCGACGCCTCTTTGTCCATGACCTCGCTGTAGCGCAGGATCCACGGGTGGCTCAGGTGCAGCGGCGCGTGGATCTCCACCCCCATCTTCACGCCGCACTCCTCGGCGTAGGGCAGCGCCTTCACGAGCACCTCGGGCCGCACGAACATCAGCACGCGCATCACCGAACAGCCCAGGCGCCGCGCGTGCGTCAGGTCGCGCTTGACAGACTCGACCTGCTCGTCGTCGGTCATGGCGCGGCCCTTGAACCTCTTGGTGTCCAGGAACATGTCGTGGCACACGCTGACCGTGCCGTATTTCGCCATCAGGGCGTGCCAGTCCTCGTAGAAGGCATCACTCAGGTGCGGGAAGCCAGGCATCATCTGCTCGGCGAGCGTCTCGATGCCGTACGCGCCCATGTCGGCGCACGCGGCCACGCAGTCCTCCAGGGTCATACGGCGCAGGAAGAACTCCTCCTGGAAGGAATACAGGCTCACGCCCCGTTTGATGCTCGGCTCACGGTGGGATGCAGTCATAACGCTCCTTTGGTCTCAGCCCTTCACGCCGCCGGAGAAGCCCTGGATCAGCTGCTTCTGCGCGAAGGCGAAGAACAGCAGCGCGGGCAGCAGGGCGATGGCGACGGCGGCGAAGACGTAGTTCCAGCGGGTGGCGAAGTTGCCGACGAAGGAGTACACCGCGACGGGCAGCGGCGTGTGCCCGCTGCCGCTGAGGAAGATCAGCGGGTTGAAGAAGTCGTTCCAGATCAGCAGGCCGCTCAGGATCGCCACGGTGCCCGTGACGGGCCGCAGCAGCGGGAACACCACGCGCGTGAAGGTCGCGTAGGGGCCCGCGCCGTCGATCTGCGCGGCCTCCTCGTACTCGTGCGAGAGCTGGCGCAGGAAGCCGGTGTACAGGAAGACCGCGAGCGGCAGCCACGTGGCGATGTTCAGCAGGATCAGGCCCGTGTACGTGCCGGTCAGGTGCAGCGACTTGAACAGCGAGTAGATGGGAATCAGGCCCAGTTGCGAGGGCAGCGCGATGCCGATCAGGAACAGCAGACTGAGCACCACGCTCAGGCGGCCCACCCGGCGGGCCAGCGTGTACGCGGCCACCGAGCTGAGGGCCACGGTGCCCAGCACGCTGCCGCCCGTGATGATCACGCTGCTCAGCAGCGACTGACCCAGGTGGCCGCTGTGCCACGCGCCGGCGTACGCCGAGAAATCGACGCGGCTGGGGAGCTTCAGCGCCGAGGTGAACAGCTCCGCGCTGGGCTTCACCGAGATCACGATCAGGAACAGGAAGGGAATGCTCCACACCAGCGCCAGCGCCCACAGCCCGATCTCGCGGGCCAGCAGGACGTTCCGGCGCCCCTTCACGCGCTCTCCCGCTCAAGCCGGCGGGTCACGAGCTGCTGGATCAGGGCGGCGCCCGCGATCAGCACGGTCAGCAGCAGCGCCAGCGCCGTGCCGTAGCCGTAGCGCCCGAACACGAAGGTCTGCTTGTACACCTGCGTGGCGAGCGTTTCCGTCGCGCCGAGCGGCCCGCCGCCGGTCAGCGCCATCACCTGATCGAAGACCGCCAGACCCGAGATCACCGAGAGCTGGATGCTGATCGCCAGGGCCGGCGCGAGCAGCGGCAGCGTGATGCGGATCAGGCGCTGCCACGACGTCGCGCCGTCGATCTGCGCGGCCTCCTCGACCTCCTGCGCGATGCCCTGCAGGCCCGCGAGCAGCACGACCATCGCCAGGCCCGAGAACTGCCACACCAGCACGATCACGACCGCCCAGAACGACCACGTGGGGTTCGCCAGCCACGTCTTTTTCAGCGCGCCCAGGCCGATCCCGTCGAGGGCGCCGTTGATCGGCCCCGAGTAGTCGAACAGGAAGCGCCAGATGAACGCCGTGGCGAGCTGGCTCATCACGACCGGCGCGAAGAACACGGTGCGCAGCAGGAAGCGCGTGCGCAGGTGCTGGTTGAGGGCCACCGCGAGACACAGGCCGATGATGTTGGTGAGCACCACGAAACACGCGGCGAACTTCACGGTGTTCAGCAGGGCGCCGCGCGCCGCGGGGTCGCTGAAGATCTGCCGGAAGTTCTCGGCGCCGGTGAAGGTAGCGTGGGGGCTCAGACCGTTCCAGTCGGTGAAGGCGTACCAGCCGCCGGCCGCGGCGGCCATGTAGCGCGCCAGCAGCACCAGCAGCGCGGCCGGCACTGCCCACGCCCATGGGGGCAGGTGCCGGGGAGGGGCGGGCTGGGTCGTCCTGGGCGCGCGGCTCACCCCCGGGACGGGGCGGGTGTCTTGGCTGGTCACGTGGGTCCTCCGGGCAGGCGTCATCAGAACATCGTGTTGGCGTTGGCGGCGCGCTCGGGCACGGGCTGCATGACGTCCCAGTGCTCGACGATCAGCCCGCCCTCGAGGCGGTAGAGGTCGCACACGGCCCCGCCCCGCTCATCCGGGGCGGAGCGCGCGTGCAGGTGGATCACGGCGTGGTCGCCGTCGGCCAGGATGCGCCTCACCTCGAAGGAGGTCTCCGGCCGCGCGAACATCGGACCCAGCGCCGCGATCGCCGCGTCCCGACCATCGGGAATGCCGGGGTTGTGCTGGACATAGTCCGGCGCGACGTAGCGCGAGAAGGCGGCGCGGACATCCTTCTGGCCGTAGAACAGGGCCGCGAACGCGGTGATGGTTACCCGGGTGGCGGCCGTGTCCATACGCTTACTTGCGGTTCCAGGCCGCGTCCATGCGGGCGAGCAGGGCGTCCACGCTGATCTGACCGGTGAGCAGGCCCTGGATGCCCTCGCCGAGCGCGGTGTAGACCTCGCCGTTCTTCCATTCCACCTGGATCAGCGGGAACACCCGCGAGGTCTTGGTCAGGGCGGCCGAGATGCCACTGAGTTCCGGGGGCAGGTTCTTGCCGGTCGTCGCCTGTTGCACCGAGAGATCGCCCGTGACCTTGGTGTACAGCTCCGAGCCGCCGCCGCTGGCCACGAAGTCCGCGAACGCCAGCGCGGCCGGCAGGTTCTTGGAATTCTTGGAGATGGCCAGCGCGTCGGTGGGCGACACGGCGATGGCGGTGGCGCTCGCCGTAGGCCCGGGCAGCACGAAGGCCCCGAGGTTAAGTTTCGGGTTGATACCTTTCAGGGCCGAGATGGCGCCGGTGGGCACCACGAAGGCCAGGGCGTCGCCGTTGGCCATCGCGGGCGCGGCCTGCGGGATGTCCGCACCCTCGACACCCGGGATGAAGCAGCCGGCCTTGTTCATGTCCAGCAGCGCGTTCAGGGTGCGCTTCCACGCCGGGCTGCCGGCGAAGGTCACCGTGCCGGCCGTCCGCTTGGCGTTCCACTGGGGATCGCTGCTCAGGACGTAACTCTCGGCCAGGGTCGCGGCGAGCAGTCCGGCGTTCTGCGGGTTGGCGCCGGCCAGCGTGAACATGCTCTTGCCCTTGCCCTTGATGACGGTGCAGGTCTTGAGGAGCTCCGGCATGGTGGTCGGCACGCTGATGCCCAGGGTCTTGAGCAGATCGACGTTGTAGACCGCCGCGATGGGCGTCATGCCGAGCGGCACGGCGGCGAGCTGCGTCCCCTTCCAGTACAGCGCGCGGGACCGGGTGGGGATGGCGGTCTTCGCCCACGGGCGCGGGCTCAGGTCAGCCACGTACCCGGAGTCCAGGAAGGGCATGACCGAGACCTGCCCACCCGAGCCGGCCGTGACGTAGAACAGATCCGGCGCGTTGCCGCCCTGCAGCTGCGTGCGGAGCACCTGCGGGTAGGTCGTGCCGATCGGGTAGAACTCGGTCGTGACCTTGACGTTCGGGTACTTCTTCATGAACGCGTCCACTAGGGCCTGCATGGTGGGATTGCCCTGTTCTCCGGCCTGGGCGATCAGGCGGATGCTGCCGCTCTGGGCGAGGGCCGGCGTGCTGAGCAGGGCGGTCAGGGCGAGCAGTGCGGTCAGACGTTTCATGGACGACCTCCGGGTGGAGTGGGCGCAAGGACGGCACCTGCGTGCGGGAGACAGCAGGGAGGCCGGTGAGTCCAGCCCTGCTGATCGGGCTTTTTTGATGTTTGATCAAATATAATACGCGTTCTGATTTTTGGCAAGTCCAGCCGGCGCCGGACATGGACCGATCGCGGCGGTATGTACCGTGATCCGCGTCCAGGACACAGGAGAGCAGCGGCTCAGCGGGTCGCCCACTTCCGCAAGCCGCTGCCTGGCTCAGGATGGTGTCAGCTCCTTTGCGGTCCACAGGTCCTCTGCTGTCTTTTAGCGTGCCGACCGGGCACCCCTCGCCTTACGACAACAATGAAAAACCCCCGTCTATGACGGGGGGTTCTGACGGTGTGCCCGAAAGGATTCAAACCCCTAGCCCTCTGATCCGTAGTTGGCAGCTTGGAACTGTGCATCTACCAAAACAGTCGTGCCAGACGAACTATTTATCAGTGCGGAAACTGTGTTCTCCATCTGGTGTCATGACCTGGCCTACGGTGTCATGGCAGGTCTAAGGCACACCTAAGGCACGTTCGTTGCGTTTCCACCATCTGATCAGGCTCAACGAAGCCGGCACTTGCCACATCCCGTCAGAGTTTGTGCGCCGGTTTGACTGCTCCACAATCACGGCAGCCTGTAGCGACCGCCGGAGACTGCGCGGCCCCTGGGCCGTCACGAACGGTTCTGGCGCTCTGCGTTCGAGATCGTCGAGCCAGTCGCTGAGAGGCTAGGAACCGGCACAATAAACGCCATGCTCAACTTGACGGGAAAAGTCGTTCTGGTGACCGGCGGTTCGCGTGGGATCGGCGAAGCGACGTCCCGGACGCTCACCGCTGCGGGAGCCAAAGTCATCGTGCACTATGGGCACAGCGCCGATGAGGCGCACCGCATTGTCCAAGACATAGGCAGGGAGCAGGCGACCGCTCTGGGCGCGGATCTCACCCAGGCCGGGGCGGGAGCAGCACTGTTCCGGGAAGCCGTAGCGTGGCAGGGACGGGTGGACGTGCTGGTCAACAACGCCGGCATTGCGCCCAGTGTGAGTGTGGACGACCCTCTCGACGAATGGAGCATTACCTGGGCCCGCACGCTGCAAGTCAACCTGATGGCCGTGGCTGACCTTTGCCGTGAGGCGATCCTGCACTTCCGGACAAGGCAGGGCGGGATTCTGATCAATATCGCCAGCCGCGCGGCCTTCCGAGGGGACAACCCCGACGCCATGCACTACGCAGCCTCTAAGGGCGCTGTGGTTGCGCTCACCCGATCTATCGCCCGTGGGTACGCCCATGAGAACATCCTGTCTTACGCCGTCGCTCCAGGATGGGTGCGAACAGATATGGCTGCAGCCTACCTTCGTGAGCACGCGGCAGAAATCGCGCGAGACATTCCCATGGGGGACGTCGTGCCCCCGGAGGAGGTCGCGAACACCGTGGCCTTCCTGGCCTCCGGGCTGGCCCGGCACATGACCGGCGCCACCCTGGATCTCAATGGCGCCTCATACACGCGCTAGCGCGCAGAACTGAACTGCTGGAGCGAGTAAGAGAACCACCCAATGGCCATTGCCCTACAGCATGTCGGAAATGACTCCTGGTGGCGAATAGTGCGACCTTTTGGATGGTCATCTAGGCCGTGGTGGCACGGCGTGGTACCAGCCGCAGGTGACAGGACACGAGGTCAGGACGGGTAACAGTGACCTTCCGAGGGACATTCCATGTCATCCGGCAGAACTGGGCGATCATGGGCTGATCATGAGTCCACTGACATGCTAAGGGCACGTGGCGCGTGCCCCGCCGCCTCATAAGGTGTTGTTTTGGCACTCAGCGATCCCTACCGCTCTTCAATTCAGTCCGGCCAGGACAGGGCGGTGTGTGGACGGAAATGTGGAATGCCTGCGAAGAGGATCAAAAGCGTCACCTGGGCGGACGCGCGCCCACAGATCGGAGGTTCACATGAAGCTTGCGGCCTTCCGGCTCTGCCTGCCCCTCGCTCTCGCAGCGCTGCACGGCACGGGAGCCGCCCAGGATCCAGGGATGATGCTGGTGAACTTCAGTGTTCCGGTGTCCGTGCCCGGCGGGGCCGTCGCCCGCAGCCGCGTCGCGGCGTCCGTGGCGCGCTGGCAGGGCCTGGGCACCCAGCCAGCCACGAGCCTCCAGACAGCCAACGTGGCCACCTATCTGGCCCGCAGCGGGGTCTTCACCGCAGCCACGGCTATGACTGTCGCTGCCGCTCCCATCGACGTAAAGGAGGTACTGGCGGCGGGTACCGTGTCCTACCTGGGGAACAAGGTCTCGCTGTTGAGTGGGAAGGGCTCGATCGCGCTGACGAACCAAGCGGTGACGCAAAACGGCTTTGACAGCTCGCCCAAGCTGACGGTCGTGATGCCGCTGCTTGAGCGGCAGAGCCACTTCACCATCGAGGTGAACAGCGACCTGCTGACCCCAGACACTGGAGCGCCCGCCGAGGACGATTACCGCGTGGTGTTCGACCAGATTCCGGCTGACTTGCAGGTCAGCAAGACCGTGACCGAGGGCGGCAAAATCCTGCTGAACTTTTCGACCGGAAACGCGGCCATCAAGGACGAGGCACTGTCCTTCGAGCTGTACCGTACGTTTCCTGCCCTGAATCCCACCGTGTACGGCGACGAGTACCTCGAGCAGTCGTATGGCGCGGCGGTGCCGCCCGGCGGTCCTCTGGCGAAGCAGGTCACGGTGCAGAACTCCAGCCTGCGCTGGACGCAGATCGACTCGCCGTTCTATCCCGACCGCCCCGCGCGGATCGTGCTGAACCGCCCCCCCCTGAAGGACATCCTGGCCGGGTTCAGGCTCGCGCAGGACGTGTTCAAGGATCCGGCGCAGGCCATCAGCGACGGCAACCTGGGCCGCAAGAACGGCTACACCCCGTCGAACGACACGCCGCTGTTCCGGGCGATCCAGACCACCGGGTCGTGCCAGGCGAACATCGTGAGCGTCGACGGAACCGACGCCTCGCACGGTGCCCACGGCTGGGTATTCGGTGCCCGCGCCCCGTGTTACAACATTCCCGGCTGGCAGCACGAGGGCACGGATTTTCACGCCCTGCCGGGCCAGCCCATCTATGCCATGCTGCCCGGCGTCGTGAATTCGGCGCACCGCCTGCCGGGCAGCAGCGTCCGGCCAGGCGGAGCGGTGGAAATCACCCTGGGCCGCTTCACGGATGCCAGCGGCTATGCCAACGATGTGGTCATGCGCTACCTGCACCTGAATTCCTGCCGCCTGCAGGTCAGGGCGGGCGACACCGTGAAGGCGGGGCAACTGCTGGGCTACGTGTCCAGTCAGGGTGGCGGCGCGTGCAACATCTCCTTCGGGCCGCACTTCCACCTGGACGTCAAGGTGATCCGCTCGCGGCCCGCCACGAACACCAACGTGGCCGACTATTACTTCGTGGATTCCATGCTGTTCGTGAATCAGGTGTACCACTACCTGAAGAACGCTTCGACGGGCGGTTCCACGCCCCCCACGAATCAGGCCCCGACCTTCACTGGCTGGACGCTGGATCGCTGCGTACACGCCGGTCAACCGGGCGACGTGCTGCTGGCCGGCGCGGGCCCGCACCGCTGCGACCTCACCATCGACACGGTGCCCAACGGCGCGCGGGCGGTCCGGGCCGAGTTCTCGTATGAGCTGTACTACACCGGCCCAGACGGGCACCCGGTCCGCGTGGCGGTGCCCGACATGGACGTCTGGGATGCCCGGATCGCCAGCTCCCCCATCACCTTCACGACTCAGGGGCCACACCTGCACATTCAGTTGCCGCTCTCGGTCCGCAGACGGCCGGACCGGGTGTACACCGAACTGCGCGTGATCGGTCGGGTGTACTTCGACAACAGGTCCAGCAAATCCATCGTGCAGGCCATTCAGGTCAAGTAGCCGCGCCGCGTACGATGACGCATGGACACCCTGCGCAGACCCTTCTTTCTCGGCGCGGCGCTGTGCTCGCTGCTGGTCGTGCTGATCGAACTGGGGCAGTCGTTCCTGCTCGCGGGCGGTCAGGCGCGACCGGGCTTCGGCGTGCGCTCGCTGGCGCTGATCGACGGCGTGCTGCTGTACAACGTCGTGCTGATGGGTCTGGCACTGGTGCTCCCGGAGCGGGTGCAGGGCCGGGTGCAGGGCCTCGTGACGCTGCTGCTGTCGCTGCTCTTGCTGCTCGGCGTGATCGTGCTGGGCCTCACGGCCTTCGTGACGCTGACCGTCATGCTGGGCCTGCTGCTGTCCTTCTTCGGCTTTCCCGTGTACCTGGGACTGTTCGGGCACTTCGACCGTTCCGGGGCCGCCACCACCCTGGCCCTGCTGATGACCCTGAAACTGGCCTTCGTGATCCTGCTGGTGCTGGCCCAGCAGCGCTTCCTGCAAAACCGCAGCCTGATCCTGCTGATTCTGACATCGGTCGTCAGCGGCCTGCTGCTGGGGTGGCTGCACGCCTTGGTGCCGGGCCTGCTGGTCAGCGTGACCGACGCCATCGGCGCGATCGTGGTCGCCATCCTCGCGTTCGTCTGGGGGGTGCTGCTGCTGATCGGCGGGGCGGTGGCCACCGTGAAGAGCATCCGCCTGCGGGTGTAGCCCCTACGGCCCGCCCTGCTGGACGCTGCACGCCGTCTGCAGACAGGTCACGATCACCTGCGCGCCGTCGCGGGAGACGTCCACGATCACGTCGTAGCGCCCGTCCTTGACCTTGGCCGCGTCCGGCTTGCCGTGCAGGTCGCCGTAGACCAGCTGCACCTGGAAGGGCTGCGGGCTTTGCAGGTGGAGGTCACGGGTCACAGCGCTGGTTCGTGGCAGGACGCGTAGCAGGTACGAGCAGCTCTGCCCAGCTCCCAGCGACAGCACTTTCGGATCGGGGCAGGAGCCCAGCACCGCCTGGATGTCGGCGTCCTGCACGGGTCTGTGGCGCACCAGCCGCCCACCCAGGCCCTGTGTCCACGCGGGCATCTCTGGCCGGGTATCCGCGTCCGTGGCCGGATCGTGCCGGGTCAGGCCCAGACCGGCGGCCACGTAGGCGGCCATGACCAGCACGGCCAGCAGCACGAAGAACACACGCGGATTCACGGTGAGGGCGGTCGGAGCATTTCAGGCGTCACCCTGATGTTCGGATCGATGAGCACCGGGGGGAACTTGATGTGGCACTGCAAGGGCGGGCAGGGGCCGACGGACACGGCCACGCTGACCTCGCTCGCCTTCGTGACCGGTTGACCGGCATCCGGGTTCGTGCTGATGACCTGCTCTGCGGGCACCGTGTTCGAGTAGAGGCGGTTGAGGCTGAACTTCACGATCCCGGCCTGTTGCAGCGCGATCACGGCTGCTGACGCCGCGCTGCCCACGACATTCGGCATGGGGAAACTGGCCGGGCCGTTCGACGCGACCAGGGTAACGGCCGTGCCCTTCGCCTGCTTCGTCCCCTGCTCCGGCTCGGTGCGGATCACCAGTCCCTGCGCGACGGTGTCGCTGCTTTCCTGCTTGGGCGTATCCGCGACCTTCAGCCCGGCCGCCGCAATCAGCTCCTGCGCCTTCACGAGGCTCTGGCCGGCCACGGCCGGCACCGCCACCTGCCGGTTGCCGAGCAGCAGGTACGCACCCAGGCCGCCCAGAAGGATCACGGCGGCCACGATCACCACCCACCACGGAAATGGCTTGGGGGGGGGCGGCGGCGCCACCTGAAGGGTCACGCTCTGGCCCTGCACCACGTCGTCCGGGGAGGCCACGTCCTGCATGTCCAGCCGCAGGATGTGCTGCCCGACCGGCGCGCTGGGCGGCAGGGTGAACTTCACCGTGTACTGCTGGGTGCCCGCGATCGGGAAGACCCGCTCGCCGTCACCCTGCACGGCCGCCCAGGCGGCCCGATCCGTGGCCCTGGGCTGCCATTCCAGCAGGGCGCGGCCCTGCATGGGACGGCCACTGACGTTGGTGACCACGAAGGTCGCCTCGCCCTGCCGATCCGGGCCGAGGGTCACGGTGTTGGTCGCGGTGGTGATGGTGAACGCTCCGGGCATGGGTCCTCCAGGGGAAGGGCGTCAGGACAGCGTGAGCTTCACGATACGGGCAGGCGTGGCCGCACACCACACCTCTGGCGGCCGGGCAGGCTCATGAACGGATCGTCACCGGACATCGTGTTCTCCCCGGGCAGGGGCTGGAGGTGGGCGCATGACGGGCAGTCTTCCCACCGGACCTTCACTGCCAGCCCCAGGGAATGACCTTCCAGCTCAGCCACACGAACACGCCGACGAGCGCCACGCCCAGCACGACTGTCCACACCGGCCCCAGCGAGATCTTCGGGGAGTGGCTGCCGCCGCTGGCGTAGGCCACGGCCTCCCAGGGGTTGCTGTCGTAGGTGTAACCCTCGATGCCGTCGGCCAGACCGCCCCTCTTGCTGAGCAGCCCGGCGATCATCCCCGGCACGAACAGCAGCACCATCCACGCCACGTATGACAGCACGTAGTACGGCCCGGCCACCAGGTTCTGGACGACGTGCACGAATTCGTGGCCGGACAGGCTCTTCGAGGTGTTGCTCATGACGCAGCCCTGCGTGAAGCCGTAGGTGCCCTTCAGGCGGAAGCCCGAGGCGTAGCGGTGCGCTTCCGTGCGGGTCTCGCCGCTGTGCTGCCCCCACGCGACATTGACGAGGTGCAGCAGCAGGCCGGTCGTGTTGCCGGCCAGGCCCCACGTGACGTTCAGCGGGAAGGTAAGGATGCCCGCCCAGCCGTGGATGCCCCACAGGCCGTTCATGAAGCCCACGCCGCCGCCCACCAGCGTGGCCAGAGTCAGGAGGTGCTCCGGCGTGGTCAGCCAGCGGTGGCCCAGCAGCGCGGGAATGGTGTCGATGATGCCGGGCCACAGCAGGAACGCCCAGCCGAGCACGAAAGCCGCCCGCTCCGGGTGCGGCGCGCGGCTCAGCAGAAAGGCGATGACCAGCCGCGTCAGGAAGGTTCCGACGAGCAGCAGCGCGCCCGCCTCCAGGCCGCGCAGCAGCGCCCAGCCGGACTGTCCCTTGAACAGCCCGACGGCCACGCCCACCACGAACGCCACGGCCGCCGCGAGCAGCGCCGCCGTCAGCGGCTGCCACAGCAGGGTGCTGGTCAGCGTCATGTCGCTCCTCCGGGCGTGGGCGCAGGCCACACGACCTCGTGCGTGAGGGCCACGGGTTTTTCCAGCTCGACGAGCTGCTGCACCAGATCGGCGTACCGCGCCGAGTCCGCCGGGGCCTGCACCAGCAGGTGGAACGCTCGGGGCTCGCCGGCGGCCGTGACGTTCTCCTGCACGCGGAAGCCGCCCACGCCAGTCGCAGCCTCCAGCACGCCGATCAGGCCGCGCGCGGTGCCGCGCATGAAGTTCAGCGGCATGGTCCGCGCGATCAGCAGGCGGAGCTGCGGCAGGCCCGGCGCGTACTGCGTGTCCAGCGGACCGGGCCGCAGCAGACGGTCAAGATCCAGCCAGCCCGCCAGGAAGGGCAGGAAGGCGTCAGGCGCACGGTACGGGCTCAGCGCGGCGTCCACGCCCGCCAGTGCGTCCTCGACCGGCGTGATCAGCTCCGCCATGACGTCCAGGGCGGCGGAAAGCGGCTGGCCCGGCTGGGCGGCGCGCTGCATCACCTCGGGCAGCAGACGGTCAAGGTCCGGTCGCCTCATCCTCGCTGATCACCTCGATGTCGTGCGCGCCCGAGCAGAACAGCCACGTGGGCGGCAGCGTCACGGCGTCCGCGCCGCTTTCCGGCACCACCGGGTGGTAGGTCTGCCCGGCGTCGTGGCTCAGGCGCAGCCCCCACGGCCCGCCTGCCAGGACGAGCTGCGGCGCGGCGGCCACCGCCCGGACGCGGTCGAAGCGCCTCTGGTCGTTCAGCGGCAGGCCGCTGTCCACCGCCGGCGTCACCCAAGACGGCGTGCCCGCGGCCAGAGGCAGGCTCGCCACGCCCATGTGATGTGACGCGGCGTACGCGGCGTCCGGCGTGAAGGCCAGCGCGAGGCAGCTGCCGCCCTGCCACCCGGCGTTCAGGGTCACCCAACCTTCCGGCGGGTCTTCCTGGCCGCGCAGTTCCCAGCGGCGGCAGCCAGGGCCGTCCTCATCGCCCACGGCGGCCAGGCCCGCCCACAGGAAGGCACGGGCGCCATCCCGCTGCACGGCCAGCACGCGCACGTCCAGCGACTGCAGCCCGATGGCCCGGAAGGACTTGCTGCTCCCGCCGGTGGACACATACACCCCGCCCAGCGACTGCGCCGCGACCGCGATCGTCACGGTGCCCTGCGGGTCGTGGTGCGCGGCCACGGCGTACAGCGGCAGGTTCGGGGTACCGGGCGTGACAGCCAGCGGCGTCACGCGCATCTGCCCGGGCATGGCAAGCACGTCCAGCAGGCCGGTGTCGGTGGCGAGCAGCAGGGACGCCTGTCCGGCCCGCGTGACCCACGTGGCGTCCTGCACCTTCACGTCCAGCGTCTGCGGCAGCTGCCAGCTCTCGCCGCAGTCGAAGGACACCCGGACCGTCACGCCCTGCGCGGCCGTCTCGCCGATCACGGCCAGGAAGCCGGGCTGCGCCGGGTGGGCGCGCACCAGCCGCAGCGTCTCGTCCGGCACGGTAAGGACGGCCTCCCAGCCCTCGCCATCGTTCAGGGAGCGGAACAGCCGGCCCTCACACGCGGCATACCACGTGCCCGGCTGGAAGGCGTCGGTGGCGAGCGAGCGCACCTCGCCCTGCGGCTGCTCGTCCACGAACAGGCCCACCCGGTCGACCCACGCCACGCCCGGCTCGGCGAGCGCCACGCCGTACACGTCGGAGGAGCGCAGCGTCTGCCCGAAGCGCCAGCCGTGCTCGCTGCGCGCGGTGGGCAGCGCATTGATGGTGAGCTGCAGACGTTCGGTGACGCTGGCTCGGATCTGGTCGCGGTTCTGATAGCGCCGCGCCACGACGCGCGCACTGACCCGCACGGTCTTGAAGCGCGCCCACTGCACGTCGCAGGCGGTGCCCAGGATGCGCCTCGCCTCGATGGCGCGCCCGATGGCCCCCAGCACTTCGGGCTGCTGCGCGCCCAGCAGCCGCTCCGGCGTGAGGTGCGCGCGCTCGGCGGGCGGCACCTCCGGCACCAGCACCAGCCCCACCGTGCCCGGCGTGCCGTGCGCCCACAGCTCGCGCTGCGTGAAGGCCCGCGCCCGCGCGACCGAACGGGCGTGCGCCAGCGCGATGAACTCGTAGTCCGAGGCGGTCACGGCGCGGTGCTGGTGCCGGACATGCATGGGGCCGCGCACCAGGGCGCGATCCAGTGTCTCGGCCGCCTGCCCGCCGGACGCGGCGGCCGGGTTGGTCACACTCACACCCGGCAGCGTGCCCTGCAGCGACGTCAGGGTGCCGGGGGCCACGTTGCCGTCCTCGCCGCCGCCGCGCCAGTACCACGCCCGAACTTCCCGGCCCGCCTCGACCGGGGGCGCCGTGCCCACCGCGCCGGGCGGAAAGGTCACGGTGCCGGCCAGCCGGTCGGCGAGGTACGTCTGCGGGTCGGGCACGCCAGCACTGAAGAACGGCACCTCGCGGTAAATGCGGTAGACCCTGTCACCCCAGGTCATGATCGGCGTGCTGGGCTGCACCTCGGTGGGCCGGGCCTCGATAGCCACGACCAGGTCGGCGCCCTGCGCGTCGGTGACGGGCGCGACGATGGGAGGCCGGGCGACCGTCCAGGTACCGCCGGATGCCGCTCCCGTGAGCCCCAGCAGCTCCCCGCTGACGAACTCGGCCTGGATGGCGGGCACGTCCACGCCCGCGCTGCCGGCGGGCAAGTCGGCGTCGCGCAGGGTAGAGAACACCAGCGCGCTTCCGGCCGCGCCCGCGCCGGCCGTGACGCGCGTACCCGCCGGCAGTCGCAGCGTGCCGTCCGCCCCGCCCGCCCGGTTGAAGTGCAGCGTGACCCGCGCCGCCGAGGGCGGGAGCATCACCACGCCCAGCAGGCGCAGGAACTCCACGTACGCCTTGTGCGGCAGGCGGTTGAGGCGGTAGATCATGGTGTCGGTCAGGAACGCGAACAGTTCCAGCAGCACCGTGCCCGGCTCGCCCGCCGAGAAGTCCGTCCAGTCCGGGGCACTCTGACGCGCGCGGGCGATGGCGGCCTCGCGCAGCTGCTCGAAGGTGCGGTCGTCGAGGTTCGGCAGGGGCAGCGCCATCAGTCTTCCCCCCCTGAACCCGCCAGGTTCAGCCTCACCTGCAGGTGATCCTCGTGCAGGATGGCGCGCACCCGGTAGCGCAGCGTCAGGCGCAGCAGTTCCGGTACGTCCGGGTCGCGGCCGGCGTCCAGGTGCAGGATCTGCACGCGCGGCTCCCAGCGTTCGATGGCCTGACGCACGTAGTGGATGGCCAGCCCGGCGGTCGTGTCGTCGTTCGGCGCGAACATCAGTCTTGACAGGTGGCAGCCGTACGTGGGCCGCATAACCCGCTCGCCCGGCCGGGTGGAGATCAGCAGCAGCAGCGACTGCCGCACCAGCGCCGCGCCGGACGCGAGTTGCACGCCGCCGCCCGGCGTGAGGCGCAGGCCCGGGCCGTCCGCAGCGGCCTCTGTGGCGTCCAGATCCGGGTGCACGAAGCGCCAGCCCTGATCCGGCGCGGTCACAGGTGCTCCTCCAGCAGATCCTGGCCAGGCTGCCGCACCATGTACTCGACCACGCCGGGCGGGGTGCCATCGGTCAGCCCGCGCACGCTGTCGAGCGCCACTCGCTGGCCGCCGATGCGTAGCAGCGTGGAGTAGCCCTGCGTCACCTTCAGCGTGTGCTGGCACGGCTTGATGCCCACGCCGTAGTTCGGGCAGAAGCGGATGGGTCGCCCCTCGGGGTCGTCGTCAACCAGCAGCGGCTGCCCCTCCACGAAGACCAGGGTCTGCGAGGGCTGCAACCCCACCCGGCCGATCTCATGCGCGCAGACGAGCTGCGCCCTGTCCGTCAGCAGTTTCATCACGCCCTCTCGAAGTTGATGCGCTGGCCGCGGATCAGGACTTCCTGCCCCGGCGCTTCCAGCACCAGCCGTGTTGCCGCGTGCACCCGCAGGCCGTCCGGGGTGAGTTCCACGACGCTGCCCCGGCCGTCCTCCAGGCGCAGCAGTCCGGCCGCCGCGTCCAGCACGACCTGCTGCCCGGCGGCGGTACGCAGTGTGTAGCGCCGGGTCGCGCCGCTTTCCACGCCGCTGTCGGGCATTCCGGACGGGCCGTACAGGCCGCCCAGCACCACGCCGGAACTGCCGTCCCCGGCGGGCAGCAGAACCAGCACCGTGTCGCCCACGTCCGGCAGCGCCATCAGGCCCCGGTCCGGCCCGGCGGCGAGGCTCAGCACGTGCAGCCACCCACTCTCTAGGTCGCCCTGGGCGGGCAGGGTCACGCGCACCCGCCCCAGCGCCTGCGGGTCGTCGACCTGCGCGACCGTGCCGAAGGTCGCCACCGGCACCGGGGACGGGGGCGGCACGACGGGCGCGCTGCTGAACTCGGTCACGAAGCCGGTTTCGGTCTCGACGCGGTGCGTGACCTCCGTGAGGACGAAGTCGCCCTCCAGGCCGTCACCCAGGCCCTCCAGGCGGACGCCGCCACCCGGCCGGAGGCGCGAGTCGCCTGTGCTCACGCCCCAGCAGGTGTGCGCGGCGGCGGCCCGCCAGTCCAGTTCGGCCTGCGCCAGCCAGCGGGCTTCCTCGTCGTTCTCGGCCTGCACGCCCACCACCTGCCGGGCGACACCGCTGCCCGCGCCGACGGCGCGGCCCTGCACGGCCTGGACGGTCAGGGGATTCCAGCCGCGCACCTCCACTGCATCGCAGGCAGGATCGACGCTCCGTTCCACGCGCGCTTCCAGCAGCGCCTGCCCGAGCCGCAGGGTGACCACCGACCCATCCCCGGCCGGCCCCACGAAGTCGAGCTGCCCGCCCTGTACTCGGAAGGCCCGCCCACTGCGCTCGCTCACGCGCCGGAGTGCGTCGAAGTCCGACTGTCGCACCTGCGCGCCCCACGACCGCCGCAGGATCGGCACGTCCACCTGCACGCCCAGGCCCAACCCGGCCGCCAGCTCCTGAGCGAGGCCGTGCAGGTCCACGTCTGCGCGCACCCGGGCGGTCTGGCTGCGGCGCAGGCGTTGCAGCGGGTCATAGGCCCGCACGCGCACCTCCCGCGTGCCGCCCGGCAGGAACTCGACCGCCACAGCCGAGACCTCGCCGCCGAACACGGTCTGGCCGTCCGCGTCATCCACGGTGAGTGGATCGCCGGGCTGCGCGGGGAGCGGGCCGGGGCCACGCAGAACCAGTTCGCAGGCGGCGGGAAGCGAGAGCCGCTGCATGATCCGCAGCGCGTGCACCACGCCCTCCCAGCCGTCCAGGGATTGCCCGGCCAGACGCACGCGCAGAGCCGCCGTCTGCCGGAACGCAGGGACGCGCATGGTCATGGTGTTCCCCCCGCAGACGCAAAGCCCGTACCGTCCAGCCTGCCGGAACCCGCCACGGACAGCGCGGCCGGCAGTTGCAGGAGCTGCCCGGCCACCAGTTCGAACGGACTGGCGAGGTCGTTGACGGCCGCAATGGCGCGCCACGCCGCCGGATCGCCGTACACCTGGGCGGCCAGCGTGTCCAGGCGGCTGCCCGACTGCAATCCGTCGCCCTGCACGGCGTACACGTCGGCCGGAACGGCGGGAGCGCCCCCCGCAGCGGGCAGGGTCGGCCCGTCTCCCCAGTCGGGCGGGGTCGCCGGGCCGGACATCGTGTCATCCGCCACCTGCTCCGGCACGCGGCGCAGACGCAGGTGCAGCCACGACCGCTGCGGCGCTCCGCTCGCGGCGAACTGCTCGAAGCGCTCGCTGACCGCCAGAACCACGCCCAGCACATTCCACGATTTGCCCCACAGGAAGCGCACGCGCGCCAGGGCTGGCCCGCGACCCGGAGCGCCCAGCCCCTCGGCCAGCTGCCACAGCGGCCGGGTCAGGTCGCGCACGTCCGCCGCGCGCTGCGGCGGTTCCTGCACGGACGTGTCGAACAGCAGACGCAGATCGAGTTCGGTCACGCCGCCGCCCAGCGCGAGCAGCGGATCGTCCCCCAGGGCGCGGGCCCCCAGCAGCCCCCCCACGGACCGGACCGGCCCCACGCCCGCGTGCCGCGTGACCGTGAAGTGCTCGGGGTTCAGCAGGCAGCTGATCCGCTCGTTCGTGGCCTCGATCAGGAAACCCACCCGTTCCACCGTTCACCCGCCTGTTCGCGCTCCAGTTCCCGCCAGCGTTCCTGTTCGCGCCGCGCGGCGTGCCAGACGTCCAGCGGGTTCGCCTGACGTGAGGGCAGGGCCGGCCAGCGCTCCAGCGGTGGCTCCTGCGCTGCGGCGCTCTGGGCGACCTCACGTCCGGCGGACACCAACGGCGGCAAGGTCGGTGCATGGGCCTGCACCGGCATGGAGGGCACCTGCGGCCAGGCCCTGGCGGGCTCCGCCCGCAGGGTCGTGGAGGTGGTCGGCGCCGAGGGCACGGACGAGTCCGTCACCTTCGCGGGTTCCGGCCACGGGGAAGGGATCGGAGTGGGGTCGGCGACCGGCCAGTGCGGCGGCGCGGGCGGGCCGCTCTGTACGGACGGGCCCCAGGTCAATGGAACCGGCACCGGGCGGCTGAACGCCCGCGCCTCGGTGAGCTCCCGCACCTCGGTCCGGACGGCCGACGGCGGGGCCGGACGCTCCGGGAAGACCGGACGGGCGTCCGTGGCGGGAGGCTGGGAGGAAAACGCCAGGGCAGGCGGTGGGGCGGGCAGGCGGGGCCGCGCGGCCCTCCCGGCCAGCGCAGGCGTGGACAAGGGCGCAGCGCTGAAGGTAACGGACTCGCCTGTCCCAATTGCGCCCGTGCCAGATATGCGCGGCCCCACCTGACCCGCCTGCAGCCAGTGAGCCCCTGGTGCCGCGCGCACACGGGCCAGCCACGCCTCCGGCACTCCCGGCTGACCGGGGGCGTCTTCCCAGGCGTCCGTGGCGCGCACGGCCTCTAGCGCCCAGCGGCGCAGCCACCGCCGCAGCACCCGTGGGGGGCGGGGCCACCTCATGCGCGCTCGAGGGTGTCGTACACCAGCGTGAGGTACTCCAGCGCGGCTTCCTGGCTCATGGCGTCCAGCACCGCGCCGCGCCACTGCGACGGCCACGCGTTCACGAGGTTCCAGCGCATGACTTCCTGCGTGCCCTGCGGATCGAGCATCAGGATGGAGACGTTCCTGCGCACCACCTCGCCCTGCACGACGGTCATCAGCCAGTCCCACAGTTCGCGGGACTGCGTGAGGCCGTACTTCAGCTCCACGTCCGCGTACTCCACCCGTCCCGGCAGGGCGCGGGCGACCTGGCCGTTGCCGCCCTCGCGGTAGCGGATGACGCCCACGCGCACGCCCAGGCCGCTGCACTGCGTGAAGTGCCCCTCCACCACGCCCTGGATGACGATCTTGAAGTTGTAGCTGCGGTACGGATCCTGGATGTCCGGCACGCTCACTCACCCCGCCCGTCGGTGTCGCTGCGCTGCTCCATCTGGCTGAGGCGGAAGACGATGAATTCCGCCGGCTTCACGGGCGCCACCCCGATGAGGGTCACGACCTGTCCGGCGTTGATCACCTCGGGCGGGTTGGTTTCCCGGTCGCACTTCACGAAGAACGCCTCCTGCGGCGTGCGGCCCATCAGCGCGCCGTCCCGCCACAGCCGCAGCAGGAAGGCGCTGACGTCCCGCCGGATGGATTTCCAGAGCGTCTCGTCGTTCGGTTCGAACACGATCCAGCGCGTGCTCTGCGCGATCGACTCCTTGATCATGTTGAAGAGCCGCCGGACGTTCAGGTACCGGAACTCGCTGGCGCTGTCCGCGACCGTTCGCGCACCCCACACGCGCACGCCCTCGGTGGAGAAGAAGCGCACGCAGTTCACGCCGTGGCTGTTCAGCTGCTCCTGCTCGGCCCGCGTGAGGTGGTACGTGAGGTCCAGCGCGCCGCGCACCGCCTCGTTTGCCGGGGCCTTGTGAACGCCGCGGGTGGCGTCGGTGCGCGCCCAGATGCCCGCCATGTGGCCGCTGGGCGGCACGTCCACCAGCGACGAGGGATTCGCCGGATCACGCACCCTGAGCCACGGAAAGTACACCGCGCCGTAGCCGTCGTCGGACTGCCGGGGTCTCAGCCCGTGCAGGTCGCCGGGGGACGCCCGATCTGGTGCGTCCGCTCCCGCCCGGGCCGCCGGGGCTGGGCGGGCCACCTGGGTCAGCGCCATCACGTCCGGCACGTCGTGCGCGGCGTCCAGGATGGCCACCCGATCGCCCAGAGCCTCGCAGTGGCTCAGCAGGGCGTCGTAGTCGGCCGCATCCGTGAAGCCCGGCGCAGCCACGATCGCCACGTCATCGCGCTGTGCGACCATGGTCAGGGCAGCGGGCAGATCGCGCGCCGCGCCGGTGTTGACCACGTAACAGCGTTGCCCGCCATTCTGGAAAAAGCCGTACACCGCCTGCGACAGGTCGGTACCGGCCTGCCCCTGCGCGGCATACATGCGCTGAAACTCCGACCAGTTCGTGACCGCGCGGATGCTCTGCGCCAGCGCGTTTCCGTCTGGCGCGGCGCCGATGAACGCGGCCGTGCTGGTTCCGACCGCCTCGATGGGTCG